>JANNMS010000267.1:0-39356 GCA_031398055.1 Saprospirales bacterium | reverse complement strand
TGAAAATGCGGCAGAGCCGCTAAATATTTGTAGAAATGCAAGGGAAGTCTAAGTTGAGGTGCAGAGCACCGGAATATTTCGGTGCTCCGCACCTCTGAAAAAACCTTGTTCGATGGCTACAAATATTTAGCGGCTCTGCCGCATTTTCCAAACACTCGAAAACTTCGTATTGACTACTTAATTTAAAATGATTGGTCACCAATCTCCAGCCTGCAACCATGATTTACGCCATCCTTTCCCAAACCGTGGAGGATTTCAAAACGTGGAAACCCGTTTTTGAAAGCGACCAACCGCGCGCCGCCGCCGCCGGAATCGAGTGCGTCAAACTGTTGCGCTCGCTCGAAAATCCGAACGAAATCAGCGTCCTTTTTTCCGCTCCGAGCAGCGATGCGCTGCACCGTTTTTTCAGTGACCCGATTTTGCCAGTTTTGATGAAACGGGCAGGTGTGGTTTCCTTGCCGACTTTGGAGATTTTTGGCGAGGCGTGAGCCTGATTTTTTTTAAATAGGAGTTTCGCAGTTGCCACAAATTGCACAGATTTTCACAAAAAAAACAGCCAACCCAATGGTGGGTTGGCTGTTTCATTATTGTAATCGTGCGATTCAGCTCTTCAAGTCGTTCGACGAGCTTTGATCAAAGCTTCCGTGATTCCTTTAAAATGTTAGAAACTGTTTTAAAACCTCTTTTTGGCTGTTTTTACCACTCTTTTCCGATTTTGAAAAACTTATTTTCAAAGAAATATGACCCGATATTCCTTTAAAAATAAATTTTCCAGAATCAAAAAATAGCGGCAAAACCAACTCAAAAGAGGTTTTAAAACAGTTTCTTAAAAAATCAGACAGCCATTTCGGCCATGTGGCTTTGCGCTTCCGCCATGTCAACGCCCAAACCTGCCGCTACCCGCGTACCGAGGTCGATGCTTGCCCGGAAAAAATGGCAAAGTTGGCGGTTGATGATCAGGTTGCGTTTCGGCCCGCTAATGCCGCTCATCGCACCGACGATGTTGTTGACGGTGTTCTGTTTTTCGGCGGCGGTCATTACTTTATTGAACAGCGCACCGGGCTGCGAATAATGGTCGTTTTCGCCCGGCGCGTTGCGGTCGTACCAATCGGCCACGGTGGATTCGAGGTGCAACGGCGGTTCTTTGTACGAAGGATCGATTTCAATTTCATCAAAACTGTTCGGGAAATAATTGGGCGCACTGCCGCCATTTCCATCCGTCCGCATGCTTCCGTCGCGCTGATAATTGGCCACCATAAATGGGCAGCGGTTGACCGGGATCTGCTCATGATTTACGCCAAGCCGATAGCGGTGCGCGTCGGGATACGACAACAAACGCCCCTGCAACATTTTATCGGGCGAATAACCGATGCCGTCCACGATGTGCGCCGGCGCGAAAGCCGATTGCTCGACGTGCGCAAAATAGTTGTCCGGATTTTCGTTGAGTTCCAGCGTGCCCACATCGATCAACGGAAATTCCGCATGCGGCCAAACTTTGGTCAAATCGAACGGATTCCAGCGGAAAGTTTTGGATTGCTCGGGAGTCATCACCTGAATTTTGAGGCTCCATTTCGGAAAATCACCATTTTGGATGGCCTCGACGAGGTCGCGCTGCGCAAAATCAGGGTCATTTCCTTTCATTTCTGTCGCCGAATCGTTGTCAAAATTCTGGATGCCTTGCTGGGTTTTGAAATGGAATTTCACAAAAACGGTCTCGTTTTCGGCATTTACCAACGAAAAAGTATGGCTTCCGAAGCCGTGCATGTGCCGATAACCGTGCGGTGTGCCGCGGTCGCTCATCAAAATCATGACTTGGTGCAGGCTTTCAGGATTGAGCGACCAAAAATCCCACATCATCGTGGGGCTTTTGCAATTGGTGTGCGGGTCGCGTTTTTGGGTGTGGATGAAATCGCCGAATTTTTTCGGGTCTTTGATAAAAAACACGGGCGTGTTGTTGCCCACCAAATCCCAGTTGCCATCTTCGGTGTAAAATTTCAAAGCAAAACCGCGCGGGTCGCGTTCCGTGTCCGCCGAGCCTTTTTCACCGCCGACGGTGGACATCCGTAAAAATGTGCGCGTCTGCTTGCCGATTTCAGAAAAAAGTTTCGCTTTCGTGTACTTCGTGATATCGTGGGTGACCGTGAAAGTGCCGTACGCCCCGCTGCCTTTTGCATGGACAACCCGCTCGGGGATGCGTTCGCGGTTGAAATGCGCCATTTTTTCGTGCAAAATGAAGTCTTGCAACAAGATTGGGCCGCGCGGCCCGGCGGTCATCGTGTTCTCATTTTCAACATACGGACGACCGGATGCGGTGGTGAGTTTTTTCTTTTCCATAAATTTGGTTTAAAATTTTTATTCAAAAAAATCCAAAGTCAATTGCCTTTTGGAAATTGTCAGCGTAAAAGTCTACTATTTTCGCCAATCAATCAAACTGATATTTTCGATAACGAAATAGATTTTGTCAATGAATTTTCAGCAACTCGAATACATTTTGGCCGTCGAACGGCTTCGGCATTTTGCAAAAGCCGCCGAGGCCTGCCACGTGACGCAGCCGACGTTGAGCATGATGGTTCAAAAATTGGAAGACGAACTCGGCTGCAAAATTTTTGACCGAAGCAAACAACCCGTCGTCCCGACCGACGTCGGCGAAATTATCATAGAACAAGCGCGAAAAATCCTGCTCGAGGTCACCCGGTTGCATGACATTTTGCGGCAGCAAAAAAACGCGCTCGCCGGCGAATTGCGGGTCGGCATCATCCCGACGCTCGCACCGTATTTGGTGCACCGTTTTATCCATCGGTTTTTGGAAAAATACCCCGGCGTGCACCTTTCAATTTCGGAGCACGTCACCTCGGAAATCCTCAAACGCTTGAAAAACAACCAATTAGATGTTGGCCTCCTCGTCAGTCCGCTCAACGATCCGGCCATCCGAGAAACGCCCTTGTTTTACGAACCACTCCTCGTTTACTCTTCTCACACCTACGAAAAACATTATTTACTGCCCGAAGACATCGAACCGGAAGAACTGCTTTTGCTCGAAGAAGGCCACTGTCTGCGCTCGCAAATCATGAATTTGTGCGAACTCCGGCGCAGTTCCGAAAGCCGTTTAAATTATCAAAGCGGCAGTCTCGAAACGCTCATCCGACTCGTCGGAATGGGTCAGGGCGTGACGATTTTGCCCGCAATGGCAACCGAAACTTTGAGCACAGAGCAACGACAACACATTTTTCCTTTCCGTGCGCCCGCCCCGGTGCGAGAAGTGAGCCTCGCCACGCACCGCGATTTTTTGAAAAATGATTTGATTTCGGCTTTTAAAGATGAATTGATGGCGGGCGTGCCGGAAGAATTTTTGGAAATTGAAGGCAAAATGCGGTTGGAGATTTGAAAACGTGAGCTCAGCGGAAATTATTCCGTATAATTTAGAACGGCACCTGAAGTGATTATTTGAACATAAGTGCAAGTGGAATTCCACAGAGGCTCGCAGAGGAACGAAGGGCACGGAGTTTTTACCTCTGTGCCCTCCGGTCCTCCATGAACCTCTGTGGAACAGAAGGCCAAGTAAGCCGCCAAGGCTTATCCTGATTTGGTAAAATCACATTCGATTCTTGGTCAATTTTTGTTCAGGAAAACCGCAACACAAAGGCATTAAATTCAGCATTTTCGACCTTGCCCAATTTTTTCCGCAGCCGATAACGCCCTTTCCAAACACTGTCGGTGGAGATGCCGAGCTCCTCTGCTATTTCGCGCGACTCGAAACCCAATTTCAACATCATAAAAAAACGCGTGTCGGATGCGCTCAAATCTGGGAAAGCGGTTTTCAGGCGAAGGCCAAAATTGGGAAACGCTTGTTCAAATATTTCCCGGAACATCACCCAGTCCGACTCGGTCAGAATTTTCATGCGCCGCAGGTGGCCGATTGCCAAATTGGAATCCGCGGCAACGGTGCGCTCTTCGACAGGTTCGGGGCTTTGCAAATTGAGGTCGGAAATGAGCCGGGTTTTTAGGTCGAGCACCTGCCGATTGACACGCACCAGCTCCCGGCTTTTGGCCTGCAACTTGGCTTGTGAGCGTTGAAGGGCGAGTTGTAATTAGTTGATTGGTTGGTTTGCTCGAACCAATCAGCCAGTCAACCAATATATGCCCGAACCGTCCGGGAGCATCCTTTCGACGCTCCCGGACGGTTCGGGCTTTTTTGTTTTTGGTGGGTCGTTTTTTTGGTATCGGCAATGCGACCGAACCGTTTTAATATCTTGAATATCAATGCGTTGAAAATTAGTTTTTGAATGTCCCCCCTTTGTCCCCCCCAATTTTTAGAACGTGGTGAAAAACATTTATACGTTTGCCGCCGGGTTTTCGAGGGCATTCGTCCGAAGGTCAATAGACCATCTTTCCCAACCATTATAATCTAATTTTCAAAAGAGAACACAGGCTGCCGCCAGATGGTGGCCTTTCTGTTTTTTTGCATAAACCAAGCCTACTATTTTGGAAGGTCTGCGCGGCATGAAACACTCTTTTTCACTCACTTTTTCATTTAAAAAAAATTCCGCACATGAAATTGGTTAAATCCTTCATCCTGCTACTTTGCATCACGGCATTTTCTCAAACTATTTTTGCCCAAGCCACCCTCAGCATCCAGGGCATCATCCGAAAATCTACCGGCGCGGCGGTCGATGATGGCAAGTACGACCTCACCTTCAAACTTTACCCGACCACGACCGGCGGCACCGCCGTCCACACCGAGACCCAAGAAGTCAGCGTCGTCGGCGGCATTTACAGCACCGAACTGGGCGGCGGTGCGGATCCGCTGAACGCACCTTTCAACGTGACCTATTATCTCGGTGTGTCGGTGGACGGCGGCACGGAACTCATCCCGCGCGTGCGGCTGACTTCTTCGCCGTATGCGCTCTCGCTGATTGGCTCGGCCAACGTCTTTCCCGGCAGCGGGCCCATCGGCGCGGGCACGATTTCGCCGTCGGCAAACTACCAGTTGCACGTCAAAAGTGCCGACGGCGATGCCAAAATGCTGGTCGAAGGCAATACCGCCGGGCAAATTGATTTCAAAAAAGGCAATGCCGTCGGCAGCGTTGGTTTCGGTTCGGCGAGCAGCGATTTTGTCGTGAACCCGGGGGCGAACAACACCGCCCTGCAATACAACGGCACGAGCAAGCTGACCGTCAAAACCAGCGGCGTGGACGTGGTCGGCGCGCTCACCAGCGGCTCGCTCAGCACGGGTGCTTTGACGGCCACCTCGTTCAACCCCGACAACATGGCGATTTCCACAAAACTTGCCGTCGGGCAAACTTCTGTGGATGCCAACAATGCTTTGAAAGTAGTCGGGAGTACTCACTTGGAAGGAAGCACCTACATAGGAGGAACCGCCACCATAACAGGGAGCACCACCATAGGAGGCGCCGTGCGAATTGATGGCAACAGTTCCCAATATTATGGGGCTGTCAAGGTTCACGGCGGTAGTTCGAGTTTATATGTAGCAAATCCTGGCTACTACGATTTTTCCATGACGACAAGCAGTAGAATTGCAGCTCAAGAATTTTGGGCAGCTTCCGACAAGCGCATCAAAAAAGACATTTCCCTTTCCAACCCCGTTACCGACCTCTCCACGCTTCAAAAACTGCGCGTGGCCAATTACCGCCACGTTGACGAAATCGCCAGTGGCTCGGCTTTCAAAAAAGGTTTCATTGCACAGGAGGTCGAGCAAACGTTCCCCGAAGCGGTTACCACATCCGCGAATTTCATCCCCGACGTGTACGCGCTGTCCACCACAGCCCAGCTTTCTGCGGGGAAAATGACCATTTCGCTAGAAAAAAACCACGGCCTTGCCATCGGAGACGAGGTGAAACTGATGCTGCCCGGCGGTGAAAAACGGGCAATCGTCGCGGCGGTACCCGCCGAAAACTCCTTTACAATTGACTGGAATGAAGCAGCCATGGCCGAGGTCTTTGTCTACGGCAAAAAGGTCAAGGATTTCCACACGGTGGACTACGACCGCATTTTCACCCTGAACGTCTCGGCGACGCAGGAACTCGCTCGGCAGGTCGAGGAGTTGAAAAAACAGGTCACGCGTTTGGAAGGCGAAAACAGCGGCCTGAAAACGGAAAACACTTCGATGAAAGCTTCTTTTGAAACGCGCCTTCGGGCATTGGAAAACAGGATTTCCAATTGATTTCACGAAGCCATTTTTGAAAACCTTCGTTTGAAAAAGCTTCGGTTTTTAAATACAGATACTTGTCACGCTGTAAGCGTCTGCCCAAGGGAAAGGAGCATAATTTGAGCAAAGAACATACTCCGTTTGCTTTGAAATCGAGCGTTTTACTTGGGCAGACGCTTACAGCGTGACAAGTAGCTGTATTTAGAAATCGGAGATTTTTCAAAGAAGGATTTCCAAAAATGGCTGCTTTTTCAAAATGAAAAAGCAGCATTTAAGGATTGTCCAATCTGGGCTGCACTCCATTTTTTTCAAAAAAAGACTTTCATCAAGATGAAAAATATCAATCAAACTTCCCCAATCGGGAAGGGTTTGGCCCGTCTGTTTCGGCGCACGAACCTCCAATTTTGCCTCCTTTTTTTGCTGGGCGGCCTGTCCGGCAGCCGCGTTTTCGCGCAAGCCGCGCTGGATTTTGACGGCACGAACGATTATGTAGTCGTGCCAGCCGCTGCGTCGTGGTACTCCGGTGGGCAAATGACCTTGGAATGTTGGGTCAACCTCAACGCCAACGCCTCCTGGGGAACTTTTGTCAAAAACTGGTCGAGCTCCCTCGGGGCATTTCATTTTGGCCTGGACGACGTGACTTTGAAACCGAGCATTTACATCAAACAATCGAACGGGACGGTGGCCTCGGTCGTCTCGCCCAACACGATTCCGACCGGGACTTGGACGCACGTCGCGTTTTCTTGCGACGGCTCGTTGCTCCGGCTGTTCGTCAACGGCGCGCAGGTGGGTTCGGCGAGTTACAACGGCACGTTGAGCAGCAGTTTTCTTTATACTTTGCTGGGGGTAAAACCCAACAACGCGGGCACCGGTCCTTCCACAGCCGATCCCGGATTTTTGAACGGAAAAATGGACGATGTCCGCTTTTGGAACTCCGCCCGCACGCCTGCACAAATTTCAGCCAGCATGAACTGCGAACTGGCCGGCACCGAGTCGGGTTTGGTGGCCTATTACAAATCCAACCAATCCTCCGGCACAGTTTTGACCGACGCGACGGCAAACGCCGCGAACGGCACTTTGACCAATTTTGCCCTTTCGGGAAATACTTCCAACTGGGTCACGCCCGGCGGCGTGACCACCGGGACGAGTTGTTTTGTCGGCGCAGGGCTGCATTTTGACGGCTCGGACGACCGGGTAAGCATCCCCGACGCAAACAGTCTGGATTTGACCACCGATTTCACGTTGGAAGCATGGATAAAACCCACGACTTTGCCGGGGGGCGAACGCACCATCATTTCCAAAAACCGCGACGTAGGACTGACTGGCTACCGTTTTATGGCTTATGACAACACTTTGGCAATTGTTGTCAACAACGGGCCCGAACAGCACGTCGTAGTTTCTACGCAAACCTTGTCGCTCAATACTTGGACACACGTCGCGGCTACTTATTCTGGCGGCACGGTATTGACACTTTACATCAACGGGGTGCAAGAAGCAACGCAGACTTTTTCCTCCTTGACTTTGGGTAATTCGACCCAACCCGTTAACCTGGGCAGCAGCGAACCCAGTGCCAACGCGTTCAACGGCTCGCTCGACGAGGTGCGGATTTGGAGCACCGTCCGCACGGCGGCGCAAATCCAAGCCAAAAGAAACTGCGAACTCCTCGGCACCGAAACCGGATTGAAAGCCTATTTCAAATCCAACCAAAACTCCGGCACCAGCCTGCCCGACGCCACGGCGAACGCCAACAACGGCACGTTGAACAATTTTGCACTGACTGGCACGACTTCCAACTGGATCACGCCCGGCGGCGTGACCACCGGAGCAACCTGTTTCGATGCCAGCATCAGCGGCGCGACTTCCGCCTGTACCTCGCTCACGTTGACCGCCAGCGGCGGCGGAACGTACCTCTGGACAGGCGGCGCGACCACCGCAGCCGCTACTTTCACCACTTCCGGGACGTACACCGTCACCGTCACGGCTGCGAACACGGCCACCGCGACCGCCAGCCAAGCGATTACGGTCACGGCAAACGTCACGCCCGCCGTGTCCATTTCGGCCACGAACACGAACATCACGACGGGGACGAGCGTCACGTTCACCGCCACGCCGACGAACGGCGGCGCGGCACCCATTTATCAATGGAAGAAAAACGCAGCCAACGTCGGCACAAACGCCACGACCTACACCGATGCGGCACTGGCAAATAACGACGTGATTACCTGTGTTTTGACCAGCAACGCCACCTGCGCCACGCCCACCACCGGCACGAGCAACGCCGTCACGATGCTCGTCAGCGCTGCCGTTGTCGGCGCGGGCCTCGATTTCGACGGCACGAACGATTATGTGAGCATCCCCGACGCAAACAGCCTCGATTTCACCACCGATTTCACCTTCGAGGCATGGATAAAGCCCACGACTTTGCTCAGCGGCGAACACTTCATCGTCGCCAAAAACCGGGGCGCAGGCCTGAACGGTTGCCGGATTTTTACGTCGGGAACGCAATTGGGCATATTGGTCAACAGCGGCCCTGCCCAAGCAATTCAAATGTCCACCACCAACCTCTCGCTCAACACTTGGACGCACGTGGCTGGGGTGCTCAGCGGCGGCATCAGCTTGACGCTCTACATAAATGGTGTGCAAGCCGGAACCCAGAGTTTTTCCAGCTTGGCCTTGACCAATTCGACCCAACCCGTGTACATCGGCAGCAACGAGACGAGCAGTTCGGCATCCACGAATGGCGCGATTGACGAAGTGCGGCTTTGGAACGTCGCCCGCACGGCAGCCCAAATTCAGGCCAAAATGAACTGCGAACTCCTCGGCACGGAAACCGGCTTGAACGCCTATTACAAATTCAACCAATCCTCCGGCACGACTTTGACCGACCTGACGGCCAACGCGAACAACGGCACCTTGTCCAATTTTGCCCTCACCGGCACGGCCTCCAACTGGGTCGCCCCCGGCGGTGTGCCCACCGGAGCAACGTGTTTCGATGCCGTCATCACGGGCGCAACCACGGGTTGCGGCTCGCTCACGCTGACCACCAGCGGCGGCGGAACGTACTCGTGGACGGGCGGCGCAACGACCGCAGCCGCCACCTTCACCACCTCCGGGACGTACACCGTCACCGTGACGGCTGCCAACACCGCCACCTCGACCGCCAGCCAAGCGATTACGGTCACGGCAAACGTCACGCCCGCCATTTCAATTTCGGCATCGGCGACGACCATCACGGCGGGGACGAGCGTCACTTTCACCGCCACACCGACGAACGGCGGCACGACACCTATTTATCAATGGAAAAAAAACGCAGTCAACGTCGGCACGAATGCCACGACCTACACCGATGCGGCTTTGGCAAATAACGATGTCGTCACCTGTGTTTTGACCAGCAACGCGACCTGCGCCTCGCCCACCACCGCCACGAGCAACGCCGTGACGATGACCGTGACCGCAGCAGCCAGCATCAGCGGCGCAACGTCCGGCTGCGCTTCGATAACCTTGACCGCCAGCGGCGGCGGAACGTATTTGTGGACGGGCGGCGCAACGACCGCAGCCGCCACTTTTACCACTTCGGGGACGTACACCGTCACCGTGACGGCCGCTTCCGGCGGCGCGACCTCGACGGCGAGCCAAACGATTACGGTCAATTCAACCGTCGCGCCGTTGGTTTCGATTTCGGCAACCGCGACGAGCATCACGTCCGGCACGAGCGTCACCTTCACCGCCACGCCGACCAACGGCGGCACGACACCCATTTATCAATGGAAGAAAAACGCAGCCAACGTCGGCACAAACGCCACGACCTACACCGACGCGGCCTTGGCAAATAACGACGTCGTCACCTGTGTTTTGACCAGCAACGCCACCTGCGCCACGCCCACCACCGCCACGAGCAACGCCATCACGATGACCGTGACCGGGGCCGTTGTCACTGCCGCAATCACGGGCGCGACTTCCGGCTGCGGCTCGATTACCCTGACCGCCAGCGGCGGCGGAACGTACCTGTGGACGGGCGGCGCGACGACCGCAGCCGCCACGTTCAGCACCACCGGAACGTACACCGTCACCGTCACCGCCGCTTCCGGCGGCGCGACGGCGACGGCCAGCCAAGCGATAACGGTCACGGCAAACGTCACGCCCGCCGTTTCGATTTCGGCCAGCGCGACGACCATCGTTACGGGGACGAGCGTCACCTTCAACGCCACGCCCACCAACGGCGGCACCTCGCCCGTTTATCAATGGAAGAAAAACGGCACCAACATCGGCACCTTCGCCACGCACATCAATGGGGGTTTGGTAAATAACGATGTTATCACCTGCGTCATGACCAGCAACGCCACCTGCGCCACGCCCACCACCGCCACGAGCAACGCCTTGACGATGACCGTGACCGCCAACAACGCGGCCCTCGCCTTTGACGGCACGAACGATTACGTCAACATCCCGCACCACGCCGCCCTCAACATCACGGGCGCGTTTTCCTGCGAAGCTTGGATAAAAACCGCCGCCACCACCGAGCAGTACATTTTTGCGAAAGGCGAAAACAGCTATGATTTCGCCGTCAACGGCGGCGGCGGCGGCGCGGGCAAACTGTCGTTTTATGCCTTTGGCGTGTCCACCGCTTGGACATATTCCGCCACCAGCATCGCCGACGGCATCTGGCACCACGTGGCCGCCGTGCGAAACGGGACGAGCATCCAACTCTTTATTGACGGAAATTTGAGCACCACCGGCACTTGCGGCAGCGGCAGCATCTCGACCGGAACGTCCAACCTGCAAATCGGGCAACGCGCCAGCATGGCCACCAAAAACTTTAACGGGCAAATAGACGAAGTCCGCCTTTGGAACACCGCCCGAACGCAAGGCCAACTCCAAGGCAACCGATACTGCGAACTCCTCGGCACGGAAACCGGGCTGGCGGCCTACTACAAATTCAATCAACCCTTATACTCCACCTCGCTGCCCGATTTGACGGCAAACGCCAACAACGGCACCTTGACCAATTTTACCCTCACCGGCACGACGTCCAACTGGGTCGCCGTCGGCGGCGTGACCAGCGGGACAACTTGCGTAAACGCCGTAATCACCGGCGCAACGGTCTCTTGCCTGACCGCGATCACCCTGACCGCGAGCGGCGGCGCGACATATTTGTGGACAGGCGGCGCGACGACCGCAGCCGCCACGTTCAGCACCAGCGGCACCTACACCGTCACCGTGACGACCGCCAACGGCTCGACGGGGACGGCCAGCCAAACGATTTCGGTCAATGCCTACGTCACGCCCTCGGTTTCGATTTCGGCCACGGCGACCAACATCGTTTCGACGACGAGCGTCACGTTCACCGCCGTGCCGACCAACGGCGGCGCCGCGCCCGTGTATCAATGGAAGAAAAACGGCACCAACGTCGGCACCAACTCGGCCACCTACACCGATGTGGGCTTGGCCAATGGCAACATCGTCAGCTGTGTGATGACCAGCAACGACCCTTGTCTCACGACCCCGACCGCCACCAGCAACAGCATCACCATGACGGTGACGCCTTTTTCCGGCGCGGCGCTCGATTTTGACGGCACGAACGATTTTGTAAGCATCCCGCACAATGCCGCCTTCGACATCACGGGCGCGTTCACCGCCGAAGCTTGGATAAAAACCACGGTCACCACCGAGCAGTACATTTTGGCGAAAGGCGAGGACAGTTATATCCTCGCCCTCAACGGCGGCGGTTACTCGCCCGGCATTTTCTCAGTTTTTATTTTTGGCGCAACGTCCGATTGGGCAAGGGCAAACAACACCAATGTCGCCGACGGCAACTGGCACCACGTTGCCGTCATACGAGACGGGACGAGCCTCCGATTATTTGTGGACGGCGTTTTGAAAAACCAGTACGGGATAAACGGCGGAAATTTCACGACCGGAACTTCCCCCGTGACCATTGGTTATCGGGCCAGCGCACCGAGCAGAGCGTGGAAAGGGCAACTCGATGAAGTCCGCCTTTGGAACGTCGCCCGGACGCAAGCCCAACTCCAAGCCAGACGAACCTGCGAACTCGTCGGCAACGAAACTGGCTTGAAGGCTTACTACAAATTCAACCAATCCGGCGGCACGACCTTGACCGACGGGACGGCCAACGGAAACAACGGCACCTTGACCAATTTCGCCGTAACCGGCCTCACCTCCAACTGGGTCTCGACCGGCGGCGTGAACAGCGGCGCAACGTGCATTGATGCGACCATTAGCGGCGGAAATACGGGCTGCGGCTCGATTACGCTCACGGCCAGCGGCGGCGGCACGTACCTCTGGACGGGCGGCGCGACGACCGCAGCGGCCTCGTTCACCACGTCCGGGACGTACACCGTCACCGTGACCGCTGCCACCGGCGGCGCGACGGCGACGGCCAGCCAAGCGGTTTACATCAATCCAACCGTTTTACCCGCCGTGTACATTACGGCGAGCGCGACGCTCGTGCCTTTGGGGACAATCGTCACCTTCACCGCCACGACGACCAACGGCGGCGCGCCCCCCAGTTATCAATGGAAGAAAAACGGCAACAACGTCGGCCTCAACTCGGCCACCTACGCCGACGCAACCTTGACCAACGGGCAAATCATAACCTGCGTGATGACCAGCTCCGCCACCTGCCCAAGCCCGGCGAGCGTCGCCAGCAACGCCATTACGATGACCGTGACGGCAGCCGTTGTCGGCGCGGCCCTCGATTTTGACGGCGTGAACGATTATGTGAACATCCCGCACAACGCCGCGCTCAACATCACGGGCGCATTCACCATTGAAGCTTGGGTAAAAACTACCGTGACCACCACGCAGTACTTTTTGGCAAAAGGGGAAAACAGCTTTGTCTTGGGCGTCAACGGCTCCGGCACGGCACCGGGGATGCTTTCTTTTTATGCCAATGGTCTTTCCTCGACTTGGCTGAATTCTACCATTTCCGTCGCCGACGGCGTTTGGCACCACGTCGCAGTCGTGCGCAACGGGGGAAATCTCCAAATGTACATTGACGGCACCTTGAACGCGAACGGCACTTGCGGAGCGGGAAATATGCCCACCGGAACCTCCCCGCTAACCTTCGGACAACGCCCGAGCCAACCGACCAAACCGTGGAAAGGGCAATTGGATGAAATCCGCATTTGGAACACCGTCCGCAACTACTACTTGGATATCTACCTCCGGCGAAGTTGCGAACTCCTCGGCACGGAAACCGGACTGGTGGCCTATTACAAATTCAACCACTCCACCGGAACGGCTTTGACCGATGCCACCAGCAACGCCAACCACGGCACCTTGAACAATTTTTACCTCTCCGGCTCGACCTCCAACTGGGTCGCGCCCGGCGGTTTGACTCCTGGCGTGACGTGTTTTGATGCCGTCATTGCGGGGACGACGCCCGCTTGCAGTTCGACGACGCTCACCGCCTCAGGCGGCGGCAACTATCTTTGGTCAACTGGCGCGACGACTGCTGCCATCACCGTCTCCGCTTCCGGCACGTATTACGTCACCGTGACCGCCGCCAACGGAGCCAGCTCGGTGGCAAGCAAACCGATAGTCATCATCCCGACACCCGCGCCTTCCTTGACCATTACGGCTTCTTCCCCCACCACCGTTGAAGAGGATATAACGGTCACGTTCACCGCCACGCCGATAGGAGGCGGCACGAACCCCATTTTTCAATGGAAGAAAAACGGCAACAACGTCGGCGCCAACTCGCTCACCTACACCGATGTGGGTTTGGTAAGCAACGATGTCATCACCTGTACCATGGGCAGCAACGCCCCCTGCGGCCCGCCCGTGTTGCATACCAGCAACACCCTGACGATGACGATAACCCCCACGACGGTCATCGCCATAAAAGGCCCGCTCACCGCTTGCGGTTCGACGACACTGAAAGCGACGGGCGGCTCGGCCTATGTTTGGAGCACGGGCGCGACCACCGCTGTCTTGCCCCCCCTCACCACGTCGGGGACGTACACCGTCACCGTCACCCCGCTCGGCGGCGGCGCGGCGCAGACGGTCACGGCGGTCGTCACGATAAATTCGATTCCCACGCCCACCATCACCGGCACGGCCATCGCTTGCAACACCGTGACCCTCACCGGAACGGGCGGCGCGACCTACGCTTGGTCGAACGGCACGGCCACCGCAGCGGCCACCTTTGCCGCCAGCGGAACGTACTCCGTCACCGCAACTACTGCGGCGGGTTGCTCCGCCACTGCCAGTCAAACCATTACCGTGAACAAGGCCACCGCCGACATCACGGGCATGGCCTCCGGTTGCGGCGTGGTGCCGCTCACGGCCACGGGCGGCATTTCCTACGTTTGGACGGGCGGCGCGACGGGCGCAACGGCCACCTATTCGGCTGCCGGAACCTACAAAGTCACCGTCACCGACGCCAACGGCTGCACCGCCACCGACAGCCACACCATATTTTTCGTAGACCCAAGCGACACCTACTACCTCGACGGCGACGGCGACGGCTACGGAAATTCGGACGCCCCGGTCATTGCCTGCACCAAATTGCTGGGCTACATCTTGATTGGCGGCGACTGCGACGACGCAAACGCAGCCATAAACCCCGGCGCAGAGGAAAACTGCGACAACATTGACAACAACTGCAACGGCATCCTAATCGAACAAAACTGCCCCGGCTCGAACACCCCCGTTTCCTCCGCTTGCAGCTCGCGCAGCACGGTCGAGGTGTTGAAAGGCCAAGTTTTTTTCAATTACGGCTCGGTGGCCAATGCCCTGAACCTGTCGACAATCAGCAGCATCACCGTCGGGCAGCCCGTCGTCGGATTTACGATTTCCCCGACCGTCAACATCGGCTTCGGTTTTTGGGCGCGTTTTCTGCTCGCCCCCTCCGCCCCGACGGTCAAGGCGACCGAGGGCGATTTGCCCGACCGCGTCCAAGTGGATTGGGCACCCGACCCGCTCAGCCCCTCGGCCAACAGTTACAAAGTCTATCGCGACGGCGCCTTGCTGACGACGGTGGACAACGAGACCTTCACGTTCATTGATTTCAACGTCCTCGCCGGGCAGTTTTACACGTATTCGGTGGCGGGCGTGAGCGTTTTCGGCGAAGGCAGGCGCGGCAGCGCACTCGGTTTTTTGAACCCGAACGGCGTGGTCACCGGCCAAATCAAAACGTTTTCCGGCAACCCCGTTCGCGGCACGGTCGTGAAACTGACCCCGACAATTGGCACGGCGGTTTCGTTCAACGGCCTCTCGACCGTTTTCACGGAATACCAACCGACGTACCCGCGCAGCGAATTTACCCTTTCGACTTGGGTGAAAATCGGCGACGGCAACCCGACTACCGAAAACGCGGGCATTTTCGACTTCGGCAGCACCATTGGAAAAAACTGGTGGCTCCACGCCGTCACGCCCGCCGACGGAACGAAAGGCGTGAAATTCGGCATCGGAAAATCCCTTTTCCAGCAGACCGAACTGAGCTACACCTTTCCCGATTCGACGAAAAGCGATTGGCACTACGTTGCCGCGAGTTTCAACGGCGCATCGCTGTTGTTTTACATTGACGGCGAACTGGTCGGCACCGCCGTCGGCGAAATCTCGGCGGACAGCACGATTTTATTTTTGGGAAAGCGCAGCGACGAGGGCGGCTATTTCATGGGAAAAATGGACGAACTCCGTTTTTTCAATCGCCAATTGGCCCAAACCGAAATCCAGCAATCCATGAACCAGACCGTTTCGGCGACGACCGACGGGCTGGTGGCCTACTGGAAATTTGACGAAGGCACGGGGTCGAAGGGCTTCGATTTGTCTTCCAAAAAAATAAAAGCGCACATGTGCGGCGCGGAATGGACGACCGACAAACCGGACGTGGTCAACGCGGGCGTTTCGGACGCGACGGGTTTTTACAAAATCGAGGGCGTGAATTATGCCTCCGGCCAGACGTTCATCGCCCGTCCCTCGAAGAGTTTTTATTACAACCAATCGGTGGAGTTCAGCGCGTCGAACGAGGGACGCGCGGATTTGACCAATTTTGATTTGCCAGATTCTTCGACGGTCGAAATCACGGTCAAAAACTTTGACTTCGCGGCCACCCAAACTTTGCTCTCGAAACAAAACGGCTCGACCACCCATTTTGCCCTGAACTTGATTTCTGGGAACATTTTTCTGGAAATGGGCGGCGCGTCGAAAAATTTCGGGGAAATCGGGATGGGTTTTCATCGCCTGAGTTTTACAATGAAACAAACGGGCAGCAGCACGCTCGTTGCTTTTTACAAAAATGGGACGCTCGTCGGCACGCACACGTTTTCGGGCGTGGCGGCGGATTTCAAAAACGGCACGGTCTGGACTTTGGGCGCGAAACGGAGCGGGGCGAATTTTGTCAATCATTTCACAGGTTTGATTGACGAACTGGCAATTTTCAACACCCTTTTGCCGCTCTCCGATATCCAAACTTTTGCAAACATCGGCACAAACGTCACCCATCCAAAACTGCACGTTTATTTCAATTTGAACGAAGGCGAAGGGACGGTTTTGCACGACATGGGTTTGGCCTTGACCGGAAATGGTTCGTTGCATGGCGCAGGTTTCAGCACGGTGGCGGCGATTTCGGAGACTTTGCCGCACGAATTCACGCCCTCGACACGGCTTGTTACTTTGAACCCGTCGAACACGAGTGCCGATCAGATTGATTTTATAGACCAATCCACCGTGCCAGTTTCGGGCTACGTCCGGTTCGACGGGACGGACTGTTTTCAAAAAAACGTGGAAATTTTGGTCAACGGCGAACGGTTGTCGCCGCCCATTTTCACCGACAGCACGGGGTATTTTGTCATTGATTTTGAACCGGGCGAGACGGGGCGGCTCTCACCGACGTACAAAAACCACACGTTTTACCCCGCATTTTGGGACCTTCAAAATGTGGCTTCGCCAGTGGCGGGCATCCTTTTCCGCAACCAGACGCAGCGCAAAATCGAGGGACAAATGGCGGGCAATGCCATTTGCCGGAAATCAATCATCCCAGCCGGGGCGATTGTCAAAGTGAAAGTCGAGACTTTGGACGGCTGTTTGTACCGCGAACAAATTTTGACGAACCCGAACGGCAAGTTCAAATTTGACAAATTGCCGCCGCTGCCGTTCACCGTCGCGGTGACGGAACACTCGAACAACATCATTTACAATTATTTCCAATTGCAGGGCGGCAAAACGGTGGATCTGGAAGAGGTGAGCGACACGACGGATTTTATTTATTACTCGCAGCCGCAAATCGAAATGACACCGCTCGACACCAATTCCTGCGGCGTGCCGATGCTCACACAAGATGGAAAATACCAGACCGAACTCAAAGTTTATCAGCAATACGACGGCGGGGCTTGCTACCTCGACACGTTCGATTTGCACATTGAAAACGGCATTTCCGAGGCTCTTGCATTTGATACTTTGGTTACGACGGGCAAGTACAAGTACAAATTCACGGCTGCTTTCCCGACTATCACCCCGCCGTATCAAAAAACCATCACCTTTTTGGCCAGCGCCAACGAGTTGGAAAATACACTTTCGGCGGCAGCGGTGGTTTTGGGCAAACGCCCCCGGCAGGTCAATTTTACTTCGACCAGCCCGCAGATTCCGTTCATGATTTTACGCGACCCTCCGGGCGACGGCAGCAGCGTGACGGTAGAAAAAGGCAGCACGGTTTGCAATGGTTGGTCAATAGGTGGTTCTATTGGTTCGACGCATAGCGCGGGACTTCAAATTGAATTGGGCAACAAAACGCAGATTATCGCCGGGACACCCGCCGTGGGGACAATTACCGAGACTGGGTTTATAAATACTACCGAATTGGGGGTGAGCATCACAACGGCTGCCTCGGTCAATGAATCTGCGGAAGTCTGCATGACTGCTACGGAGACGATTTCGACTTCCAGCGGGGATGTCATCATCGGCGAGGATGCCGATGTGTATGTTGGTGGGGCGTTGAATTTGTTGTTCGGTATCACCGACGACCTGCGCTGGGACACGGCAAACTGTAATTTTTACCTCCATGCCGGGCTGTTGGTTTTTCCCGACAAGTTTGCTACCACGTTTTTGTATTCGGGTTATCAAATCAGAAAAGTGGTCATTCCGAACCTCGAATTGGTTGGCGATACGGCATCCGTGAATGCTTGGAAAAACATTTTGCAGCGGAACGCCGACCTGAAAAAAGCGGCGACTTTTGTCAAAAACCTGTCGTTCGATGCGGGCGTGACCTACGAAAGTTCGAGCAGCATCGAAAATACCAAAAGCACCTCTTTTGATTTTGATGTGAATGTGGAGGCATCTTTTGCCCAAGCGATGGGTTTCAATATTGCTGGTGCCGGTTCGGTTATTAAACTAGGCGTGGCTTTGAACATCGGTGTTTCAACTGGATTGAGCACTACGGTGTCCAATACCCAAACGGTTTCGTACACCCTCGCCGACGACGACCTCAAAGACGCTTTTACGGTCAATGTTTTGGAGGACAAAGTTTATGCGACCCCGGTTTTCAAAACGGTGGCGGCGGTTTCGTCGTGTCCATCGGAGGATGTTTCGCACGTCCGACGCGATGCCGTGGAATTGACGGTTGACAAAAGCATTATCGTCAACGTGGACGAAAACGGCAAGGCGGTTTTCAATTTCACCATCGGCAACGCCTCTGAAACCGATGAATGGCGGTACTACACTTTCCAACTTTACAACGAAAACAACCCAAACGGGGCAGTGGTCCGGATTCAGGGAACGTCGGGAAATTCTGCGCCATTTTTGATTGCGCCGGGCGGCTCGCAGGTCGTGACGGTGACGGTTGAAAAAGGCCCGATTGCTTACGATTATGAAAATTTGCTGTTCCATGCTTTTTCACAGTGCGAAAGCGACCGCTACGATGCTTTGGGCAACGGCGATTTTCCGCCCGCGCCTTTTTACAAGGGCATTTTGGTGGACGTGCATTTCCTCGAACCGTGCAGCCCGATCGACCTCGGTTTTCCGCTGGAAAATTGGGTGCACACCCCGGCCGACGGGCCCATCATGTTCATTACTTTAAACGAATACAACAACGTCGATGCAGATTTGGAACTCATTCGTGTCCAATATCGGAGAAAACAGGGCGACGGGGCGTGGATAAATATCGCCGATGTCCCAAAGGCGAGTTTGACGAACCCCGTTTTTCACCTTGTCCAATGGAACACGGCGGGTTTGCAAGATGGCGAGTACGAAATCCGGGCCATCACGCAGTGCACCGGTGGGCAGAACGCGGGCATTTCGCACGTCATTTCGGGCAGATTTGAACGGCAGCCGCCCGCGATTTTCGGCTTGCCCGAACCTGCGGACGGGGTTTATTCGGCGGGCGATGAAATTTCCATCCGGTTCACCGAGCCGATCCGCTGCGACCTTTTGATCCAGGCCGACCAGTTTTCAAACAACAACATCGGTTTGTACAATACCGAAACGGGCGATTTGATCGACGCGACCCGCACCTGTTCGGAAGATAAAATCATGCTCGTGCCAAAAGTGCCGAACCATTTTATCGAAAACAAAGTCCTGCGCGTCGAGGTGGACAACATCAAAGACTTGGCACTCAACAATTTCATCCACACGCAGTGGGAGTTCGTCAACGACCGCAACAATCTCAATTGGGTGGACAACGTGCCGGTTTACGTCGCAAAATATCAGGAAGAAATAAAAACCGAGGTGCGGCGGCTCGAAAATAGGGGCGGCTTCAACCAAGATTTTGAGATCACGGGCGCACCGCTCTGGGTGCGGATCTATCCAAAATCGGGCACGCTCGCGCCGGGGGCCGTGCTGCCGATCACTTTCGAGTTCGACTCGACGATGGTTTTTGGAAAATATCAGGACACGATAAAAGTGGAAGGTGCGCTCGGCGACGAGCCGTTGGAAGTCACGGCCCGCGTCATTTGCCGCGACCAAAACTGGAAAGTCAACGCCGCTGATTGGGATTACTCGATGAATTTTACTTTAAAATTGAACATCGAAACCGTGCTTTCAACCGATGTCGAGGACGTGGTCGGGGCATTTGTCAACGGGCAATTGCGCGGCACGGCCAAAATCCAGTACGTTCCGGCAACCAATAATTACATGGCTTTCATGACGGTTTATTCGAACCAGTTTGACGGCGAGACGGTTGATTTCCAAATTTGGGATGCCTCGGCCTGTCTTTTGTACGGCAGTACTTTGGAAAATTTCGCGTTCGAGGCCGACGGACTGGAAGGTTCGCCACAAACGCCGACCGTCATCCACACCAATAATATGGTGTTGCGGATGATTGATTTGCACGCCGGCTGGAACTGGATATCGTTCAATTTGGGATTTGCCAACAACTCGCTCGGCTCCGTTTTGGCCTCGGTCAACGACCCGGTGGGCGATTTGATAAAAGGCCAAACGCAGTTTGCCCAAAACGACGCGACGTTCGGTTGGCTCGGTTCGCTGACCTCGATTTTGAACCCGCCGATGTACCAATACCGCACCGCCGACCCCGACACCATCCAGCAACTTGGCACTTTGATTGACCCGACGACGGTGCCGATTCCGGTGGCTGCGGGTTGGAATTGGATCGGTTTTATCCCACAATTTCCGCTGACGGTGAACGAGGCTTTGGCTTCTTTGACTCCTTTAAATGGAGATTTGATAAAATCGCAGACCCAGTTTGCCCAATATCTGGCCGGTTTTGGCTGGATTGGAAATTTGCAGTACATGGAACCGCCGAACGGATATTTGTTGAAAATGACGAACGCGGGGACTTTGACGTATCCAAATGCGCCTGTCGGCGGCAAACCGGGAGTTGTTGGCGGGGACGCCAACAACGGCAAAATTGACAGCCGAAACTTGGTGTGGCAAGTTGATGCGACCAAATTCGAACATTCCCAAACCCTGATCGCGATGCTTGAAAACAGCGGCCAAAACGTCACCGGGAAAGATTTCGAACTCGGCGCATTTGTCGGGAACGAATGTCGCGGCGCGGCAAAAGCCATTTGGATCGAACCCTTGCAGGCCCATTTATTTTTCATGACAATCTATGCCAACACGACGGGCGAACTTTTGAAATTCAAATTTCACGACGGAAAGGACATTTTCGATTTGTCGGAAACGATGTATTTCTCGGCAGATGCTGCGGTCGGGACGGTGCAAAATCCGTTCAAATTTTCGAGCACGATTTCGGTAGCCGACGAAGTGGATTTGGAAGTTTTCCAGCCATTTTTGGATGTTTTGCCGAACCCAATCGTGGATTACGCGACCATCCGTTTCCGTTCGGAAAAACAGCAAAACGTGTTTTTCAAAATCAGCGACGCGACGGGGCGTTTGATGCAAGCGTTTGATTACCAATCAAATAAGGGCATGAACGCGATGTTGTGGGAAAATGCTGGGCTGTTGCCACCGGGCGTTTACCTGTTGGAAATGACGGAAGGCGAGCGGAAAATGACCGAGAAAATCGTGGTCAGATAGTTTTTTTAACACATAGGCACAGCGGGTTTTTCCATAGGTTTCATGGTATTTCCATGTTTTCCATTGAAAGACCCGATGTGCTTATGTGTTTTTAAAACAGTTTCTTAGCGTTTTTCCTGCTTTTTCGCGGCCAAAAAATGGCGCCCAACCCACCGTCATAGTCGGTCGAGGCACGCAATTTCAATTTTCGATTTTGGCCAGCGTGGCCGCCCCGGTTGGTGGTTCCACTTATTTTTTTACGATTTGCGGGCGTTCAAACAGACTGGTTTGCCGAGGGCTTTTAACCTTTTTTGGGTGGTGCTATGTGTTTATCATTTCAACCAAATCAGCCAAAAATCGATTTTTTAAAATAATTCTGGCTGCAAGAACCTATTTTTGCAGCCAAAACTTGAAATAAAATCCAAGTTTTGGCTGATTATGAATAAAGACTCCACCCTCATCGGCAGGAAAAACGAGATTCAAAAATTGGACAACATCGTCCAGAGCAAAAAATCCGAGTTCCTTGCCATTTACGGGCGGCGGCGGGTCGGCAAGACCTTTCTCGTCCGGGAATATTTTGATTACAAATTCGATTTTCAGGTTTCGGGGCTGGCAAACGCGGACACCGCGCAGCAACTTTTCAATTTCGACACGGTGCTCCGCAAGCAATCTACCCAAGTTTTCGACAAGCCATCGGGCAATTGGCTCGTGGCTTTTCAACGCCTGATGGAACACCTCGAACACGTCGCAACCCCCGGGAAAAAGGTCGTTTTCTTTGACGAATTGCCGTGGTTCGACACGCCCGGTTCCGATTTTGTGATGGGTCTCGAACATTTTTGGAACGGTTTCGCCAGCAACCGCAAGGATATTTTGCTCATCGTTTGCGGCTCGGCGGCTTCGTGGATGGTCAACGTGCTCATCAACAACAGCGGCGGGCTGCACAACCGGGTTACCCAAAAAATGAAAATCGAGCCGTTCACTTTGCTCGAAACCGAGGAAATGCTTGCCGCTAAAAATTGCGTTTTGGACCGCTACCAAATTGTCCAATTGTACATGACGATGGGCGGCATTCCGTATTATTTGGATGCGGTGCAGCCCGATTTGAGTGCTACGCAAAACATCCAGCAATTGTTTTTTGACAAATCCGGCTTGCTGAAAAACGAGTTTTTCAACCTTTACCGTTCGCTTTTTCGCAAGCATGAAATTTATGAAAAAATCGTCGAGGTGCTTTCCACAAAAACCGGGGGTTTGCAGCGCGGCGAAATCATCAAACTCGCCAACATGGGTTCCGGCGGCACGCTGACAAAGGTGCTCACCGACCTTGAAGAAAGCGGTTTTATCCATTCCTACACCTCGTTCGACAACAAGCAAAAAAACATACTGTACAGATTGTCAGACTTTTACACGGCTTTTTATTTCAAATTCATCAAAGACGGGCATTATCAGGGTGAAAACAGTTGGATAAATCTGATTGACAATCCTGCCCAGCGCGCGTGGCAAGGTTTCACTTTCGAGCAAGTTTGTATTGACCATGTTTGGCAGGTCAAAAAGGCCCTCGGCATCAGCGGCGTACAGACCAACAACGTCGCTTGGCGGGGCAGCGTGGGCGAAAAATCCGCGCAAATTGACCTGTTGATTGACCGCCGCGATCAGGTCATTAACCTTTGCGAGTGCAAGTTTTCACTGGATGTTTTTTCGATTGACAAAGCGTATTCTGAAAAACTGCGGTCGAAAATCAGCACGTTCAAAGAAGCGACCAAGACCCGAAAGGCCGTGTTTTTGACCATGATTTCGACTTACGGCATCGAAAAAAACAAGTACGCCAACTTGCTCGTGCAAAACGAGGTGACGATGGATGACTTGTTTGCCTGAACAATTCATGCGAAAAAAACAAAGCCGCGCCTCCAAATCCAGAAGAGCGGCTTTTCCATTTAAAATGCCTTTTGGAAAATGTCAAATTTTCAGAAAGGCGTATAAAAAATTCCCAGCACGGGAAGAATTTTAAAAAACGTACATTAGAAACAATATCTCCGCGCGCCAATCACGGGGATTTTCAGGTTAGGATATTGAGATAAAAATGTCCCTGACATGTTTTGAGGGGATTGCCCTCGGGTTTGAAAAGCAACGGAAATGGGGTGGGTTTAACAAGAAAATTTCTTGTTACTTCTTGATAATCACCGGCGGCTGGGCAGAAAATCCAACAAGAAAATGATGGCCGCAGCAAGTTTTTTGCTGCATTTTTTCTTGTTGACAAAAACCGCGGGCGTTTTACGGTTGTAAAACCGCGGCGGTGCGTAGAAAATCACTGCATTTCTTGTTGCTTCTTGCTGGTAATTTGGGATTACAAGGATTTTTTTTTGAAAATCGCTGCGGAATGCAAAGAAAACGATGCTTTTTTTAACAAAAAATGCAGGGAAATTCATTTGATAATGTTGTTGCCGGGCTGGGAAATTCCGAACAGCATTTTTTTGACCATGATATGTTGGCCATGATGGGAATTGCGAACCACGATTTTTTGCTAATTGCTCTGATTTGCAATTGAGATGCAGTGATTTTGACAGGAAATGCAGTAATCCCATTTTTGATAATGCTGTGGTGGCAGCGATGAGAAATGCGGAGCACCTTTTTTTGATAATTGGTAAGTCGAACCGCATCTTGCCCACCCCGCGGCTGCTGGCGACCTTTGAAGAAAAAAAGATGGGGTTTACCGGGTGCTTACGTTAATTTCAAACCTCCGCGATTGCAAAAAAAAATTTGAAAACGGCAAACACAACATTTTCCTGTGCTAATTAGCAGGGATAAGCAACGGGAAATAACAGCAATTGCAATCTGATTTTCTGTTAAATTTCAAACCGCCGCGATTGCACAAAAAAAATTTGAAAACGACAAACGCACCATCCACCTTTGCTAATTAGCAAAGAAAAAGCAACCGAAATAACAGGAATTGGAATCTGATTTCCTGTTGATTTCAAATCGCCGCGATTGTAGAAAAATTTTGGAAACGGCAAACGCAGCATTCGCCTGTGCTAATTAGCAAAGAAAAAGCAACGGGGAATAACAGGTATTGCACTCAGGTAATTGCATTTTTTAAGAATGCTCAAAAGCACTGAATTAATTTAAATTAACAGGAATTAACAAGGAAACTTTTCAATTTTATTTAAATAAATAGAATTAAAATTTATTCCAAAAAAAAGCGGCAATTGCCTTTGCAACTGCCGCTCGATAATAATTTTTTTTTACTTTTTTAAATACTATCTATCCACGACAAACCGCACGGCTTCCACCTTTCCATTTTCATTTCTGAAAATTATAGAGTAGCCGCTTGCCGCAAAATTTTTCACTGGAATTTGAAAAACCGACTCGTTTTCAATTTCAATATTTTCAGAAAAAATGATCCGTCCGAGCAAATCCACGACCGCGATTTGACCGCTAATTTTTTCATCTGATAAAAATTCTACGTTCAAAATTTCGGAAACTGGGTTTGGGAAAACGGCAAACTGCTGGTCATTTTCAATTGAATTTCTTTCAAAAGTTGGCGCGTTTTGGCCTCCGCCGGGAATCAGCGGGGCGGACGCGGGCAGTTTTTTTATGACCGATTTGAGACAGCCGTTGGCATCTTTTGTTTTAAAAATGTAGATCATGTTGGGTGTCAGACCTGTGAAAACTGGGTTCGGCGCATAAACTGCCGGGATGCCTGTTCTTAAATAAAGGTAACCGGGCGTTCCACCGAAAGCGGTTATCGTGGCAGTGGTTGCCGTTGCGGTGACGGCCATGCCAAGCGCATCGGGTTCATCCACCGTTGCGGTGTTCGAAACCGTGCAGCCGCCACTTTCGGTGACCGTTTGGGTATAATTGCCGGCAGCCAACAGGTTGATGTTTTTGGTGTGTTTTCCATTGCTCCAATCGTAGGAATAAGGCGCGGTGCCACCAGTAATTGTTGCGAAAACAGTACCATTTTCGCCTCCAAAGCAAGTAACATCAATGACCGAAAAAGTGGTAACCAAAGCGCAACTGCATGGCCCGGGCGCGGTGCCGAGGCTGGCAGAAGTGAAAGTGATTGTATTTGAAAATTCAGCGGTCAAAACGATGCTTTGCCCGTTGGCAGCCATCGAAATGCCCGTAAAAGTCCAACTGTTGGCGCAGTTGAGTTCGGCTGCGGACTTGGTTGCGACCACCGTTGCGCCTCTTTTCAAGGTCAAATTGCCAGTGCCCGGTGCGTAGGCAAAGTTTACGGTCACGTTCGCGGTAAAAGTATCGTCCGTGCCGCTGGGGGTGCCGTTGCTGTTGCAGCTGCTCGCATTGGCGAGGCTGATGCTGGTGATGCTCGCCGGAAGGCCAATATTTGTCGGCGGCACGCCGCAGCCGCCGGTCACAATAGGCGGAATGCTGTTGCACCCGGTGCCATTATACACCGTTGTCCAGCCCGAACAAGGTGCCACATCGGGTGCGCCGTCTGTGCTGGTGGCGATTGGTAAAAATCCGCCCGCAGCCAAAACCCAAGTGCCTTGATCGTAAAACAGATAGGAAATGTCGTTGAACCATACGCCCGGCCCGACTGACGCATACGTTCCATTGCCAAAAGTTCCGCAATCTCCTTCCATGCCGCTGACTTCTATGTTTTGATAAACAACAGAAAAACAACTTGGCGATTGCGCCGAGCCGTAGTCCGTCCACGAACAGCCCTGTGAAAAGATCGCTGTGAGGTCGATAGCCTGCCCGTCGGCGCGGAACGTAACGCCCGTGAACGTGTGTTCATTTGCGCCGATTTGCGAAACGTCTATCGAAGGCGGCGTGCCCAGTAGGGTCGGCCCGGAAAGCGAAAGCGTGCCGGAAGCGGGTTTTTCGCTGAAAGTCAGCACCACGTCTACCGTGTAAGTATCGTCGCTGGTGCAAGTGGTTCCGTATCCGTTGCAGGTGGAAATATTGGCAACTGAAAGGCCGAGCGTGATAGCAACAATCGTCGCGCCGCCGGTCATTGCCAACGTACACCCGCCAGCGTCCGCCGTCGCCACTACGGTGTAAACGCCCGCAGTGACTTGGCTGCTGAACGCAATGGCCGCACCCGTGCCCGGTCTTGGATCGCCGAGGTCTGCGCCGTCTCTGCGGAATTGATAATTCACGCCGACCTGCGAGCCGCTCAACCCAATCGGAATGGCTGAAGTCGCACCCGTGCAAAAATTGCCGCCGCCCGTGACCGAAAATGCGGTCGGCGCGACGCAATTGCAAGAAACGGGTGCCGTGCCGAGGCTGCCGCTGGTAAACGTCGCGGCAGGCGAAAATTCGGCGGTCAAAACAATGTCCGCGCCGTCGGCGGGCAGTTGCACGCCGGTGAAAGTCCAAGTTGCGGTGCAGTTGAGGTCGGCGGCGGATTTCGTTGCCAAAACCGTCGTGCCATTTTTCAAGGTCAAATCGCCCGTCGCGGGTGCGAAGGCGAACGTGACGGTAAAATCTGCCGTGAAATAATCGTCGGCGGCGGTCGTCGGCGTGCCGTTGTCGTTGCAAGCCGAGGCGTTGGCGAGGCTGATGCCGCTGACGCTCGGCCCAGGAGCCGTGGGCAGGATGCCGCAGCCGCCGGACAGCGTGGGCGGTGTGGTGCCACAGCCATCGGCCGTGAAATCTTGCACCCAGCCGCTGCACGGCAAATTGCCCGTTGTGCCGCCGTCAACGTGGGCAACCAAGAAGCTTCCGCCGGCTCCTCTGTATTCCCAACGAGTGCCACTCCAAGAAATACTCTTGCCACCATAGGAACTGGTATACCAAGCAGGCGCCCCGTTTTGAGCGGCGGCAGGTGATAATGGGCCGACAAATACAAAACTGCACGCACCCTGCATTCCGCTCACAGTAATATCTGAATACATTAGGCCGCAACTCGGCGCGGTGCCCGCGTCGGCATTTTCAAAAGTTGGGTTGCCGGAAAATCCTGCCGAAACCTGGATGCTCTCGCCGTCTGCCCGGAAGTTCACGCCCGTGAAAGTATGATAGGTCAGGTTTCCATCCATATCGGCGACCGGAACCGAGGGCGGTGTGCCCAAAATATCGGGGCTGGAAAGTTCGAGGGAACCGCTGGCGGGCAAGAAGTTGAAATAAACCCTCACGTCGGCAGTGTAGCTGTCGTCGGTCTCGCAGCTCGTGTTGTGTTGGTCGCAAGACGAGGTCTGCTCCACAAGAACTTCTTCAACCGCAGCGTATGTGCAAGACGGCGGAGCGGTGCCAAGGCTGAGGCTCGTGAACGAATTATTTCCATCAAAATCTGCCGAAAAAATCAAGTCCGAGCCGTTGGCGTACATCGTTGCACCTGTGAACGTGTATGTGGTCGAACAGGCGAGGTCGTTGGAAGCCACCGAGCCGACGTAGCCACCGTTGAGGTACAGGTTCAGGTACTGGTCCGCCGGAGCATTGGCAAAGGTCACGGTCACGTCGGCGGTGAAAGTATCGTCGTAGCCATTGCCCGTGCCGTTGTTGTTGCAGGTGCCGATGTTGACGATGCTGATGTTGCTGATGCTGGGGGTGAGCGGTGCGGTGCTTGTGCCTTGCTGTTCGTACGCGCCCATGTCCACCGTTGCGCTGTTGAAAATGCGCGGGTTTCCGACAAGGTCGGTCGTGCTGGCGACTGCGTTGTTGCCCGTATTTATGGCCGGGGAGCAGTTTTGCAGGCTGAAATCGTTGGTCGCCGGGGCCACGAAAATCGGGTTGGCGACACCGTTGTTGCCGCCGTCGGTCGCGCCCGTGGGCAAGCCGTTTTGATAAATGGAATAGGAAATGGTGCTGGTGCCGCCGGCCGTTTGGAACAGTTGCTGTTGTTGCGGGCTGGCGTTGCCATCGGTATTTCCCCAAAGGATGCTGTTTTGGAGTATCACGGTTCCATCGTAGTTCGCGATGCCGCCGCCCGCGCCATTTGGGCTGGTATTGTTGGCAATCGTGCAGTTGGTGAGCGAAATCACATGACCGTAAGCGTAAACACCACCGCCCACGCCGTTGTCCGTGTCGTCGCCCGTTGCCGTGTTGTTTGCGAAGAGACAATCCGAAAAACCCACGTTGCCAAAGACATAAACGGCTCCGCCTTCTGTTCCCGTGTTGCCCAAGAAAACACAGCGGGTTACCGTCACGTCCTCTTCGAAGTAAGCCGCACCACCCTGGTACTCGGTTTCGTTGCCGATGAAATCGCAGTCCGAAAGCGTCATTCCAGATCCGTAAGAATAGATTGCGCCGCCTTGATAGGCCGTATTGTCCTGAAAAGTGCAATTTTTGATTTCGGTGCTGGTGGATTGGTAGTAGTACGTTCCAAAATTTTGTGAAATCCCGGAATTGTTGATAAAAGTACAACCGTCCACCACCGTGCCCGTCGAGTATTCATCATAGACCGCGCTGCCGTAGTCCGTGACATCATTGCTTGAAAAATAGGAGTTCGTAATCGCAACACCTGTCCCGTTTGTAAAATAAAAGGCACCACCATAGGCGTTGCGGTTTTCAATAAAACGGACATTGTTGACGCTCAGGTTGGAGGATGTGGCGTGCAGCCCGGCACCATAGTACCGAGAGATGGACTTTCCTTCAATGTTCCTTCCGGGGTTCTGGGGTTGGCCGTAGCCATGCGTGATGGTTAGGCCGTCAAGCAGCGTGCCCACCCCGTCCAAAACCGACACGACGACGTGGCAGGCGTTGCCCGTGTTCCAGACGCCGTCGTTGTCCACGTCGCCCGAAAGGATGGTTTCGTGGCCCGTCGTGCGTTCCGAAATAGCCATTTCGGTGCCCGCAAAACCGCCGTACACTTTCACGCCGTCTTTCAGGCTGAATGCTTTGTCGCGGTTTTGGGAGCAGGTCGTGCAGCCGGTCGGGTAGGCTGCGGGGATGTAGGTGCCTGCGGCGACCCAGACTTCGTCGCCGGAAGCGGATGCATCAATCATGGATTGCAAATCGCCAGAGGCATTGGCCCATGCGCTGCCGTCGCCCGTGCCGTTTTCCATAACGTACCGTGTCGTTTGCGCCTGCAAAAAGGCAACGAAAAACAAAAAAACGGCCAGGGAAAACTGTTTTTTGAAATTTGAAAAATGTCGAAAGTCCATGCTCCGAAAGCGAGCCGGGGAGGATTGGTGATTCATAAAAAAAGTGTTTCTACAAAATGAAGAAATGAAATGATTGGAAAAACCCGCCGAGCCAGACTCACTTCTTCAAAAAGTCGTCTGACCCGACGGATGTATTTTTTTTCTCGTCGAAATTTTAAAGGAGATTGAAAATTTGGTTCTCGGAAAGTGGGTTTCGGTCCCAAAACCGCCGACGGGCATATCACAAAACAGTTTTTTATGATTGCCCGCCGACGATGCCTTGTTTTGGAACCAGTCGAAAAAATCCGCCGAGCCAAGTACACTTCTTCATTTATGCACTCGACCCGGCGGAATGCCTTTTTGTTTTGCCCTTTTGCCAGTGTTTCAATAGTGGAAGGGGCAATAAGCAAGTGGAATAAAAAGCGGCGAAGTCATTTCCCCGCCGCCGTGAAAACCAAGTGAAGTTTAAAAGATGGTTCCTGTCTCGGGAAAACCATCATCACTTAAATCTTTTGGTAGGAAGTTTTCAAAGGGTTTCTCAACCCCAGTACATTTTTGAAAGCGAACGGAGGTGCAACATTTTTGGAAACAAAACATGCTCAACCCATCTGCCGGGGCAAACGTAGATAGGTTTTTTTTCGACAAGTAATAAGGAGGGGGGACAAAGGGGAGACATTTGAAAAATAATTTCTAAACCATTGATTTTCAATTTTTTAAAAATCAAATGTCGCGTTCGTGTCAGGCCTCGTTCAGCAAATTTTCCAGCAAAACATCCTGTGAGTGCAGTTTTTTGCGGGACCGCTGCTTGGCTTTTTCATTAGACTTGCTGCTGCCCAAAAACACAAAGCAAGGCGGAAACCTCCGCCTTGCTTTGTTGTGCTGAAACCGAAATCACCAAAGGTATTTTTACATGGAGGTAACAAACCTGTACTTTTCCGTTGCGATAACGATTTGGGATTTATTTCCGGAATAAATGCCGGTATAGGTCGAAATTCCTTTGCTGGTCAATATATTTATTAAATCAATTGCAGTTTCTTTTTCCCCTTTTCTATTGTAATCGTCTATCATGATAATAAACTCATCATTTGGGTTGAATTTTTCAGCCAGCAAACAAATATCGTAACGGGAAAAGTTTTCAGAACCCCAAGGGCCGTCAATTATATAAAGATCGAAAACCAAGTTTGCTTTTTCATTTAAACTGGAATAAGAATTCACCGGAAATCCCTTTACGTCCTTTGTTTCTAAGGGCAAATGCAATATTTCCGATCTTTTCGACAAATCAAACCTTGATTTGAACAATGCCGCCCAACTTTCATCCTGTTCAATAATTAAATGTGTTGAGTTTTTCAGTTCATTATCAATAAAAGCAGAAACGATTTTGGAAGATTCTCCCAACCCGAATTCAATAATTTTAGTTGGTTTGTAATCGGAAAGTATCCTTACCAAAACGTACAAAAAGGAGTAATTGACCGCCCACCTGCCCGGGGAAACAGCCAGGTTTTTCAACCATTTTTTATTTTTTATGGTATCATGGTAAATATGTGCCCATATTAATTCGTCGTTCTGCGCTTTAAGCGTTTCTGCTGTGATGCGAAATTCATCAATGTGTTGCGCTGTTTTATTCATCGTTGCAGGTTTTTTGAATTGTTGGCGGAATCCAAACCCGGATCAGCCATAAAGCGGCGATGGGCATAGCGCGCACCCCCGTCAACGGTGAGGCATTCGCTTGTCACGAACCCGGCCCCTATCAAATAATGCACCGCACGCACCGCATCATCCGGTGTTCCCCACCGTTGCAACATGGTGTGGGCGGCCACTTGTGCGATTTCTTCGGCGGACAGGTGAACGGGAGGCAACACAGGGCCGAGGCAAACGGCATTGACGCGCACGACAGGGGCCAATTCCAGGGCGAGATGATGCGTGAGGGAGAGCAGCGCGGCCTTTGCCGTGCCGTGGGCCGACATTTTATAATAAGGCTGCACCGAGGAAAGGTCCAAGATATTGATGATCAGGCCCCCCCCTTTTTCCAACATTTGCGGCACAACGGCATTGGCACAATAGAACGCCCCATTAAAATCGGTGTTGAACACGCTGTGCCATTCCGCCAGCGATACGGAAGGAAATGGCGTTGATTTCCATTGCGATGCGCTGTTGACCAAAATATCGACCGGGCCGATTTCTCGTGCAGCCTGGGCGATCATGTTGTTCACCTGTGCGAGATCGGCAATATCGGCCCTGATCGCCAAGGCTTTTACCCCAAACGCCATCGCCGCAGCGACGGTCTCCCGGGCCGCTTCTTCCGAGCGGTTGTAATGGATGATCATATTTGCCCCTTCCTGTGCCAGCGACAGGGCAATCGCTTTGCCAACACGGTGCGCTCCGCCTGTAACCAGCGCAACGGCTCCTTTTATATTCATTGTCTATCTCTTTAAATGATGAAATTTATATTTCCATAGTTTGACCTTCTTCTGCCGCGTAAGTTTCCGTGAAAATGGCCCTGGCTTCGGCCAAATGTTGCGCCACGGTTGGATAGCGGCCTGAAAAATGTCCCAACAACAGTCGGCCTACACCGGCTTGCCGTGCAATTTCGGCCGCCTGCGCTGCCGTGGAGTGGTTGGAAGAACCGGCTTCCACCAAATGCTCCTCGATAAAGGTCGCCTCGTGGTAGAGCAAATCCACGCCGCGCACACAGTCGGCAACGATCTGCGAAGGTGCCGTATCGCTGCAAAAAGCGAACGTTTTTCCCGGGCAGATATAGTCGGGACGAGCTTGTTCGCGGAACAGCCAGCCGCAACATTCGATGCCGTGGTTCAAAGGAATTGTCCAGACCTGCAACTGTCGGTTTTCAAAGATTTTTTGGGAGACCGTCGGGTCCACTTCGTGAAATTCAAGGAGGAAGTAGGCCTGTATTTTGCTCAGCCGGAAACTCGTTTCGACCAGTTCGCGCAAGCCGGGAGGGGAGAAAATTTCCACTTTATAGCTGCGCTTTCGCGGGGGGTAGGCCGCGAGCAGGCCCACCAGCCCAAAAATATGGTCCCCATGCAGGTGGCTGATAAAAATCTGCCGAATGCTTTCAAAACGAATGCCGTAGCGGTGCATCTGCATCTGGGTGCCCTCGCCGCAATCGATCAGATAGGGCTGATTGTCAACGTGCAAAATTTGAGCGGTGTAATGGCGGCCCTGAAAAGGGCCGCCCGCGCCATTGCCGAGAACAGTGAGCTGCATGGGAAATATTTGTTTTGCCAAATCTCGATTTGATTTTTATTCCTGGGCCGTGTTCCTGTATGGTTTCAAAAACGCTTGAAAGAGAAAGTGGGCCATCCCTTTGTACCACTGCCGACTTTGTCCAATTTTTAAGCTGTACAATGAAAATTTCAGTACCTCCAAAGTGTTTCCCTTGTAATAGGTCAATAAAAGCGAGAACACGATGCGGTGAAATTCATTGCGGATCAGGATTGACTGTTTTTTTGTCCTGATCATATTTTCGGTCTGAAAGGTAGAAAACAATTGGGCAATCAAGTGGAGACAATCTTTTGCCTGTGGGACCAATTCGAGCTTATCTCCCCGCAATGCGCCAATCAGTGCCTTAACGCTGTGATGATCGGGCACATGACCGATTACTGATTCAATGTTTTTGCAAGCAACTTCTGCCCCGGCCTCAAATTGGGGCCCCGTCTCCGTCTTGGTGATCGATTGGGCATGGATCCTCCACCTTATCAAGGGTTTGCAAATGATGTGCAGCACCTCTTCGCGCGCTGCCACTTGCCAAATGTACCAGTCTTGCGCCAAGCGTTTGCCGGGATAATAACCGATGGATCCGAACCAATCTTTTCTCACCATCATCGTCGAATGGACCACGGTGCACCTGAACATCAGTTGCCAGCGTAAAAACACCGGATCGGTTTCGTAGTGCCGAAGCTTCGTCCCGCCCTCCTCCAGCAAATTGAAATGCCAGGCACCACAAACTTTTATTTCAGGGTGCAGCTCCATGTGGGATACCTGTGCGGAAAACCGCTCCGGCAGGCTGATATCATCGGCATCTGTCCGGGCGATATATTTTCCAGTGCAATGGGGAAACGCCAGATTGGCAGCGATGTAAGGGCCTTGTCGGCCCGGTGTTTTGATCAAACGGAACCGTGTATCTTTCTGGCAATACGTTTCGACAATGGAAACGGTCGCATCGTTTGACCCATCATCCACGATCCAGCACTCCCATGTTTCCAAGGTTTGTGCGCACAGGCTGTCCAATGTCTCCCGAAGGTATTTTTCTCCGTTGTAAACGGCAATGACTACCGAAACTATGGGCATATTGAATGTTAAGTTATTGGTCATCAAGTTCATTGAAGTTGGGTTTCAAAATTTGAAGCCTGCCACATTTCCAAATTGGACGAGACAACGCCTTCCGCATCCATCATCAACGACATTTCAGATTCGCCCAAAACAATGCCCTGAAAATTCAATCCAACCCCCAATGGCACCGTTTGGTTTTTTGCCGGACATTGATAGCCCAGAAAATGGATCAATCCGGTCAGCGGTACTCGCAGGTAGGGTTCATCGGGAAGCAACGACGGCAAAATAGTGCGTTGCCAGCCCTCCAGATGAAAGAGGATGTCCAAATCTATTGGACTGCCTTTTACCTTTCTGTCCGGATCGCTCCTGTCCCTTCCCAGCCTGATCTCTATCCCGTTCAGCACCTCTTTTAAGGCTTGGGCCGCCAGAGAACTCCTGATCATAATTGCCAAGTTGAGAAAATAATTGCGGTCGTCCAGCAGTCCGACCGGCGCAGTCCGGATAATGCGGCTGATCGCGAGATCCTTGCTGGTCCCCAACAAGATATCTATTGCGGCAGGGATGTTTCGGGTCGGGCTGATGTTGCTCCCAATACCGATAAAATAGGTAAACATTTTTTTCATTAGCAGTGGTTTCTGGCTATGAGCTGCAAAAATTCGTTGCGCGTTTCTTGGTTTTTGAATGCGCCGGTGAAGGCGGAAGTAGTGGTGAGCGAATTTTGCTTTTGCACGCCGCGCATCATCATGCAGAAATGGCGCGCTTCGATCACGATCGCCACGCCCAAGGGGTTCAGCGTTTCCTGGATGACGTTGAGCACCTCCAGGGTCAGGCGTTCCTGCACTTGCAAACGGCGGGCGAACACATCCACGACGCGCGGCAGTTTGCTCAGCCCAACGATATAGCCATTGGGGATATAGGCGATGTGGGCCTTGCCATAAAAGGGCAACATGTGGTGCTCGCACAGGGAATACAATTCGATATCCTTCACGATGACCATTTCGCTGTAATCCTCTTTGAACATGGCCGAACGGAGTATCGCCGCAGCATCCTGCTTGTAACCCTGCGTGAGAAACTGCATGGCCTTGGCCGCGCGTTCGGGAGTTTTCAGGGTGCCTTCACGGGCGACCTCTTCCTCGATGCTCGACAATACGGTGCGGAAAGCGCGTTCCAATTCGTCGGTGAGCATTTCGTCATGGTGAACGGATGCCATAACAGTGCCCGGGACACTGTGGGAGCCACAACCGTTTTCAATAATAGTGTTGATCATAATTGAAAAATTTATTTTGGATTTTTTACACAACCCCAGTCGGCCAGACACCCCATTTGGCTGGCTGCCGGGGAGGGCAACTTGACCGGACCCAGGAAACTTTGTTGGAAGCTGGTTTGAAACAAAGCGCAAGACGGAAGTCTCCGCCTTGCGCTGCTGTCGTTCGTCATTTTGCCCACGGGACGGAGTCCCTGACTTCATTGGGAAGCACGTGAATGCTTCGAGCCGGTCCCGTCAGCAGGGCAACACGCCTCCTATCACACTCCTCATCACGTGGCTTCTTGTATGTTAGAAGCTTGCTTGCCCTTCGCCCCGGTTGTGATTTCAAACGATACCCTTTGGCCTTCCACCAAAGTCTTTTGACCGGGCTTATTGATAGCGGAGAAGTGAGCAAAGATATCTTCGTCCCCCTCATCAGGAGTGAGGAAGCCAAAACCTTTGGTGTTGTTGAACCATTTTACTGTACCAAGTGCCATAATTAAAAAAATTTAGAAAGTGAAAAAATGATTGGCCTCCCCTTGAAGCAAAGGGAGCGATTTGCCGCCGTTTTTGACAACGGGCGACGAGCGTTTTTTTTACGCGGCTGAGCGCACGTTTACCGCCGTTGGCGCATTGTCCTCTGTTTCGAGGTCGAAGGAGACCCTTTCGCCTTCCGACAAAACGCCACCCTCTTTTTGAACATCAGCGGCTTCAACAAAGACATCCTTGTCTGCGCCATCTGGAGCGATAAAACCGTGGCCCTGCTCCACGTTAAACCATTTTACGGTTCCGATCATCATGAAAAAATTTAAAAAGTGAAAAAAATGATTGGTGTGCGCTACCCTCATGGGTTTAGGTTTCCCATTTTCAGCGAAGCGTCAAACTCGGCGGCAAAGGTGGGATTGCCGCTGGCGCATCCCCCAAAAAGCGGGGGGGACAAAGGGGAGACATTTTAAAAATAAATCATAACTCGTTGGTTTTCAATATTTGAAAAATACAGCATGGGATTTCTGTCAAGCATCGTTGATCAAATTTTCCAGCAAAACATCCTGTGTTTGCAATTTTTTTCGCAGCCGCTGCCGCGCCTTTTTCACCGAATCGGGCGAGATGCCCAAAATAGTGGCAGTTTCGGCGTTTTTCAGGCCCATTTTCAGCAGCAAGATCAGGCGCAGGTCCGATTCGCTCAGTTCCGAAAACCGCTCCGCGAGGGTCTGCTGAAGGCCCGGGTGTACCCGCTCGAACCGGACCTTGAAGCTTTCCCAATCCTTTCGGGTCAGAATTTGGGCATCGTAAAGTGCCTCGACATCCGCCGGGCTGGGCTGCACCTCCGCATCGGTTTCCGGATGCGACCGTTTTTGCAGTGCCGCGATCAGTTGGTTTTTTTCCATCAAATTTTGGGTGAACATCTCCAGCTGCTGCCGGTCGGACTCGCGGACCTGCTCGGCCTCGCGGCGCGAAACCTCAAATTCGCGGGCGGCGCGCTCCGCTTCCCGATGCTCTTTTTCGCGGGCAAAAGCAGTTTCCTGCGCTCCGCGCTGCTGTTTTTCGAGTTCCAGTTCCAATCGCAGCCGGTTTTCCCGCATCCGCCAGTACCAAAAAAACCAGCCGCCGAGCACCAACGCGTACCCCAAATATGCCCAAAAACTGCGGTACCACGGCGGCAAGACCGTGATTTTCAAAACGGTCGGCACGTCGCCAAAAACGCCGTCATTGTTCGAACCAAGAATTTTGAAAACATATTCGCCGGGCTGCAAATTGAGGTACGAAGCAAAATTTTCGCCCGTCTTGTGCGCCCATTCGCGTTCCGCGCCTTCCAAAAAAAACCGAAAACGGTTTTTGCTCGGTGCCGTGAATTCGAGGGCAGCAAATTCGAGGGTTACGTTGTTTTTTGAAAACGGGACGGTGATGTTTTCCACAAACCCGATGTCTGTTTTTAGGATTCCGTCGGTCGCCAAAATGGCAACGGGCAGGTTGTTCAGTTTCAAATTGGTCAGCCGCACCGATGGTTTCACGGGGTTGTCGTTCATTTCTTCGGGGTTAAAAATATTCAAGCCGTTCACGCCGCCGAACATCAAATCACCGTTCCGGCAAACCCCGGAGGCGTAGGTGTTGAACTCAAAATCCTGCGCCCCGTCCACTTTCAGGTAACTTTTTATCTCGTTTTTGGCCGGGTTGAAACGGATAATCCCTCGGTTTGAACTCATCCAAAGATTGCCTTTTGCATCCGGTTGGATGCCGTAAATCACATCGTCGGGCATCCCTTCGTGCGTCGAGAAGTGCCTGAATTGCTTATTTTTCACCTGAAAACTGTTCAAACCGCCCCCTCTCGTGCCCATCCAAAGCAAAAACGGGTTGGTCGGGTCGGTCAGCAAACTGGCGATGTTATCGCTGTTTGGGCTGTTGCGGTCGGCGGGGTTGTTCCTGAAAACCTCAAATTGGAAGGTATCGGCGGATGGTTTTGCGTGCAGCAAACCCTTTTCGGTCGCCATCCACCACGACCCGTCGGGCGTTTTGGACATTGCAATTGCCCGCTGTTTTTCCATGCCCAAATTCGGGCAATCGAAACTCGTCCAGCGTGCCGTCCGCGTATCGAAACGCACAAAATGCCCGTCCGTCATGAACCAAAGGAGGCCATTTTCATCTATTTTGAAACTGCTTTTTTTGAACAAAAAAAACGGCAAATCGAATTTTTGGGTAATACCAGTCCGCATGTCCGTTTTGTCCAAAATCAGGCTTCCGTCCATGGATTTTCCACCAAGTGTCCAAACAAAACCGCTGTTGTCGGGCACAGCAACGCAATTTTCCAAGTTTTTGAAATCTTGGGAACGGCCAATGATTTTCGTTTTACCACTGTTTTTGTCCAAAAAAACCAGTCCAGCCGGGCTTGTCTCCAAAAAAACCAGGCCTCCGGGGGTTTCATGCAGCGGCATGGAAATATATTTTTTGGGCAAAAAGTGCTGAAACTGATTGCTGCGGGGGCTGAATTTTAGGATGCCCTCCGTCCCCTCCGCCCACCAAAAATTGGCACTCTGGTCGGTCAAGAAAATGTGCCGGTTGTCTTGTACCGGGAATTTCCAGCGCGGTTTCGAAAAGTCCGTTTTGCCCGGATTTTCTGCTGTTTCAAAAATTTCTATCGAATTTTGGTCGCGCGCCCAGACATAATCTTTGTCAAAAGCCAGCACGAATCCGCCGGGATAATTGATTTTTTCCCAACGTTGCGCCCCATCAAAATACCAGACTTCGAGATTTTTATTGTGCCAAAAACTGCCCGCCCCGGCGGTCGGTGAGCCTGTCGAACTGTTTTTGGAAAAAACGATGTGCAAGATTTGGTCGGACAATTCGATTGGCTTCGGGAAATCCTCCCACGTTTGACGGCTTTGGTTGAACAACAATGGGCGGTTGGCAAAATTAAAAATGACCCCGTCCGTCTGCCTGTCGTGGTACACATAACTTGGATACCCCCAATCCTTCGAGCCTGCGTCCAAACGGCTGCTAAACCAACGTTTGCAGACGAGATGACTGGCGAGGTTGGGGTTTTCGGGCAGTTTTTCCCAAAAATTTTCGGGAAAATCCAGTCTGCACACCCAACAAAAAGGGGTGCCAAATTCGCCGACGACCATCCAAAGCGAGCCTTTTTTATCAAGAAACATAGTCACAATGTAAGACCCCGGTATTTTCCCCATTTCCCCGGCACTGAAAATATCGGCATGGCCCTCTGGTCGTGTTGTTTCGAAAGGCACTCGAAAAACGCGCTCCGTTTTTTTATGGAAAATATTTAGCCCGCCGCCATCGGTGCCGAGCAGCAGAAAATCCGAGGTGTCGCAAATGGCCGAAATCCAGTTGTTCGGCAGCGAAAGCGAGTCGAACGGGTCGTTTTTGAAAAACCGGAAACGCCTGCCGTCGAAGCGGTTCAAACCGTTCAAGGTGCTTGCCCAAACAAAACCTTCCCGGTCTTGCATCAAACCAGTGACAAAACCTTGCGACAAGCCCTGTTCCACGCCGATGCGTTCGATGGAAATGTTGCCCTGCGGAAATAGCGGCAGGGAAAACAAAAGGCAAAGAATAGTGGTGGTGAAAATTCGCATCGAGGGCAGTGGATTTGGGTGGCAAAAGTAGTCGGCTGCTCCAAAGCGAGGTGTTTTAATAAAAAAAAGCAGCGGCTGCCTTTGCAACCACCGCT
>JANNMS010000230.1:0-13381 GCA_031398055.1 Saprospirales bacterium | reverse complement strand
ATGAAAAAAAAGTTTTTCAAAAAGCGTCAAAAACGAGGGTACGAATTCTGAAAAGGTCTCCTCAAAATTGGCAAACGATGAAAAAAAAGTTTTTCAAAAAGCGTCAAAAACGAGGGTACGAAATCTGAAAAGGTCTCCTCAAAATTGGCAAACGATGAAAAAAAAGTTTTTCAAAAAGCGTCAAAAACGAGGGTACGAAATCTGAAAAGGTCTCCTCAAATAAGACAACAGTTGAAAAAGAAGTTTTCAAAATAAATCGAAAAGAGTGGGTACGAAAATCAAAATAATCTACTCTAATTCGACAAACAGTTGAAAAAAAGTTTTTAAAAAAATGTCAAAAACGAGGGTACGAAAATCAAAACGAACGGCTCTAATTTGACAAACAAAAGAAAAGTATAACCCCAAACCCAAAAAAAAGTCCGCTTGACTTTCCCCAAAGCCGCTATGCCTGAATGCGTCAACGAAGGCAAAAACCTCATTTCTTATTTCATTGAATTTTTATGAAAACCACAATCACCAGCCGGCTCCTGTCGGCCCTCGTCCTCACGTTCTTTGCCGCAGCGATGTTTACTTCCTGCAAAAAAGACGAAATCACCAACGTTGAACCAAAACCGTTCTCGAAGGACATCCAAGTTTCGGATGCCACCGGCAAAAACACGGTGTTGGTTCGGGTCACAGCCGCCCAAGCAGACTACCTCGAAACTGCCGATTGGTCAAAAGCACTCGAAGTGAAACCCATGTTCGAGACCCCGACCGAAGAATTTACCGAAAAATCTGGCGAAGAACCGAACTTGGAAAACCTCCGCGAAATTAATTTTGAAATCCTCGAAGAAAACCTCGAACCTGGCGTAAAAGGTGTCCAACTGGGTGTCAGCCCTGAAAAAGCAGGCGTCGTGGCCGACCGCTGGAACTGGGTCTACACTTTTACGACTTCCTACAACGTCATCCGGGTCACCGCAAACTGGGGCTGCCACGATGACCATTATTACCGCAAACTGTATTCAAACAGTGCTTACTCTTGGGTTTTTTCGGCATACAACCGCTGTGCCTACCTATCTTGGACGCAAGGATGGTCCATCCCAAGTTATCGGATGCGTGTGAAAGTGTACTACAACAGTGCTACTTTCTGGGTGAATGCATGGAATTGATGCCCAAAAATGGGTCCGACACCTCCCAAAACACCTGTTGATTCAGCCCCAAATTGCCTCCAAAATCGCGCCTTCCTTGGTCTTCCGACCTCGGAAGGCGTTTTTCAATTGGAAGAAATCCAAAATCTCAAATCCAAAATCGCAAATCGCTCTACCTTCGCCGCCGTTTTCACCCGCCGAAAAAACAGGGCGGCTCGTTTTCAAAAATATGAATTTCAAATTTCTTTTTCCCACTTTCCGAAATCGCTACCGTTTTGTCCGCAGCCAACTGAAAGGTTTGTCGGCGGAAAATGAATTTTCAGATGCCCTGAATTTAGGCACCGGCGAGGGCGATTACGATAAAATGGTGGCCAGTTTTTCCAAAAATTTGGTCGGCGTGGACGTAAATGTGGACGACCTCGAACACGCCCGCTCGCTCAACCGAGGTGTGATGAACCTGATTTATCAAGTTGACGACGCGCTGAATTTGTCTTTTCCCGAAAATTCCTTCAATCTCGTGATTTCGTCCGAAGTCATCGAGCACGTCGGGCAGCCGGAAAAAATGGTGCAAGAAATTTACAGAGTTTTGCGTCCAGGCGGCTTCGCGGTTTTGACATTTCCGAGCCGCGAATTTCCATTGACTTACGACCCGGTGAACCGGATTTATCAAGCTGTTCGGGGAACAAAACCGCCCGAAAATTTGATTTCACAAGGTGCGTACGCTTTTGGCCACGATTATTTGATTGGTTCGGATGATTTTAAAAAATGGGCAAAAACCGCAGGTTTTGAAATCGTTTTGTTCAAAAATTTGAGCGGATATCTCGTCGGGTTGCTCGAAATTTATTGGACGGGCGTGGCGCAAAGCATTTTCAAAAAAAATTCGCGCAACGTGGATTCCGACAAAAAAGGCAGTTTGAAAATACGCCCCGATTCCACGAAAGAACCCGCGCTCGTTTTTCTCACCGATTTTGTTTTGAATCTGGATGAAATGCTTTTTAAAAATTCAAAACATTCGGTCGGAAAAGGTGTGATTTTGAAAAAACCAATAACCAATAACTAATAAACTAATCACCAATGGTTCGAGTTCGTTTTGCCCCATCTCCAACCGGCGCGTTGCACATCGGCGGCGTTCGCACGGCTTTGTACAATTATCTATTTGCAAAAAAAAATAACGGCAAATTTTTACTACGCATCGAGGACACCGATCAAAATCGATACGTCCCCGGAGCTGAAGATTATATCATCGAATCTTTGAAATGGGTCGGCCTGCTGCCCGACGAAGGCCTTGGTTTTGGCGGCGATTTGGGGCCTTACCGGCAGAGCGACCGCAAGGAAATTTACCATAAATATGCCCACGATTTGGTCGCCGTTGGCCATGCTTATTTTGCGTTCGACACGCCCGAAGAATTGGACGCGCAGCGTGCCGCGATCGAAAATTTTACTTACAATATTTCGACGCGCGGCAATTTAAAAAACAGCCTGACCCTGCCGGAAAATGAAGTTTCCGAAATGTTGGCCGCCGGAAAACCATTTGTCATTCGGTTAAAAATTGAGCCCGGACAAGAAATTTTGGTGCGCGACCTGATCCGTGGCGAGGTCATTTTCAAAAGCGACGAACTCGACGACAAAGTTTTGTTCAAAGCCGACGGCATGCCCACCTACCATTTGGCGAACATCGTGGACGACCATTTGATGGACATCACGCACGTGATTCGCGGCGAAGAATGGCTGCCGAGCACGGCGCACCACGTTTTGTTGTACCGAGGTTTTGGTTGGGAAAGCACGATGCCGCAGTTCGCGCACCTGCCGTTGATTTTGAAACCGGAAGGCAGCGGAAAACTTTCGAAACGCGACGGCGCGAAATTCGGAATGCCCGTTTTTCCACTTTCGTGGCCGGGAGAAACGCCGGAAGAAAGTTTCCCCGGCTTCCGGGAGGCAGGTTTTTTGCCCGAAGCGATGCTTAATTTTCTGGCTTTGCTGGGCTGGCATCCCGGCGGCGAGCAGGAAATTTTTTCGCTCGACGAACTGATTTCGGCTTTCGATTTTAAAGAAATTTCAAAACACGGCGCGCGTTTCGATTTTGACAAAGCCAAATGGTTCAACCAAAAATATTTGCAAAATATGCCAAATGAAGAAATTGCTTTGCGGATTCGTCCATTTGCCGATGCTGCTGGTTATGAAATTTCGGATGAAAAACTGGCAAAAATGGCTGGACTGATGAAAGAACGGGTCACGACTTTGAACGATTTTACGACGCAGGGCTACTTCCTTTTTGAACCCGTCCGGGATTACGATGCCGAAATGTTGGCCAAAAAATGGGACGCCACGAAACGCCCCGTTTTTGAAAATTTGAAAAATTTTATCGAAAAATACGACCCGTTCACGCCTGCCGAACTCGAAGCAGCGGTCAAAAATTGGATGCATGAAACTGGCGCAAAACCGGGCGATTTCCTGTCGTTGCTGCGCCTTGCGCTTGCCGGAACGATGAAAGGCCCCGCCGTTTTTGAAATGGCAGCGGCACTTGGCCGCGCCGAAACGGTCGCCCGTTTGGAAAAAGCACTTGAAAAATGGGGGTAGAACCCGGTTTTTCATTTTCAAAAACATAGGAATTTTGTACCAATTTTATGCCCAGTCGACCCGGCTGGGCATAAATTTTTCAATGAAATCCGTCAAAATTTAGGAAACATTCAAACACATCAACCGTTAAGGTTAGCCCCAACTTGATGAAAATTTGGCAACCCATCTTACCTTTGTGTAAAATTTCGAATATGGCTAAACAATCCAAACCAAAATCCACCCCAGAAAAACCGCCCACCGAAAAACTCAAAAAGATGAAAATCCGCGTCAACGAATTCGGCCAAATCATCAAAGATTTTGACACCGAAGAAATCAACGCATTTCTGGACGAACACGTCAAGGACAAGAAATTTGAAACTAACGATGAACTTTGAACGATGAACTATGAACTATGAACTATGAACTATGAACACCCTGCTTGGTCATAGTTCAAATTTCATCGTTCATAGTTCATCGTTCATAGTTCATCGTTCATAGTTCATAGTTTAATCCCCGGTTGTTTTTTGCCATAACTTGCACACAATCAGCATTTTACAACCAAAGCATTTACACCAGTCTCCCCGTTTTTCACAGACTGAAACACGATTTAATTCTATGTTGAACCGATTACATTCCTTCTGGCGGGGGCTTCCCGTCATTTCCATTTGGCTTTTCCTACCGTTTGCGGCCATTGCCCAACAATCTAATTTCAATCTTTCCCATCCCGACACCGTTCCGCTCGGCGCGAATTGCAAAGTTTCCCTTTTTGGAAATTTTGCGCCCACCGTGTCTTCGGCCATCGGAAACAGCATCACGGCTTCATTTTTTGATTCCACGATGTCTGGTTTTTCAATTTTGGAAGAATTCGATGGCATCCAGACCCTCGATATTTTTTGGGCAGTTGCCGACAATGCTGGGAACACGGCTGTTTTTGCTTTCCCCATTTTTTTGAGGGACAAAACGAAGCCAGTTTTCAACACGGCAGGCATCCCGAACCCGTTGATTTTGCAGTCCATCAACCAATTGCCGCCGCCGCCCGATATTCCGGTTTCGGATAATTGCACGGCGACGAATGACATATTCATTGAGTTTGAACCATCTATCCCACAATTTCCGGTTTGCCAACCGGGAAGTTTTACGAGGAAGTGGATGGCAACTGATTTGGCAGGAAATACGGAAATTTTTGTCCAAGTAATTTCAATTCAAGAAGACGAAACGCCGCCGACAATTATTCAATTTCCACAAAATGGCTCGGCAACTTGCACGACCGCCGCGACCGATTATTTGACTTGGCTCGCTGCGCAAATGGCCAATTTTGAGGCTACCGACCCGTCCGGCATCGCCAATTATTCGAACGACGCGCCCGCAAATTTCCCGATTTCCTGCCCGCAACCCATCATGGTCAATTTCACGGCGACCGATTCTTGCGGCCATCCGGCGACGACAAAAGCCACTTTTTCGGTGCTTGATAACGCCGCGCCCATCGTTTTGGTCGAGCCGCTGGACACGATTGTTTCGTGCCAACCGGGCGGCCAACCGTATGTTGCTCTGGGAAATTTTATCCAAAATCACGGTTGGCTCGTCGCTTCCGATGCCTGCACGCCGCAAAATTTATTGGAAATTACGATGCAAGTCAATGGCAATGAGGTTGATTCGGCGGGCGTCGTCGCGGCTTTTAATGCTTCATTTTCAAACGGTTGTGGTTTCCATTTGGTCGGTGGAAATATTGTTGACCACGTTCGCGGGATCGCTCCAGTTGACTTTTTTGTAAAAGATTTATGTGGAAAAATCACCTTCGCCGGGCGTGGAATTTTTGCGGCGATTGACACGATTGCCCCCAATTTGACGGCTGCGATTGACACGACTTTTGAAAATTGCGGCAACAGCGATGACTCCCAAAAATTGGCGCAATGGATTGTAAATCACGGATTTATCACTGCCACCGACGAATGTTCTTCGGTGATTTGGAAAGATTTTGACTGGTCAACTTCGACCGGGCAAAATGGGGTGGGGCAGTATTCGAACCCCGCAACTTGGCCGCAAATTCAGGCTGGAAATTGCACATTTTCGGTCGAAGCAAATTTCAAAATCGAAGATGACTGCGGAAATGCTTCCGCGAAAAAATCCCATTTTTCAATTCAAGACAAAGAAGCACCCGTTTTCGCGCCGCTGTCGCCGACCGACACCATTTATTGCCCGACGCCGCTGCCGCAAAACCCGCCGCCGATTGCCGTTTCCGACAATTGCGATGCCCAGCCGACGCTGAGTTATACTTTGTTTTTTGAAAAAAATCTTTGCCCCGGCAGCAGCGAACACCTCGCGATTTGGGTGGCGACGGACGACTGCGGAAACTCGTCCACGATTTCGCAACGCATCATTTTGTTGGACACTTTGCCGCCCGGTTTCAAAAAATTTCCTGCCGATTTGACTGTGAATTGCACTTCTATTCCGACCCCGCCGGTCATCGGTTCGGACGTGGTGGCGATTGATATTTGTGGAAATTTGGATAAAATTTTGCTTTCCGAAAATTCTACTCAAAACCCAAATTCAGATTCCTGCGGACATTATAACTATTTGATTTTCAGGCATTTCACGGCAATTGACAGTTGTGGAAACCAAAGAACCAGCACCCAAAAAATAACGGTCGAAGACAAAACTCCGCCCAGTTTTGTTGGTTTTTTGGACACTTTCAGAACCTGCGATAACCCAACTTTGAACCTGCCCGACCCGACGGCAACCGAGATTTGCGGCCAGCCTTTTTCCCAACCTTTTGTCGAAACGGAAGTGGTGACGGCTGGAAAATGCGCCGATAATTTTACCATCACTTTGACTTGGGTCAGCACCGACATTTGCCAAAACAAAGGTTTTTTCAACCAAAATATCCATGTTCAGGACACGATGCCGCCAGTTTTGGCAGGTGTTCCGACAGATATAAATGTGGACTGTTCCGCAATTCCTGCAACACCAATTTTGGGTATTGATTTAATTGCAACGGATAATTGCGATGAAGATATTTTTATCCAATTTTCTGAAACTGAAATCCGAAACCCAGATTTGGCAGCCTGCGAACACTGGACGAATTACGGAATTTTACGGGTTTGGACGGCTTCGGACAACTGCGGAAATGAAATTATCGCTTCCCAAAACATCGCGGTGCAGGACAACACGCCGCCCGTTTTGCAATGTCCGCCCGTTTTGACGATGCCAAATTTGCCAAACGATTGCGCCGCGACGGTTTCGCTTCCGTTTCCGACCAGCGTTTTTGACGAATGTACTTCATTGAAAATTAACGGTTTCGCTGCCGATTCGGCGGCAATTCAAAATACGTCCGGCCAAAATTCGAACGACGTGGCTGCGGACACGATTGTTTTAAATTTGGCTGCGCCAAATAATTTGCCGAACCAACCTGTCGTCGGAAATGTCATTTTGACCATCGTTTTGAAAAATGCGGATGCCGAGGCTGCCGCAGAATTTTTCGAAATTTTTGATGAAAAAAATGTTTTGGTTGGAAAAACGCCGGCCACCGCAAGTCAATGTGGCAACGGTTCGGCCACTTTTTCAATCCTGGCCGCGACGGCAAACGAATGGTTTTTGGATGGTTTGGCGGTTTTCAAATTGGTTCCGAACGGCACTGGCAGCGGTGCGGTCAACGCGATTTGCCCCGGCGGCGAGGCCAAAATTTCTTTAAATTATCAATTCGCCCAACCGCAAATGCCAGTGGTTTTGGAGTACAGTTTGGACGGCGCGGCGCGGGCGGGTTTTCCGGCGGCAGGCAATTTTTCGCTGGCCGTCGGCAACCACGAAATCACCTATTTTGGTACGGATTGCGCTGGAAACGAGTCGGAATGTGCCGTTTCCGTGCAAATTTTGGATGTGCAAATTCCCTCGGTTTCCGTGCCGGGCGGCGGCAATTTGTTGACATTTTCAAACCAAACGGACTGCGACGGCACATTCATTTTGCCTTTTCCAAACGTTTCGGAAAATTGTGGTTTGTCGGAAAATTTTAAAGGAAAAACGGCAACGCTGCCGCTCGTTTTTGCCCAAGATGGAAACGCGGGTTGGGTCGCGCAGGATGTATTTTTGGAATTTCCATTCGCAAAAGCCAACGCCTCGACTTCTGGAATTTTGACCATTCGGCATCGTGGCGACAACGCGGATTTTGGGGAGTTTTTCACGGCTTTTGATGAAAATAATTTGCCGCTCGGCCAGACTTCGCAAGGCATGGCGACCACTGAATGTTCCGGTTTTTTTGAAACTCAAATCAATTTGACCCCTCTAAAAATCAATGAAATGGCTGCCGACGGTATCATCAAAATTCGCCTTTCGGCAAATAAAGATGCCGGAAGTTTCACGGATTTCATTTCGTTTTGCGGCAGTTTGAATGCCCAAAATCAAGATGGGACGTCGGCGGTGCAGGCCAATTTGAATTACAATTTTGCCAAAATCATTTATCAAATAAAAAATCAGGCCGGGCAAATTGTCGGTTCCGGCGAGGTCGTCGGCACGCAAACTGCGGCGGTTTTGCCTGCCGGAAATTTTACGGTCGAATATTTCGTGGCCGACGCGGCTGGAAATTCTGGCGGCGCAAATTTCAATTTGGAAGTCCGCGACACGGTTGCGCCGAAAGCAAAATGCAATCCGACCACGATTTTTACCAATCCATCGGGCGTGGAAACGTACAATTTGACGGCGGCGGAAGTCAATTTTGGCAGCACGGACAATTGCACGGCGGCGGCGGATTTGCAATTTTTACTTTCAAAAACGATTTTTTCCTGCAACGACGCTGGAAATCTCGTGCCGATAAATTTGAAAGTGACCGACGCGGCGGGCAATTTTTCGACCTGCCAAACGAACGTGAAAATTGAAACCGTGAATTTTTCGCCCAGTTTTCAGACCGGAGTTTGCGCGGGCGGTGCGGTGCAATTGTTTGCAAATCCGCCGATTCCGGCTGGCAATCCGGGCGTTTTGTACACTTTTTCGTGGTCGGGCGCGGGTGGTTTTGTGTCGAACGAACAAAATCCAACGGTGCCGAGCATTTCCCAAAATTCAAATTTCACCGTGTCGGTCACGGGTTTGACGGGTTGCACGGCCTCGGCGACCGCGTCCGTTGTCATCCAAACGCTGCCGACCGCCCCGGTTTTGACGGCCACGAAAACCCAACTTTGCGATGGCGACGACTTGATTTTGCACACACCTATATATATAGGTGCAAATGTGGTGTATTCGTGGTTTGCGGGCGTGCCAGGCGCGGACAGTTTGTTGGGCACGACGACGGCGGGCGGCACGGAGTTTTTGGTGTCAAAACCGGCGATCGGCAATTTCAAATTTTATGTAAAAATCAGTGGCGACGGCTGCACTTCGCTGCCCTCGGACGTGTTGGACGTGACCGTTTTTGGAAAACCGACGGCGACGGTGCAGCAAGTTTTGGTCTCACTTTGCGAAGGCGAGCCGCTGGTTTTGGGCGCGATGGAACAGGGCGCGGGCATCACTTATCAATGGACGGGGCCGAACGGTTTTGGCTCGACCGACCAATTTCCGCAGGTCATTTCGACGGTCGCGCCGACGGATTCGGGGGTTTACACTTTGGTTGTCTTTCAAAATGGGTGTCCGTCGCCTGCGGCGCAAACCAAAGTTGCCGTGCGCGCGAAACCAGCGAAACCGAACATCCAATCCGACGCCCCGGCCTGCGTCGGCGAAACGGTGAATTTGGTTTGCACGAATTTGAACGCGAGCCAATATGTGTGGATTTCGCCATTTTTTGAGGAAGACACGACGCAAATCAATGCCTTGGTTTTGAAAAATATCGCGCTGGCGGATTCCGGAAAATGGCAAGTTTATGTGATGGCGCAGGGCTGTCGGTCGGATGCTTCGGCGTTTTTGGAAGTCGCGGTGCAGGCTGCGCCAAATGTTGCGGCGGCTGGAAATTCGCCACTTTGCCTCGGTGACACCTTGTTTTTGCAGGCGAGTTCGGACAATCAAAATGTGGTTTATCACTGGACGGGCCCGGCCAATTTTTCGTCATATCTACAAAATCCAACTTGGCCGAGCATCGCCGGAAATTATCAGGTGGTGGCCATGACCACGTTTGGCTGCACGGATACTTCGGTGGTAAAAGTGGTGGTCGCGCCGAACCCGGTGATTGCACAATTGAAATATTTCACGCCGACGGTCAACAACATTTCGGGCTGCGTTTCGGGGACGGATTCGCTGGTTTTGGAGGCGATAATTTCTCCAAACGGTGTGTACAATTATCTGTGGACGGGCCCCAATAATTTTTCCTCGACCGATGAAAAACCGGTGCTGCCGAACGCAAACGCCTCGATGTCAGGTACTTACATTTTGCATGTCGAAAGTGGGGCGGGTTGCGATTCGCAGGACAAGTCGTTGGTCGTCACGCTGCACGACCGTCCGACGATTCCGATTTTGTCGCCGGTCGCGGCAGTTTGCCAGGGTCAAAATGTGGAAATTTTGGTGTCAAATACCGACGATTACAGCGGTTCGAACATTCAATATTTTTGGGATACACCGACCGCAAACCCAACGACGACGGTTGGAAAATTGATTTTGCAAAATGTAAATTCCACGAATCACAACGGCCAATTTACAGTCTTCGTTTCGATTGGAAATTGCCCGTCGCTGGAATCTGCACCGGTTCAATTGACCGTTTTTCCGACGCCGGTTGCGCCTTCGATTTCCGGGAAATCGCCACTTTGCGCGGGCGACACTTTGCAAATTTCCGTTCCAAATATTTCAGGAATGACTTATTCGTGGTCGGGGCCGGCGGGTTTTTCGGCGGGTGTTTCGAACCCGATTTTGCCCAATATTTCAGATTTGAACGCGGGTCAATATTTCGTCGTCATTTCTCAAAATGGGTGTTTTTCGCCATTTTCAGCGCCGTTTGAATTGGTGGTGAAAAAATCTCCGGCCACGCCGTTCGCCCAAAACGACGGTTCAATTTGCCTCGACAAAACTGGTGAAATTTTGAATTTGTCGGTTGTCCCAAATTCCCAAAATCAGGGTGCACTTTTTCAGTGGTTCAACGCTGCGACTGGTCAGCCGATTGGTTCGCCGACGGCTGCAAATTCGATTCAAGTTTCTGATTTTCAGGGAATTACGGGCAATCAAAATGGATATTTTGTGGTGGCAAATTTGGACGGCTGCCGCTCCGAGCCTTCGCAACCGACGGTTGTGAATTTTGATAAAATACCAAATCAGACGGCTTTTGCGGGTCAAGATTTTAAGGCCTGCGCGGGTGTTTCGTTCAATTTGAATGGTGCACACCCGAGCATCGGCACAGGAAATTGGACGCAAAATGGCGGCTCGTCCCTCACGATTTTGACGCCGACGGATGCCAAAACTGGTTTGACAAATGCAGTCGCCGGGCAAGTTTATTCGATGATTTGGGCACTTTCAAATGGTGCTTGTTTGAATTATGATGCCGACACGGTGGCCATTTCGGTGAACGAATTTGTCGCGGCGGACGGCGGTTTTTGGGTGGACACTTGTTTTGCAGAAGCGGTCGAAATTTCGGCAAATCTGTCGCAGCACGGCCTCGGTTCGTGGTCGCAGCCGCAAGACCAAGCGGTGTTTTTGGGCATTGATATTTTGAATCCGACTGCGGGAAACACGGAGGTTTCAGGTTTAGAAGGCACGAATCGGTACTATTTTATCTGGACTTTGCCGGACAACGGCTGCGGAATTTCGCGGGACACGGTGGTCGTTCGGACGATTGGCTCGGTGGCTTTTGCGGGCGACGACCGGCAGATTTGCAACTCGAACGGCTGCGCCGAAATCGAGGGAAATATGTTGCGCGAGTTCGAAACTGGTTTTTGGAGTGCCGAAAATCCGGTTTTACAAATCGCAAATTCGACGGACGAATTGACGACGGTTTGCAATTTGCAGCCGGGCGAGAACAAAATTTACTGGCAAACGAACGACGGAATGTGCGGCGACCGCAGCCGCGATACGTTGGTTTTATTTTTAGAAATTTCTCCAAAACTGCACTTGGATTCTGTGGACGTGGTTTACGGACATAAAGCCAGTTTTAATATTTTGAAAAATGATATTTTGCCAAATCAGTACACTTTGACGATTCCGGTTTTGCCAGAGTTTGGGACGGTCGAGGATTTGGGCAGCGGCAATTTTAATTATCAACCGAAGATTTCATTTTCGGGCGTGGATTCGATGCTTTATGAAATTTGTAATTTGAATTGCCCGCTCGAAGATTGTTCGATTGCGACGGTGAAATTTACGGTTGCCGCGCCACCGGGCTGCGAAGTCCCAACGATTATCACGCCAAATAACGATTTGATAAATGATGTTTTTGCAGTTCCTTGTCTCGGTGGCGATTTGTTCCAGGACAATGAAGTTTTGATTTTTAATGAATGGGGCGATGAAGTTTTTCATGCGCAACCGTACAACAACAACTGGGATGGGACTCGAAATGGGCAGGAACTTCCGGCTGGGACGTATTTTTTTATCGTAAAATTTAATGGGGATGGGGGCGTGCGGAGTGGGTTTTTGCAGTTGCAACGGTGAAAAGAAAAGACATTTTTTAAAAAATGTCTTTTCTGTCTTTTAAAAATTTTTGAAATTTAAAAATAAATGAAATTTAATTCACACTTTTTAATTTTTGCTTTTTGCTTTTTTGCCGTTCAGATTTTTGGGCAGCAGGAGCAGCAATACACCCAATTCATGTTCAATAAAATGGCATGGAATCCGGGTTACGCGGGGAGTTATGTCTCACCGGTTTTGTCGGCGGTTTACCGTGGGCAATGGTTGGGTTTGGAAGGCGCGCCGTCGACGCAAGTCATTTCGTACCACCAACCGGCGATGAATGGGCGGGTGGGCATCGGCGGAAATTTGTCGCGGCACGCGGTCGGCATCAATCAAGCCCTCAATTTTGATGTGGCGTATGCTTATCGGATAAATATGCGGCAAGGAAAATTGGCCGTCGGGCTGCAAGCGAGCCTGCGGAATTTCCGGCAAAATTGGTCGGACAAACGGCTCGTCGGGTCGCAGGACATCAACACCGACGGCGCGATTCCGGCTGAACCGACCTCGAAATTGGTTCCAAACTTCGGTTTTGGGCTGTTTTACAAAAATGACAAATATTTTTGTGGCCTTTCGATTCCGCGACTCGTGGCAAACAATATTGATTTTGCGACCTCGGGCAGTGTGCTTTCGCGAGAAGTTCCGCACGTTTTTTTGTCGGGCGGGATGGTTTTTGAGCCGAGCGAGGATCTGTCAATCACGCCCCAAATTTTGATAAAATATGTGAAAGGCGCGCCGCTCGATGCCGATTTGAACTGCAATGCTTTGTTCAACAAACGCTTTTTGGCGGGGCTGACTTATCGAACGGGGGCGGGCGAGGTGAGTAGTTTGGGCGAGAGTTTGGATGTGCTTTTTGGCATTCAGGCTACTGAAAAGTTTTATTTTGGTTTGTCCTACGATATTGGTTTGACGCGGTTGCGGAAATACAGTGCGGGGAGTTTGGAGGCGTTGGTGCGGTGTTATTTATTTCCGCCGGACGGGGTGGTTGATTATGACAGACCAAATGATTTTTGAGTTTTTGGAACTATTACCACAAAAATATTTTACCACAGAGACACTTCAGAAAACATAATTTTTTAAAGTAACTTCTAATGTTTTCTGATGTGTCTCTGTGGTAAAATATTTTTGTGGTAAATGGTTACGAG
>JANNMS010000223.1:0-13122 GCA_031398055.1 Saprospirales bacterium | reverse complement strand
CCCCCCCCCCGCCCCCCGCGCGGGCGGCCCCCCGCCCCCCCCCCGTCGGCCGGGGCGGCCCGCCCCCCCCCGCCGCCCCCCCCCCCCTCCCCCCCCCCCCCCCCCCCCCCCCCCCGCCCCCCCCCCCCCAGCCCTGCTCTTCTTCTTTTTTAGTTTGCAGTCGGTTCGTTCTCAGGTAATTCTTGATGGATGTGCTGAATATTTCATCACCGTCCAAAAAGTAAACCCGACAACAAACGGAAATGGGACGCCAAATGCAAACGATCCGGGCCCAATTTTCGGTTATTTCAAATTTTTCCTCAACACCACCAACCCAAACGGGTTCCCTAACAATTTGCTGCCTTCCTATATTGGAATCTTGGGGGACATTTATGGAACATCTGCATCTGTCAAGTTAATTAAGGATTTTAGTTCATGGCAACAAATGCCATTCCCTCCGGCTTATTCTCAGTACCTGACAATTAATGAAGAGGAAAGCACTTTTACTTGGGAAGTTGGCGAAGTGAAACCACTTCCTTGCAATTCTCTTCCTGAAATCGTGTTTCCTCAGAACACCAGTTCAATCGAACTATTTACGCTTGTTGTTTCTGGGGCAACCAGTGAAATGGCTTTTTTGAGGAACTGCAAGATGACCATTGAAAACTGTAATACTGGATGTACCCGCGAACTACCCATCTCGGACGAGACGCTGTCCTTTCCAGTTTTAACAAATTGTTCGCCACAAGTGACCGCGTCGTTTGCATACGGTGAATATTTTTCTGCGCCAAACCCTGTTCCGCTATCAGCAAAAGGGGTTGGCGTATCGCTGAATTTTACGCAACCGACAAATGTGGCGGAAATGGTCGTGACCGTCCGTTTGGAACCAACGATGTCGGGCTCAGGTCCAATTACTTTTCAATATTTTAAGGCGGATGCGTCAAACCCAAACCTACCGTCCTTTGTGGTAACGGATGCCATCTATAATGACAATGACAATTCAACGGATGTCAGGTTGGTTTTTACCGGAGCGTGGACTCCTTCCGTTGGGCTCAATTTGATTGGTGTGTTTTGGCTACAAGGTATTTACAACCAATCGGCAGGGGGAAAAGTAAAACGCACCTTGTTGAACAGCACAATCGTTCGTTCTTTGGCAAATGGGAGCAACTTCGCTTGTAAAATAACCCCAAAGGTTCAAACCGTAACCATTACTGGGCTTCCAGTATCCACAAGAGTAGATATGGCAGCAAATGTTTTACCTGGTAACAACTGTGACCAAGGACTTGAATTTTTTATTACCACATTAAACAACGGCAATGTCGCCGTGACTAGGTTGCGGATTACCATTGCGTTTAAAACATCAATTGACAATCATTTTACATCGCTTTCACCTCTATTGTTCAACCTTCCAGCGTGCACGAATGCTTGCACACTCACCCAAGACCCGCAAGACCCCGAACGATGGGACTATACTTATGAATACATTGGCATACCAATTAACCTCAGGGGTGTAGTAAGCACCGTGCAGACCAGGATTGTTTTTCCCATTGAAATAAATAGTGGCTGTGTGGATTACTATGTTTTGGAAGGAGAAATCACTACTTCTCCTGGTGCTGTTGACCAAGCAATAGATTACCAACCACCAGCAACGGGCAATGACATTTGTGCAACCAAGATTATTGGGTATATTAACGATGTTAATGGCTATGATTCGCCAGCCAAGGCCAAGTATGCAAATGGGACTATTGTAATAGATGCCGTGTCTACAATAAATACGTTCTACAATAAAACAGGGATTTGGAACGACTGTGGCGAGTTCTCTTTTTGTGTCGATCCCGCTGGTTTTCCCTACAACGTGACGGTTCCAAATACCAGAAAAGACGAGCCGCTCTGTGGGATAACTACCTACGATTTGTTGCTGATCAGCAGGCATATTCTTGGAGTGACCCCTTTGCCTACATCTGCTCAGTTTATAGCAGCGTCTGCAAATGGAAGTGAATTTAACGACCTAAACAACCCCAGTAATCCTAATAATGGCAATTTAAATGTAACGACTAATGACATACTTCAATTTAGAAGGTTGATTCTGGGAACTATTCCCAATACTATAAAAACTTGGACATACTTAAATTCATCATTTAATGCTGGTGGTGGAAGTGTTTCATTAAATGCGAGTACTGTGTTTGGAAGCAATCATGAAATAACACAGTCAACAAGCGATGTGGTAGAATTTACAGCAGTAAAACACGGTGATGTAAATTTGTCCTGCAACTGTGATTTTGAAAAACCATCCACCAGTTCCTTTCTTCGAGCAACACCGAGGCTTGCCAGTAGTAAAGAACTGTCAATTCCGGTTCGTTTGGACAGTCCTTTTAAAGGATTTTCTGCACTGCAATTTGCGTTGAACATTGATACCAGTGTTTACAATATTTCAAGAATTGTCCCCAATAAAAACCTCGGGATTGGATTTGAAAACCTTTCAGTCCATGCAAAACAATTGGGGGAAATCCGCTTCGCTTGGAACCAAATGGACAATGAATCGCTGATAAGAAGTGGTGATTTATTGTTTGATGTTGTTCTGACCCCAAAATCTTCCACCGGGGCATTTAGAAAATTGCCAGAAAATTCGATTGTCCAATTGGCTGCTGCCATCGAATCCGTTGGATATGAATCAAATGGCGAAGAATCCTATCTCGGCATGGCTGCCGCAGAACGTACCGCTAATTCTGCTTACCCAAATTCAACTTTTTTCCATGTCTTGCTTTCTCCCAATCCCTTGTCCGACGAAAGCAGTTTACGTTTCGTGGTAGAAACGCAAGAGGAGAGCAACCTGACCGTTCATATATCGGATATCAACGGGAGAGAAAAGGCTGTTTTCAACCGAAAGGCCAATAAAGGGGAAACGCAATTTTCCTATGACCCGTCCGGTCTCGCCCCTGGGATGTACCTGATTGCGATAGTGGGCTCCAACGGTGAAAAGTTCACAGGAAAAGTAATCAAATTATAGTTGTTTACGGATGCTTAAAACCAGTTTTCTGTGCGGGGCATTGCTCTGTGCAGAAAACTGGTTTTGAACATTTTCAAAATTAACCAACATTTAAAAATGAAAATCATGCGCCGTTTTTTACCCATCTTTTTTATACTTTTTACTGGGCTTTCCTTTGGCCAAAAAACCTATTTTGTATCCCAATTTGGTGCCGGCAATCAAAATGGAAGTTCTTGGCTAAACGCTTTTAAAAACCTGCACGATGCCCTGACCAAGGCAGTTGCTGGCGATGCCATCTGGGTCGCACAAGGGTATTATTATCCTGACAACGCAAGCGACCGGGGAAAAACATTTGTCCTAAAAAGTGGTGTGAAAATTTACGGCGGGTTTCAAGGCACAGAAACTTTGTTAACTCAACGAAACTTTGAGCAATATCCGGTCATTTTGAGTGGGGACATCGGAAATATGGATGATACGACCGACAATTCAAACAATATCATGGTCATGCCCCATCCATCTGCCGAAACCTTGGTGGATGGTTTTGTCTTTCGGCATGGATACGCTAAACCAGATACTTTGGCTGCGGTGTCTGCTTTGGGACGAGCAGGTTCGGCCATTTATATATTGGCAGATAGCACTTCATTGCCTCAATTTCGGAATTGCCAGTTTTTAGATAATTATGCTTCTGGGGGAGGGGGAGCCATTTATTTTAGTGCGGGTGCCAATGGTGGCGGCACGCCCATTTTTTACAATTGTCAATTCATCAACAACAAAAGCGGTTATCAAGGTGGGGCAATCAATTGGACGGGAGGCAGTGAAATTGACCCAGGTTTTGAATTTGACCACTGTCTTTTCGACAACAACTATTCATTGGGCTTTGGCGGCTCCATTGCCATTTACCAAATTGCAGGAAAGAATGAAATTGAATTTTCCAATTGTACCATCAAGAACATAAGTGCAAAAGCACAATTTGGAAAATTTATGGAAATAGTTTATCGAGACGGAACCGTTGATTCATTGAAATTGTCATTTCTAGGTAGCAAAATCGGGTTGAAAACAAATTTAAGTGCGGAACTAATACACATTCAACCTGAAAATGGTACATTGAGTGATATAGGTTCGTTTTCCATAAAATTAGATGGCAATCAGTTTTATCGAATTTCGGGCTTTTGCCTGGTTGATTATACTCCTAATTGGTTTGAAAATATAACTACTAAAAATTACTTTGAATCCTCTGGATTGAGTTACTCTTTTGGTTATATATCAGGATACGTACTAAATGGCATTTTCGTTGCCCACGATAATCTGTCTTTAGACGGTGGAGCATTTGTTTTCGGTGATACAACCTTTACTTCTATTGTATCAAACAATAAATTTTTATACAATAATAAGATTACTGGGCTTTATATTTACAATCGAGGAAAAATAAATTCACTTGTGTTCAACAACAATATTTTTGCTGCCCTTTCTGACACAACAACCTTTATATTAAGAAATGTTTTTTCCTCAAAAAGCACCGCACTACTCAACAACAATCTTTTTTACAATTTCAAGTTTAAAAAACCGTCCAGCAACCTGCCCAACTTTCAAAACACTTACCTTTTCAAGAACAACATCTTCTACAAAAACAAAAACGAAGACGGCAGCCCGACCATCCTGCATTCCGAAACTCGTGATTCTTTTATTTTATTGAACAACCTAATGGACGTGGGTTGTGCAGATTTGCCCGTGGGTTTCAATTGCGGTCAGGGTAATATCTTCAATGCAAACCCTGATTTTGTGGATGAAATAGCAGGTGATTTCAGCCTGCTCCCCTGCTCCCCGGCCATCGACGCGGGCGACACCACCGCCATCAGCCAATGGCTCTCGCAGCACGATTTTCTGGGCAATCCCCGCCTTGTCAATGGGAAAATAGACATCGGTCCCATCGAAAGCTCGGCAGTCCAACTCGATCCCGGCTCGGCCATCGTCACCCCAAGTTGCCCCGGCGGCACGGCGGGCGCGGTGCAGTTTTTGCCCTTGAACGCCTGCCCGCCCTTCACTTTCAACTGGCAAAACGGCGCGACCACCGGGCAGGGTACCATCGACCTCGCGCCCGGCGAATACGTTTTTACCCTCACAGACAGCCGCAACCACTCGGCCACCGACACCGTCACCATCCCCGCCACCGCCCCGCCTCAAATCGTAACTTCCACACAACCAATCATTTGCGGCGACACCCTCGGCGGCTCCGCATTTTTGGAAGGGCAGGGCAACCCACCGTTCACTTTTTTGTGGCCGGACGGCAGCGATTCTTCAACAAAAACCAATCTCCCGCCGGGCGAATATGCCGTTTTGTTGACCGATGCAAAAGGCTGCACCGCCACCGGGACGGTCAACATCGAAAAAACGGGGAACCTTTCCGTCCAAATTTCAGCCGAAGAAATCACCTGTTTTGATGCCGCCGACGGCCAACTGACCGTCCTGCCCGAAAACGGAAAAGCACCATTTCACTGGATTTGGAATCCTGCCTCAGGCGGGAGCGACAGCACCGCCACCATTTCCATGCTCCCGCCGGGCAATTATCAAGGCACTTTGACCGATGATTTTGGCTGCAACATTTCATGGACGCTGCCACTCGAAGCACCCGACAGCCTGCACCTCGAAGCCTCGGTGACCGAGGCCACTGATTCGCTTTTTTTGGACGGGAAAATTGAAATCACCACCATTTCCGGCGGGAAAATGCCCTACAAAATCAAATGGAGCAACGGCGGCAACGGATTGATAATCAAGGATTTAAAGCATGGTTTTTACACCGCCACGCTGACCGACGACAATGGTTGCGAGAAAATTTATATTTTCGCGGTGGGCATTTCGACGGGCATTTTTGAACATCCGGGCATCGAAATTTTGAAGATTTATCCCAATCCGGCAAGCCATTTTGTAAAATTTGACGTTCCAGAAAATGCAAAAACCGGGACCATCGCCGATTTTTCCGGCAAGGTTTTGGGCAGGTTGAATTTTTCAAATATTTCAAAAACGGCCCAGTTGGATGTTTCAAAATTGCCTTCCGGTGGGTATTTTTTGGTAATTTTGGACGGTGAAAAAGTAGTTTCCGCAGGAAAATTCAAAATTTTTAAATAACCAATCAGGGAAAAGGAGTACCCGTTCATTCCTCATTCCTCATCCCTCATTCCTGAATTATGGAAGAAAAAGAAATCGAACTCCGCTCCGACGAAGTCCAAGAAATCCTCGGAACGCCCCCCGGTTGGCTCGTCCGCTGGGGGACTTTGGCTTTGTTTGTCGGCATTGGCATGCTGATTTGGGTCAGTTGGCTGATTCGGTACCCCGACGTGATCGGTGCAAAAGTCGTTTTGACGACCGCCGTGCCGCCCGTCGAAATCGTGGCGCGGGTCGAGGGACGGATTGCGGGCTTGCTCGTCCACGACAAACAAGAGGTGCAGGAAGGTGATGTTTTGATGGTTTTACAAAGCACTGCGAAATATGCCAACGTGGTGGAACTGGACAATTTGGTCGCCCGGCTGCAAAAAACCAGACTCGATTCACTGCGCCAAATCACGCTGCCGCGCAACCTCGAAATCGGTGAATTGCAGGCCGATTATTCCATTTTTACCCAAAATCTGGAAGCCTTGCAATTTGGGAAAAATGAAAAATCCGCCTCCGTCAAAACCAATGTGAAAGCAGTGAACGAGCAAATAAAAAGATTGGAAGATGGCATCGTTTATGATGAAAAATCAAAAACGCGGGCAGCAAAACAACTCGAAAATGCCGAGAAATTATTTGATAAACAGCAAAAACTGCTGGGTTTGGGCATCATTTCGCAAGTCGAACTGGAAAGGGAAAGGTTGAAATTGGCAGATGTCGAACGCCAATTTGAGAACATCGAAGAAGGCATCATCCGCAAAAAAAACGACATCATCGGACTGAAAAAAAGCATCGGCGAAATCACTTTTTCCGAAACCGAAGACGTCACGACGCTCTCCGTGAAAGTCCGTGAAAGCCTCAACAGTCTCTCGACGAGCCTCGAAAAATGGAAACAAACCTATCTTTTGACCGCCCCGATCGACGGGCGCGTTTCGTTGAACAACACGTTTTTTTCGGAACAACAATTTGTAAAAGCGGGCGACCAAGTGATGACCCTCGTGCCGCCGGCAATTTCCAGTAAAATCGTGGGGCGGGTTTTGCTGCCGGTCGCGGGCAGTGGAAAAGTGAAACCGGGACAGCGCGTCATTTTGCGGTTGGACAGTTACCCATATTTTGAATTTGGGACGATCGAGGGGCGGGTCGAAAACAAATCCATCGTGCCAAAAGACAATTTGTACGCCATCCAACTTTCGCTGCCGAACGGTTTGAACACGAGTTACAAAAAAGAACTCAAATTCGAGCAGCAATTGCAGGGCGAGGCGCAAATCATCACCGACGAAAAACGGTTTTTGCAGCGGATTTTGGATCAGATTTTTGCGCGGGCAACGCAGTATAATTAACACATAGGTACATAGGGTTTTCACATAGAATTGATAGAAAAAATCACAAAAATCTATGTGAAAATCCTATGTTTCTATGTGTTTAAAAAAGTTAAATCCGATACCAATATTGCGTCCGGTAAAACCCAAAAAGATAACCCCGCACCACCAAAACATTCGGTTCGCCTGCTTTCAGCCACATTTTGCAGGTGTACGTTTTCCCGTTTTCGGGGTCGAGGATTTTACCTTTTTGAAGGTAGCCTTCTTTCATTTCCATATTTTCCAAAATCACCATGCCCAAAACGAGTTGGTTTTTTCGGTCGCCGGGGCATTTTTCGCAAATTTCGTTGTCCGGGTCTTGCAGCAGTTTGACCACTTTCCCGAAGAATTTTCCACCCGATTCATAAATTTGGACGTGACTGCTCGCCTCGTTGGTATTGTCATCGACCGTTCGCCAAGTGCCGGTCAAAGTTTGGGCAGCCAACATTTTTGAAACAAAAAGAAGCAGGAAAACGAAAAGCGTATTTTTCATAAAAAATTTGAAGTTTAAAAAGTCAGGTAAAATTTTGGGCAAAGTTGGAAAGTTTGCGCCAGATTTTTTGCGCCGTACCTTTCGACAAAATCAATTTTTTGGAAAATACCAACGCCGACACCTCCAAATTTTGGAAACGCTTCCGCCGCAACCCACCTGCCGTCGCCAGTTTGTGGTTCATCGGTTTGGCAACTTTTGTGGCCGTTTTTGGCTACCTGCTCGCCCCGGACGATTCGCCGAACGCAGATTTTCAAATCCTAGAATTGGCACTCCGCGACCCAGGTTTTCGGGCAGAATTGCTGCCCGTCCGGTTGAATATTTCCACTGAAAAAACATCTTTTTTGAAAAAAATATGGTCTGGCGAGCCGCCGACGGCCAAATTGACCCCGTTGGAAAAATGGGAAATGAAAAATGATTCAATTGTTTTTTTAAAAATCAGCAGTTTAAAAATCGAACGGATTTCAATTTCTCAAATTGAAAATTTTGACCCAAAAAATCCAACCATTCACCGCACTTTTTTTCTCGGCACGGATAAATTTGGCCGCTGCATTTTCAGCCGTTTGATTTTGGGTTTTCGAGTTTCGTTGTTCGTCGGGTTGCTGGCGGTGGCGATTTCATTGATTTTGGGGATTTCGTTGGGCATGGTCGGCGGGTATTTTGGCGGTCGCACCGACAATTTTATCATGCTTTTGATAAACACAGTTTGGAGCATCCCGACTTTGTTGCTGGTTTTTGCGATCGTTTTGGCGATGGGTCGCGGCATTGGTATCATTTTTTTGGCGGTCGGTTTGACGATGTGGGTAGATGTAGCGCGGGTCGTTCGCGGCCAAACGATGTCGCTGCGCGAAATGCAATTTGTGGAAGCCGCCCGGAGCATGGGTTTTGGCAGCGGGCGGGTGTTGTTTCGGCATATTTTGCCCAATTTGCTCGGCCCGGTGATGGTTTTGGCGGCGGTGAATTTTGCGACAGCGATTTTGGTAGAGTCCGGTTTGAGTTTTTTGGGCTTCGGCGTGCAGCCGCCCACGCCCTCGTGGGGCGGGATGTTGAACGAAAATTATGGCTACGCACTCGGCGGAAAACCGTTGCTGGCACTTGCCCCGGCGGTGGCGATCGTGTTTTCGGTGCTTGCTTTTAATTTGTTGGGAAATGGGTTGCGAGATGCGCTCGACGTGCGGAATTGATAACACAACACCACGAGTTTTTTTAAACACAAAGGCACATTAGAAAACATAAGTTTTAGTTTCAAAATTTATGTTTTCTAATGTGCCTTTGTGTTTAAAACCCATTGAAAATCAAACCTTTAACTCCAATCCCAACTCTTTCAACTGCTCCATTTTGATGCCGCTCGGCGCGTCGATCATCATATCCCGACCCTGATTATTTTTTGGGAAAGCAATGAAATCTCGGATCGAATTCGCCCCGTTCATCACCGAGCACAACCGGTCAAAACCAAACGCGATGCCCCCGTGCGGCGGTGCGCCAAACTCAAAAGCACCGAGCAAAAAGCCAAATTGCGCCTCGGCTTCCTCCGGCGTAAAGCCCAAAAGTTTGAAATTTCGCGCCTGCAAATCGCGGTCATGGATTCGGATCGAGCCGCCGCCGATTTCCACGCCGTTTAAAACGAGATCGTAGGCATCGGCGCGCATGCTTTTCAAAACGGTGCGGTCGTCGGATTCCATTTTTACGATGTCGGTGGGTTTTGGAGACGTGAACGGGTGGTGCATCGCAAAAAAACGGTTGGCATCCTCGTCCCATTCGAGCAGCGGAAAATCCAAAACCCAGAGCGGTTTGAAATCTGCGGGGTTCCGCAGACCCAATTTATTACCCAATTCGAGGCGAAGTTCGGAGAGTTGTTTGCGCGTTTTTTCTTCCTCGCCGCACAAAACGAGCAGCAGGTCGCCCGGTTTCGCGCCCGCACGGTCGAGCCAAATTCTCAAATCATCATCGCTGTAAAACTTTGATACTGAACTTTTTATCGCATCTGGCCCGGTCGCTTCCTTGTCCCAACGAACGTAAACGAGACCTTTTGCACCGATTTGTGGGCGTTTCAGCCACTCGGTCAATTCATCAATTTGTTTGCGGGAAAAATCCGCGCAGCCCGTCGCGTTGATGGCAATCACTGATTCCGCGCTGTCGAAAACCGGGAAACCTTTTCCTTTTGCCACATCTGAAATATCGCAAAATTCCATGCCGAAACGCAAGTCGGGTTTGTCCGAGCCAAAACGCCGCATCGCTTCGTCGTAGGTCATCCGGGGAAAATCGGCGAGCTCGATGTTCAATGCTTTTTGAAAAAGGTTTTTTGTCAAACCCTCAAACGTATTCAAAATATCTTCCTGATGGACGAAAGACATTTCGCAGTCAATTTGGGTAAATTCGGGTTGCCGGTCGGCGCGCAAATCTTCGTCGCGGAAACATTTTACAATTTGAAAATATTTGTCGAAACCTGCGACCATCAAAATCTGCTTAAAAGTCTGCGGCGACTGCGGCAGAGCGTAAAATTGGCCTTTGTTCATGCGGCTTGGCACGACGAAATCACGTGCGCCTTCGGGCGTGGATTTTATCAAATTGGGCGTTTCGACTTCGACAAAACCCTCGCCCGCAAGATATTTCCGTGTTTCGATGGCCAAATTGGAACGAAAAAACAGGTTTTGCTGCACCGGCGTGCGGCGCAAATCAAGGTACCGGTATTTCATTCGAAGATCGTCACCGCCGTCGGTTTCGTCGGCGATGGTGAACGGCGGGGTTTTCGAAACGTTCAAAATTTTCAATTCCGAAACTTTGATTTCGAGGTCGCCCGTCTCGATTTTCGTGGTTTTTGAGGCCCGCTCGATGACTTCGCCAGTGGCTTGCAGCACAAATTCGCGGCCAATCGACCGTGCGGTTTCGAACAAATCGGCAGCGGTGTACGCCTCGTCAAAAACCAATTGGGTAATTCCGTAGCGGTCGCGCAGGTCTATCCAAAGCAAACCGCCTTTATCACGGATGACGGATGCCCAACCAGATAAGGTGACTTTTTTGCCGATGTCGGCACTGCGGAGTTCGCCGCAAGTATGGGTACGATACATTTGAATTAAGAATTTTTCGATTAGAAATTAGGAATTTGGGCGGGCAAAAGTAGAATTTTAGGGCGGTTAATTTTCAAACTTTTGGAAACTTGGGTTTCTATAAAATTGATAAATCACTCGAAAATTGACAAAGCGTGTCTTGAAAAATGCCGCTTTGTTTGTAAACATGGTTTCCAACCAAAATAGAGTCACCGGAGCAGCGATCGAAGGTTTGGACCGTAAAAATATCTGGTGAAACTGGGATAAAAGCAAATGCAGTGTCCGGGCAATCCGAATCCGAAAAAGTATCTTCGAGGATGCCCAACAATTGCTTTCGGAGGTTCAAATCGGGCATCGGGCGAAATGATGATATTGTGAAATCCAGAATCTGGTAAACTTGACAAGTTTCAACCCTTGTTTTGAAAAATTGTTTGTGACTTTTGCCCGGTAAATGTTTAAATCTGCACAATGAAAAAAACCAAATTCCTCCATTTTTACTTTCTGCTTTGCGCGCTCCCATTTTCGACCGCCCAAAATTTCACACCCGGCCAATCCTATTTTGGCAATAAAAACTACGTCGAATACATTGCCGGAAATTTTCCAATCATCCTTTCCGCGCCGCACGGCGGTTTGCTAATCCCGGCGGAAATCCCCGACCGCGACTGCCCAGGTTGCGTATATGTTACTGATTTTAATACTCAAGAATTGGCGCGGGCACTTTCACAGGCGGTTTTTGAACAAACGGGCTGCTATCCGTATGTCATTTTGAATCGGCTGCACCGCCGAAAAATGGACGCCAACCGCGACCTGCCCGAAGCCGCCGACGGCGACACGACCGCAGGCCGGGCGTGGTCGGAATTTCAAGATTTTATTGAAACGGCCAAAAACAGCGTGTTTTTTCAATTTGGAAAAGGTTTTTATGTGGATTTGCACGGCCACGCCCACACCGAGCAACGCCTCGAATTGGGTTATCTTTTGACAAAAACCGAACTGCAATTGCCTGCCGACACTTTGAATTTGCCAAAATGGGCGGCGGAAACCAGCATCCGAAATTTGGTTTTGAACAACGCTGGCGGTCGCAGCCATGCCGAATTGTTGCGCGGCGAAACCTCGCTGGGAAATCTGCTCGCCGTGCGCGGCTACCCGGCGACGCCCTCTTTTCCCGACCCATTTCCCGAGGGCGCGGAACCGTATTTCAATGGCGGTTACAACACTGCCCGGCACGGTTCTTTTTTGGGTGGAAAAATTGACGGCGTGCAAATCGAGTGCAACGGCGAGGGCGTCCGAAACAACCTCAGCCAAGTCAATCGCTTCGCCGATTCGCTGGCCGTCGGGCTGGTTGAATATTTGAAATTGCACTATTTTGGAAATTTGCCCGCCCTGGTTTGCAAGCCGAGCGGCGATGATTTGATTGGTGGCGCGATGCCGGAAATTGAAATCTTCCCCAATCCTTTTTGCCGTTCGTTCCGGGTAAATTACACTGGAAACGATTCGAATTTTTCCGCTGAAATTTTAGATTTTAATGGCAAATCGTTGTTTATCAAAGATTTACAGCCGGGGATGCCGCTGGAAATCAGCCCCTCACCGCGTCAAAATCTGTTTGTTTTGATTCGAAAAAATGGGCAAGTTGTGGGGGGAAAAGTGGTGCTTTTTTATTGTCGGTGACCAAAAACCAGTCAACCAATAACCAATTAACCAATCTCAAACCGGGTCAACATCCACCGAAACAATCACCTGCCGATAATTTGGCTGCGATTTCAAATGCTCCGCGTGCTGCAAAATCAACTTTTTTCCGTTCGCCAAAACGCTCGCCGATTTTTCAAATTTTATTAAAATGTCCTGCAAAAAATAGCCGCGAACCCGCGAGATTCCCGGTTGTGATGGCAAAAAGGAAAGCGATTACCGGCAAAAAGTCACGATTGGAAATGAAAAAACAAGTGCGGGGCGGGTGAAAAGCACATTATCCAACAGCAAAAAGCACATTTCGCCGACCACTTTTGAAAGCGGTGCCGGAGGCAAAATGTGCATTGAGTTAATTGATAATCAGCGGATTTTCAATGGGTTATTCCGAAAGTCAATTGATGGATTTACAAAAATTGTACCGGAAAACCCGTGCCGGAG
>JANNMS010000169.1:0-35536 GCA_031398055.1 Saprospirales bacterium | reverse complement strand
ACCGCGCGCTCGCCCCACGGCACCAGCGCCTGACGGGCCGCGGGGCTGCGACCGCCCTGCAGCACGGGACGACTGACGGCGTCGAATCCCACCATGCCCTGCACCCGCGCCACGCCTCGTTCGACGAGGTCGTCGGACGCTCCGCCCCACAGCGCCTCACCGTGGGCCGCGGCGGACTCGACCACCTCAGGCGCGAACCTGATGAGCTCGATCGGCTCAACTTTCTAAACCTCCTAAACCTCCTCTAACCTTCTAAACTTTTAAAATGAAATTTTTCATTGATACTGCCAACCTCAACCAAATCCGCGAAGCTTCTGAACTCGGCATCCTCGACGGCGTGACGACCAACCCATCTTTGATGGCAAAAGAAGGGATTTCAGGTGAAACAAAAATCCTGAAACACTACCGAGACATCTGCGACATTGTCGGCGAAGGCAGGGATGTGAGTGCCGAAGTCATCGCGACCGATGTAAAAGGTATGATTGCCGAAGGCCGAAAATTTGCAGAACTTCACGAAAACATCGTCGTCAAAGTGCCGATGACGCCCGATGGCATCAAATCCATCGTTGCTTTTTCAGACATGGGAATTCGCACGAATTGCACGCTCGTTTTTTCTGCGGGGCAGGCGATTTTGGCAGCAAAAGCGGGCGCGACTTACCTTTCTCCGTTCATCGGTCGGGTGGACGATATCAATTGGGACGGCATTCAACTGATCAAAGACATTGTTGAAATTTACTCGATTCAAGGTTACGAAACGGAGATTTTGGCGGCCAGCATCCGCAGCCCATTGCACATTGTGCAGTGCGCGAAAGCGGGGGCGGATGTGGTAACTTGTCCACTTTCTGCGATCATGGGTTTGTTCAAACATCCTTTGACGGACAGCGGTTTGGCGCAGTTTCTGGCCGATCACAAAAAGGCAAACGGTTGAAAACCAATTATTTGAACAAAAAAATCCCTGTTTTCGGTAAGTCCAAAAACAGGGATTTTTTTTATCGAAAATTTTTATTTTTCTTTAAAAAGTAGCCAAAATCCGAGGAAAACAGCCACCGCCATCACCGCCGGGACCAACCAAACGGACTGCCAATCGTGCGTTTCCAAACCCGAATTTTTGAAAGCATCAACCGTCCGACCGGCAATATACGTTCCGATGAACGCCCCGATACCTTGCGTAGCAAATGTTATCAAGCCCTGCGCTGCACCTCGAATGTGGTTCGGGGCTTTTTCGTCCACATAAATTTGTCCGGTGACGAAAAAGAAATCGTAGCAAATGCCATGCAAAATGATACCAAAATAAAGCATCCAAACCGCCGACTCGTTATTTCCAAAAGCAAACAAAACGTAGCGCAGCACCCACGCCAAAATCCCCACCGCAATCATTTTTTTCACGCCGAGCCGACGAAAAAAGAAGGGCATCGCAATCATAAAAAGTATCTCGGACATCTGCCCGAAAGTCATTTTCCCGGCGGCGTTCGTCACCCCAATTTCATTTAAAAAGGCGTTGCAAAAACTGTAATAAAAAAACAGCGGGATGCAAACCAAAAACGAGGCGACCACCAAAACCGAAAAATTGCGGTCTTTGAACATTGAAAATGCCTCGAAACCCAAAATATCGCCGATCGAAATTTTTCCTGCTTTTGGTTGCGGCGGCGTTTTTGGCAAAGTAAAACAATAAACTCCCATCAAAATCGCGGCGGCGGCTGTGATTTTAAAAGGCATGGCGGTCGTTTCTATTTTCATAAAACTGACCAGCAAACCAGCCAAAATCCAACCAATCGTACCCCAAACCCGCAGCCCCGGAAAATCTTTTGCCGGATTGGAAATATGGTGAAATGCCAACGAATTGGTCAAAGCCAGTGTCGGCATGTACGTTAAAGTATATAAAATTAAGGTAGGGTAGAAGTTTGAAAACGAGGTTTGACCGGAAGCAAACCACATCGCCACGCCGCCGAGCAGGTGCAAAATGGCCAACATTTTCTCTGTCGCCACGAACCGGTCGGCGATGTACCCGATAAAAAATGGCGAAATCATGGCTGCAATCGCCGTCGCGCCGTATGCCAAACCGACTTGTTCGCCGCCAAATTTCAGGTTTTGCAAAAGGTAGGAACCCATCGTGACGTACCACGCACCCCAGATGAAATATTCCAAAAAAATCATGGCCGAGAGCCGAACACGCAAGTTGGTTGACATAATTTTCTATTTTGCTTTTGAAAAAATATTTTGGAAAAGTGGGGCAAAATCGCTGACAATCAATATTTTAAACTTTCCACAACCTCAAAAACAAAACCTCTAAAGCCAAAAAAAGCAGCGCAAAAATCACGCACCAACGCCACAAAACAATGCCCTGATTTTGCTCGCCAACGACGGTTGCGAGGTTTGCTTCGGCATTTGTGGAAAGGATTTTCATGTTTTCGGGGGCGGCTTTCCGCAAATTTTCATCATCAAAATAATCCAGTTCGCTTTCTTTTCTGTCAAAATTGAAAGCAAATTCGGCCAGTGTGCTGTCCGCTCGAAGTTGCAATTTGTACCAACCCGCTTGGCTAACTGCTTTTCCGGGCGTCAACAAAACTTTTGAGCCCAAAATCCGCTGTTCCGGGATAAATTCATTGCCGATTTCGTTCGGTTCTTCCGGTTTTTCGCTGACTTGCCGCAATTTGTAAACCGTTTCGCCGGCAGCAGAAATGCGGTGCGTCGCTTCCAAAACCTCGTCGCGTCCGATAATATTCGCAATTCGAGTGCCTTTTGCCCCCGAAATCGCCATTTTGAAAAGCATTGGGACAAAAATTTCCGGGTTCCGAACCAAATCACTTTCCTTTTCATCCAGCGAAACCGCCGAAAAATACAATGCTCCATCGCCAGCGGCAAATTTCGAAACCATCGAACTGCCGTCCCGAAAAGTGATGATGTTTTCGCCGCGACCGGGCGCGATTTTGAAATTTCCCTGCGAACTCGGCAGCCGCAAATTGGCCGATTTGTTCAAATAAACATCCCGAAAAACAAATTCCTCGGTGTTCAATTGGCTGGCCGCGCGGGGCGTTTTTTCATAATTCCCCAAACTGCCTGCCTCGAAATTTTGCAGGAGCAAATTGTAAGAATTCAGGTCGGCAGCAGGCGAGGGGAAGACCAAAACGTGGCCACCGTTTTTTGCAAAATTCAAAAGTTCAGATGCCAAACCGGAGGAAATCGAAATCGCATCGTTGACCAAAATCAACTGGTAATTTGAAAATTTGGAGTAGTCCAAATTGCGGATGTCGGCATCGTCCAACTGAAAATATTTGGCTCCGGTGAAAGCATTTTTGACAAACCGATTCGGCGACAAACCGTTGATGCTCAACACGTTGATGCGTTCGGCGACGTAAAAATTTAAAAAATAATCATCGTCAAATTGGACTGGAAAATCGGTCAACGAAAGTTTTGCCTCGTGCCAGCCGGGGTGCAAAATATTGAAACTGACCGTGTCGATTTTGGAACTGCGAGCATTTAAACTCAAACTTCCGACTGGTTTTATTTGTCCGTCGTGGCGCAAACTGAGGCGAATTTCTTCGGCTTCTTCGTCGCTACGGTTGCTGATTTTGACCAAAAGTCGGCTGGGTTGATTCAAAATTTGGACTGGATTTTCGAACCACGCCGAGTCAATCGAGATGTTTTTTTCCTGCACCGCGCGCATCGGCACGAGGTTGACATCCACCAAAGTATCTTTAAAATTGGCGAGGTCGGACACGTTTTTTTGAAAATCCGAGATGACAAAAGCCACCCGATTTTCCGATTTTCCAGTCGCCAAACATTGCTGTTGCCGGGTCAGAGCCTTCGACAAATCCTTCGTCGCCGGGCTGACCGCGATTTCTTCGATGCGGTTCAGGGCATCTTCTTTTGAAATTAGACGTTGGTCACGCCCCTCAAAATCGTTGGTCAAAATTTGAAAACGGTCGTCCACCGGAAACGCAGAAATAATTTCACGGGCGCGTTTTTTGGCGAGTTCCAAAAGCGAGGCATCTTTGCTCAAAGCGTTCATACTGAACGAGTTGTCCAAAAAAACGGAGACGGATTTTTCGCCGCGCCGCACGTCTTTTCCAGCCGGCAAAAACGGTTGGGCGAAGGCCAAAACCATTGCGATTATCGCCAAACAACGCATCGCGAGCACCAACAAATTCCGGAGCCGGCGGCGGTTCGAGGTTTCATCTTTTACCTCCTTCAAAAATCGGACGTTGGTGAAATAGATTTTTTTGAACCTGCGGAAATAAAAAAGATGGATAATTATCGGGATGGCCAGCGTGGCGAGGGCAAGTAAAAATCCGGGAAATAGAAATTGCATTTTTTGAACGGTTGATGGCGGACGGTTGACGGTCGGCCACGTTTACGATTTTTGGGCAAATTTGTTAAAACAAAATAGGTTTTTGGGCAATCTGGCTGTGAAATTTTTAGTCTTCGTCGGTTTCAGTTTCATCGCCATCTTTAAAATCATCGATTTCCCGCCGGTCGCGTTTCGTCGGTCGGCCAGCACCGCGTTCCCTGATTTCGGGCGAAGTGTTGCCGCCAATAAACCAAGCGTTGTACTTGTTTTTTTCCTCTTCCGGCGTGATGTCTTCGTAGCAAGTCAAAGCAATCGGTGAGCCGACCCGTTTTTCAATCAGTTGAATGACTTTATATTGAAAATTAAAACCCTCTTTTTTCACCGAAACTTCTTCGCCGATGCCCACCAAATAAGAAGGTTTGACGGTTTCGGTGCCGACTTTCACTTTTCCAGCCTTGATGGCATCGGTGGCGATGGTTCGACTTTTGAAAATTCGGATGCTCCAAAGCCATTTGTCAATTCTTACTTTTGACATGATTAATTTTGAAAGTTAAATGATGTCTGAATCAGAATTTAGAGGATTTTAAAATTTTCAAAATTTATTAAATTCTGCAAATTCTAAAATCCTGCAAATTCTGATTCTAACTTTTGGCAACAGCTTTTTCCGGAAAAGTCAAATTCAGTTTTTCCAAACCTTCGACGAGCGTTTTTACGATAAAAAAATCGCGGTACCAACGGTCATCCACCGGGCAAATATGCCAAGGAATTTCAGAATTATTGATTGCAAATTCGTAGGCAGTCATATATTTATCCCAGAGTTTTCGTTCTTCCCAATCTCCCGGATTGTTTTTCCAATATTTTTCAGGATCGTTCAAACGTTGGGTGAGTTGTTTTTCCTGCTCGTCTTTTGAAATATGCAGGTAAAATTTGAACACCAACGTATTGTTGTCATCTGCCAAATTTTGTTCCCAAGAATTGATGGCAGCCATTCGTTTTTTGCGGCGGTCGTCCGAAATCCAACCGTGCACCCACTGAATCAAAATATCTTCGTAATGACTCCGGTTGAAAATGGCAACCATGCCTTTTTCGGGCGCGTGTTTTTGGATGCGCCACAAAAAATCGTGGGCAAATTCTTCTTCGGTTGGTTTTTTGAAAGCGGCAAAAGTGAGCCCGGTAATCCGACAAGCATCAAATACTTTGTGCACCGCGCCATCTTTTCCACTGCCGTCCATGCCTTGCAAAACCACCAAAACCGAGTGTTTTCGACTGGCATAAAGCATGGTTTGCAAATCGCCGAGCCGTTCGACGAGTGCTTCGGTCGCCTCTTTTATCTTTTTTTCCTTGACGTTTTCGGGGGCTGCGGTTGCAATTTCACTTAGTTTTATCATTTTTCAATTTTTCATCTGCCGTCTCCAAACACTTTTGAAGTCGCGGCAAATCTTGGGAAAGGATTTTCATATTTTCTTCATATTGTGCTTTCGTCACGCCATGAATTTCAAAAACCTGCGAAAAATAAACCATCATCAAACTGTCTTTTTGATACCCATTTAATGGTTGGACAGCGGCTTCGGCAACGGCCAAATCAACCATGATTTGGGTCGTTCTTTCATCAGGAATGATGGGCGAAGGTAGTTTTTCGGTACAACTTGCAAGGAAAAACATAGAAATAAGCGCGAATCCCAAGTTTACGAAACTTTTAAAGTTTCGTAAACTTGACCGCTCAGCCAAAATAGCAAAGTGTCGGGGTAACTTTAAGTCACCCCGACACTTTTGAAATGAAAATTCATCATTCATCATTTATCATTCATCATTAAAAATCACGACCCAATTTCGAGGTAGCGTTGCGTATTTCCGGGGTCAAGTTTTGTCATCACTTGCACGACCCGCTCGCGTTGCGGTTTTTGGCCTTGCTTCCACATTTCGATGATTTCTTCGCGTTTTGCATTCGTAAACATCTGAACAATCATCGAATTGAAATACGCCGTGTTCGATTTTTCAATTTCTTCCATCGCTGCCAAAATTGTTCCGCGCGATTTTTCAGGGTTTTGACCCATCAAATCGAGACCATTTCGGTGGTAATTGTACATCGCAGCGCGGTACGGTTTGAGTCGCGGCGACCGCAAATTTTCATTTATCCAAAAACGGTTGCGGTTTTTGCCGCCGTCCGTCGCTTGCCAACCTTTGAAACGCCCGGCCATCGCGGGGGGAATATTATTGATGATTTGTTGGGCAATCAAATGATAATTATCGCCGCCGTACTGCGAAAAAGTATCGTAATCCAAACCCAAAATCGTGTAAACATAAAATGCCAGCACTGCCGTCAAATTATTGTCAATGTTGTCGCGGCTGAAATCGAGCGACTGGTTAAAATCGTAGGTAAAACTAAAATCTTTATCCATATGTGATAGCACCGGTGTTTCGTAACTGCTGCCAAAAATCGGGCGCGTGGACTGCACCGCGACCTCGGCATCGAAGCCATTATCGCCCACCTCGGTTTTGATATTGATTGTAAATGAACACTTTATGCGTTCTTCCGGCTGGAATTGGTCGTCCGCCCATTTCGTGTTGTTTAGCCATTCGCGGAGCGCGTTTTCCAAAACATCGAACACTTTTCGGTCGGTGCGTTGGAGTTGCGGGGTGTTGATTTTGACGGTGGCTTTGATTTCTTGCGCTTGCAATGCGTTGAAAATCAGCGAGAAAAAGAAAAAAACGAAGAGTTTTTTTGACATCTTTTTTGAAATGTTTTTTTGAAAAAACGAAAGTGCAAAGTTGACGCAATCAATTGATTTTGGGTTGGTTGTCGGTCAAAAACTTCATCACATCCACCCCATCCGGGTAATCCGTCAAACTCGGTTTTTGCGTTTCCCCAAATCTAAAACTTGGCAAATCGGCAAAATCCGTTTTTGAAACGATGCATTGAATTTCGTCGCGCCGATTTTTCAATTCATTTTCCAACAGATTTTTATCTTCATAAAATTCAAAATGCACCGAAGCAATCCGCGCCGCCATCGTTTTTTCTTCCCGAAAAATGACGCAGCCGTTGTTGAAATGGTGGATTTTATTCAAAATAAAAAGGGTCATGTTGTAGTCAAAATTGTTTTTGTATTTGTCGTGCAAAACCAGTTCGCGAAACTCGTGCAAGGCTTCGAGCAACGGCTCGAAATTGTAATTTTTGGGCACATAAATTTTTGAAACGTTGCGGCAGCCGAGGCCAAAAAACGAAAAAATGTCCTCGCCGAGTGCCGCAAAATCCGCCGCCGTTTCCGAGCCGTCCAAAACCGCCACGCCATTTCGGTTTCGTCGGATGATGTGCGGGTATTTTCCAAAATACTTCTCAAAATACCGCGCCGTGTTGTTCGAACCCGTTGCGATGACCGCGTCGAAACCCGCGAGCCGTTCATTTTCTGTCAAAAAATGGGTGGTTTCCCAACTTTCAAAATCAAAATCAGCCAATTTTTTTACCAAAAACGGGAGCAGCCGTTTGTCTTTGTCTGAAAGTTTGACGCTCGCTTTTTGCCCAGCAGCAAAAACGCAGAGCCAATCGTGAAAACCGACCAACGGAATGTTGCCAGCCATGACGAGGCCGACCGTTTTTTGCGGATGCAGGTGGTCGGAAATCGGGTATTTTTCCAACCATTTTTCTAATTTTTTTTTGGATAAAAACTCGGTGGCGATGGCCGCGAGTGCCTTGCGAATGTTCTCCGGCGTGAACCACGCGTTTTCGGCGAACGATTGCCGGATGGCGGTTTCGAGTTCCGTGTCGTGGGTTTCGGTTTGCAAAAAATGGCCGAGTTCGGCGAGGATTTCAATTCTTTTTTTGATTTTCATGGCGCAAATTTAACGATGAACTATGAACGATGAACTATGAACCATTACACTGTTCATAGTTCATAGTTCATAGTTCATCGTTCATCGTTCATAGTTTAAGCAGGACGTCGCCTTTAAAAACAACCGTTTCGCCATCCACAAATTCAACCTCGGCGTACCAAACAAAAACGGACGGATTGGCCAATTTGCCTTTCACTTTTCCATCCCAAGCATATTGAACATCGTTCGGCTGGAAATCGTGGACTTCAAAAACAGCCTCGCCCCAGCGGTCAAAAATCAGGAAAGATTTGACTTTCGTGATGGCTCGCGTGCTGGCCTGAACCATCAAAACGCCGTTGAAATCCGACAAATTTGGGTTGAAAATATTGGCCACAAAAATCTGTTTGTTGTCCACCACCTCAATCAATTTTTCATCCGACGACTTGCAGCCGTTCGAATCCACGACCGTGATTTCGTACAATTTTGAAGAAAAAGGTTTTGCCCAAAATTCAAAACACGTCGAATCGCAGGGCGCAGCGGGCGTCCAAAAAATTTGTTTGAGCGGCTCACCGCTGAAAATTTGCGCGGCAACGAGGGTCGAGTCGCCGAGTTGCAATTTCACATCGTCGCCCAATTCGACGGTCAATTGTTGCGGTTCAGAAATCGTGACCAACGTATCAATCCGGCAGCCGTTGATGTCAAACAAAGTCAATTCGTATTGCCCGGCGGCCAAAAAAGTGAACTGATTTGAACTCGTCGGCGCGTCCCCATTTATCGAATAAAGATAAGGCGAAGTGCCTCCAACAATAGATTCAACGGTGATTGTCCCATTTTTTTCACCAAAACATCGGATGTTTTGCAAACCCAAATTGAATCCAGTCGGCACTTCCGGGTCATTTTCAACTTCAACATCGGCGGTCGCGGTGCAGCCGTTTTTGGTGTTCGTCACCAAAATTTGATACGTTCCGGCCTTGGCTGCTTCGGGTTGCAAATTGCCCGTTCCAATCACCGCCGGGCCCGTCCAAAGATATTCAAAATCACTTCCGACCGACGAACCGGTGCCGTCCAATTTCACTTCTGGCGAGTTGCAATCAATTTTTTCGGTGACGGAAGCGGCTGCTTTCGGTTCTTCAAAATCGGTTTCGACAAGGACCTGGATGTTTTTCGTGCAGCCGTTCGGCGCCGTAATTTTGAAAAAATAATTGCCGCCGGCGGTCACTTGCGGATTTTGTAAATTGCTGGAAAAACCGCTCGGCCCCGTCCAAGCAAACGTCGCGCCGGGCGTCGTGACACTCGAAATCAGGCTGTCCATCCCATTATTTAAACAATTTAACAAACAACCTTCGGCATTTCCAATCGGAAAATCAGCATCCTGGGTCACCGTAAAACTGGTCGTTCCGGTGCAACCGTTTTGGTCGGTGACGGTCACGACATAAATTCCAGCCTCGGTCACGTTCGGATGTTGCTTGGTTTTGTTGCCACCATTGATGCCTGGTCCTTCCCAACTAAAAATCGGAACGGTGGCAGTCGTCGTCGTCGTAAAATTAGCAATCGGGTCGGCGCAATCAATTTCGTCGGCAGTCGCGGTGACATCCGGTTTGGCTTTGTCTTCATTGACTATAATCACGTCCGACGCCGAGCAATTTGTCGTCGAATTGGTCACCACCAAAGTGTAAGTGCCTGAAAGAGAGATGTTTGGCTGTTCTTCATTTTTATTTGCTGGGTTGATGCCGGGGCCCGACCACAAAAATAAAAGTGCTCCGGGCGAGTTCGAATTCGCCGTGCCGTCCAAAATCGCATCCAAAATATCGCAGGTCAAAAGCTTGTCCGCACCTGCCTGAACCTCTGGAATTCCTTGATCGAGAGCCACTTTCATCGCATCGTCTGCCGTGCAACCGTTCAATAAATCGGTGACAACCAAAGAATAATCGCCCGGCGAAGTGACGGTTGGGTTGGGTGAATTTTGATTGGTTTGGTCAATGCCGGGGCCTGCCCACAAAAATTGGACATTTGCTGAACTCGAACCCGCCGAACTCAACGAAACTGAATTCGCGGCGCAGGTCAAAATCAAATCCAAATTGGCCTCGGCGATGGGTGAAATTTTATTTTCGATGGCTGTCGTCGCATCGGTTTTTGAGCAACCGTTGTTCGTGTCGGTCACGACGAGGGTGTAAATTCCGGGGACAAAAACTTGCGGATTTTGCAAATTCGCTTGCCCGGCCACGATTCCGGGGCCAGCCCAAGAATAAGTGATGCCCGCGCCGCTCGCCGATTGCGAAGCGTCCAAAGCCAAAGTATCATTTTTGCAAGTCAAAGTGATGCCTGCTCCCGCTTCGACTGCCGGGAAATTCCCATTCAAAGCCACCAAAACCGACGCTGTCGCCGTGCATTTATTTGTCAAATCGGTCACCGTCAAAAGGTAAGTTCCGGAGTCGCTGACCATCGGATTTTGCAAAGTTTGGTTGATGGAATTGATGCCGGGGCCTTGCCAAAAATAGGCAAAATTGCTGCCCGCGCTCGAACCATTTCCATCAATCGCCTGCGTGTTTTGGGCGCAAGTCAAAGTGAAAGTTGAACCCGCATTTGCCGTCGGCGGCGCGATATTTTGAGAAATTAAAACGTCCGCCTCGTCGGTGCAGCCGTTCGAATTATTGGTGACGACGAGGGTGTAATTTCCGGGTTGATTAACAGGTGGCGATTGCAAATTTTGGGTTGCCGGCGTGATGCCTGCGCCCGTCCAAGAATATGAAATATCCGCTCCAGTTGCCGAGCCGCTGCCATCCAAAATTGCTGTAACTTTTTGACAATCAAGACTTTGGTCAAGTCCGGCAGCGACGGCAGGTAAAATTTTACTTTCCAAAATTTCAACCGTGTCGATGGATTTGCAAGAATTTGAAGTGTTGGAAACGGTTAAAATATAGATGCCCGGCTGGTCAATATTTGGTTGAGATTGGTTGGCATTTGCCGGTGAAATGCCTGCGCCCGACCAGAGAATTTGAATGTTTGCACCCGTCGAAGTGGTCAAACTTCCGATGTTCGAATTGGGTTGCAGGCAAGTCAAAGTAGTCGGCAAACCAGCCTCGGCGACCGGGTAAACGGCATCCAAAACAAGGGTCATTTCGTCGGTCGAGGTGCAACCGTTCGAGTTGTCGGTGACGACGACCGAATAATTTCCGGGCTGCGAAACAGTTGGATTTTTGATGGAATTATTGATTTGGGAAATGCCCGCGCCCGTCCACAAATAAGTAAAATCTGCGCCTGTCGAAGAATTTCCACCGATTCCAATCGAAGTGATGACGCAATCAATTTCTTTGTCCAAACCTGCGGCGGCGGTCGGCGGAATGAGGTCGGAAATGACCTGGACCGAGGCCGAGGCTGAGCATTGATTGTCCGAATTTATCACCGACAAAAGATACGTACCGGGTTGATTTACAATCGGATTGGTCAAAGTTGCGGTGCCTGGGGTGATGCCGGGGCCAGACCAAACGAGTGAAAAATTGGCTCCAGCGGACGAATTGCTCGCATCCAAAGTATCGGTCGCATTGTTGAAACAATTCAAAACGCCATCAATTCCGGCAAAAACATCGGGCAGTTTTTTATCCAAAATGATGGTTTGGACGTCGGTGTTTTGGCAATTGTTGTTTGAATTTAAAACCGTCAAAATGTAGTCGCCCGGCTCGGTAATGTTTTGTGTGGGATCCAAAAGATTGCTGAAAAAACCGTTCGGGCCAGCCCAAGAATATTGAACGCCCGCGCCCGAAGTCGAACCCGTGCCGCTCAAATTCACAGAATTTACCGCACAATTTATCGTCAAATCTTGGCCAGCGACGGCGTCCGGGATGTTCGCATCTTTCGTCACCACGACGTCGTCAGTGGCCGTGCAGCCGTTCGAAGTATTGGTCACAACCAAAACGTAAGTGCCTGATTGCGTGACGTTTGGCGTTTGTTGGTCGGCATTATTTGCACCAATTCCGGGGCCAGACCACGAGAAATTTACACCGCCCGCCGGCGTTCCTGAACCTGATAAAGTCGCTCCATTTTGCGAAGTGCAGGAAATTAATTTGTCAAAACCAGCATTTGCCGTCGGCGCAAAAATGTCCAAATTCACGACAACTTGGTCGCTGGCAGTGCAACCGTTTAAACTATTTGCGATGATCAAAGTGTACGTTCCATTTACAGAAACCGTCGGTGAAATCTGGTTTTGATTGGCGGGCGTGATGCCGGGGCCTGACCAAATCGGGATAAAATTCGCTCCGCTGCTGCCGCTGCCGTTCAAAACCACGGAAGTTTGGGTGCAGGTCAAAGTTTGTGGAACACCTGCTTCGACGCTCGGATTGACAATATCGGAAGAAATGGTAACTGTCGCCGTGCCGATGCAACCGTTCAAATTATTTGTAACAACAAAAACGTAAGTCCCTGGCGAGGTCGCCACAATGGTTGGTTGCGACGAAGTTTGACCGTTCGGGAAATTCCAAACGCAGATAATCCCAGTCGTGTAATTCGTTGAGCCTGTGATGGTTGCGCCCGGATTTTGACAATTAATTGTTTGGTCGGGGCTGACAGAAACTTGTGGCGCAACATTGAATTGGTCAACGGTGACGGAGGTTGAAGCCGTGCAGCCGTTGGTTGGATTTGTCGCAACGACGGAGTAACTGTCTGGAACATTGACCGTCGGGTTTTGCTGGTTTTGGTTACTTCCGTTGATGCCTGCGCCCGTCCAGACGAAGTTTGCGTTTCCAATATTTGAATTCAAATTAATTTGAACGGAAGTTTGGCTGCAAGTCAAAGTGCCACCTGCCGCCGAAATTGCCGGGACATCAATATTTGTCGAAACCGTCGCGGTCGCGGTCGCTGTGCAGCCGTTTGCCGGGTTCGTCACGATTAAATTATACGTTCCGCCAACATTGACCGACGGATTTTGCTGATTCATATTTAAAGGCGTGATGCCGGGGCCCGTCCAAGAATATGCCGCCGTCGGCAAATTTGAATTGCCCGACAAACTGACATTTTGGGCATTTGGCAAGCAAGAAATTGCGCCACCGGAAGCCGAAGCGGTTGGGAGCACGCCATTTGCAGTCACCACGACGCTCGCCGTGTCCTTGCAAAGTGCATTTCCAACTTGATTTGAAACGACTAAATAATACGTTCCGAGTGCAGAAACGGTGGTCGTCGGGCCATTTTGGATGATTTGCCAATTTGAATTGTACCAAAAAAATTGGTTGCCCGCCGAGCCTTGATTGGTCAATTGAATGGTCGGATTCGTGCAATCAATCACCGGAGCGGCAGGCGAAATGACCGCCGCGACGGGTGCTTGGATGATGTTGAATCGCACGGTGCTGTCGCATCCGGATGGTGTCAAATACATCACTTCGTAACTTCCACCGGAGCAATAATCTTGGCTGTTGTAATTGAAACAACTATTTTCACAAATAAAATACGTGCCGAGATTGGTAATCGGAGTTTGTTTGACGATAATTTTTTGTTTTACCAAACTATCGCAACCCAGCCAATTATCGTAAGGTGTCGAAGTCAAATTGTAAACGCCCGGCGAAACCAAAACCGGAAACGGTTCTTCGGGCCATTCCCAAGGAAGTTCGTTTGCACAAATGACAAATTGAGCCAAAGTGGTTGGCGGAACGGGCTGGTTCATCACAGCCATACATATTTTTTGAGGTGCTGAACAAGCATTGGAAGCCGTGACGCAAATATTTCCGGGCGCACTGCCGAAAGTCACCGTGACCTGTGTGCCGCCTGCATTTGCCGGAATATTGAGCGAACTCCCGGCACCATTTATCATCGAACCCGGCGGTGCAGTCCATAAATATGCACCCGCACCGACAACGGCTGGAATTGTGTAAACACATTCCGCACCGGGACAAACCACCGCGCAGCCTTCAATCGGCTGAACTGGCTCGACGGGCGGTGGCGTGATGGAACCACCGGTGACGCTGATTTGAAAATCACAAACGTCGCCAGACCAGCCATCCAACATCAGATAATAGGTCTGTCCGGGCACAAAACCGCTGTAACTCAATGGCAATGGATTGCCGCCACCGCCCGACGAACCGGGATTGCAAACCAAGGCATCGTTGCTGCAAGCATCAAAAAATGCAGTTTGCAACCCGTTGCCCGTGACGCAATCCCAAGTCGAAATGTCTATCGAAATGTCAGTGGTGCCTGCGATGAAGCCAAACCATTGGTCATTGTGCAAACTAATTTGGCCACAAACTTGGTTTCCACCGGACGGAGTTCCATTGTTTGTGCCTGTGTAACCATTGAAATCGCAATAAACACAAGTCGAAAAACAACTCTCTGCGCCTGGCGGAGGTGGCATGGAACAGGGCGGAGTGATTTGTGAAAAAATTTGGATGGAGGAAAAAAGGAAAGGGAAAATTAAAAGGCGTAGATAATTTTTCATGCTAAAATTTTCAGCGTTGGAAGATTGAAATTGAGAATGGCAAAGAGATACTGCAAATAGATTTTGTGCTGCATTGGTTTTTTTGTCGTTGGCAAATGTCCGAAATGAATTTTGATTGGGTGGTATAATTTCCAGCCTTGCCAATATTTTCAAATTTTAACAAAATTGCATTTTATCTCCGTCCGCCGTCCACCGTTTGCCGCCCACCGTTTTACTTTGTGGCAGATAATTTATTTACAAACTTAATTTTTTGAATGATGAAAATTTTACGAATCAATCTATCACTTTTCGCCCTGCTCGTTTTTGCAGGTCAGATTTTTAGTCAAAAGATTCCTTTTTGGACTGAAAATTTTACCGGAAAATTCCCGACTGGCTGGACAACTGACGACCCATCGGTGAATAATTGCCTCTGGACTTGGTGTTCCGATCCACAAAAAGGCGACAACGAGGCGGGTTGTCCTGAAATTTGGAACACACCGAGCAATCAACAAAAAGCATTTGCTGCCACCACTGCGACCACTGGTTTTATGACCATGGACTCGGACGATTGTGGTGAATTGACGGTGACCAATCACCTCAGCGAATTGACTTCCGTGCCGATTAATTGTGCTGGAAAAAATGAAGTTTGGCTTCAATTTCAAACGCACATCGGAGTTTATGGCCACACAGCGGATGATTTGGCAGTGCTTCGAGTGAGCACTGACCAAACGAATTGGACGGTTTTTCAGGTTTTTGATAGCCTGGTTTCTTCGATTCGATGGTCGGATAATCCAGAAATCCCAATTATAAATATCAGTTCGGTTGCTGCAAATCAAGCCACTGTATATCTTCAATGGCGTTGGGATGGCAATTACGATTATCATTGGAGTGTTGATGACCTTGAATTGTACGATAGCGACCCGACTCCGGCGAATGATTTGGCGATAAGCCAGTTTTTCTATCCAGTTTCTAGTTATTCGACACCAGAAAGCCAAATTGCAACGGATACATTTGCTTTTTCTGCCAACATTTCTAATAAAGGTTTGGAAGCACAAACCAATGCAACCTTGAAAGTTTGGGTTGAAAATGAATTGGGTTTTCTATTGTTTGCCGATAGTGTTCTTATTCCAACTATTGAAATTGGAACAGAAGACGAGGAGTTTGTTATGCCTAATATTTATGTACCTAAATTGGTAAAAGGCCGTTACAGAATCAATTATAAACTCTATAATTCTGGTGCAGATGGCAGGCCAAATGACAACTTTTTTAGTTCTGAATTTTTGGTAACCGATTTTCAATTTGCAAAAGAAGAAAAACCAGAACAAGGTTATCGGCCCGGTGCCGCTGAAATTACAGACCCCTGGTTTGTGGGCAATTATTATAGAGTGTCTGCTGGAAATTTAGAACAATACAAAGCCACATCCGCCGAGTTTGCATTTACAACAGATCCTGCTGAAATTGCTATAAATGCTGTTACTGCAACCATTTATTTGTTAAAAGCAAATGCAGATATTGATGATAATTTAACCAATTTAGATGATGCCGCATTTTTAGATTCTTGGGAATGGGTTGGTTTGGCAGATTACGAAGCTCCGGATACATTAACAGATAATCGGTCTATCCAAACTGTTGAGATTTTGGATTTTGCTGGCGGAACAAAAGGGGTGGTGCTCGAACCAGGCGGTAAATATTTCTTGGCAATTGGTTATGGTGGAGATAATATCAACGTGTTTCATCTCTTTAATAATGATGTAAACTATTATTTTACTTCCACTTTAATTTATACAGATACATGGTCTACTTTTGGTTCAGATGCAAATGCAGTGATGCGCATGAATTTGTCTTTGGTTACAAAAACGGATGATAAACCACTGCAAGAAAATGTATTTAAAGTCTATCCAAACCCTGCAAATGATAATATAAATCTTATCACCGACTTTAAATACCCGACAAATGCCACTATCACTATTGCAGATATAAATGGCCGTGTTATTTCAATACAAGATAAGACAGGATTGACACAAGAGAAGATTACAATCTCAACAGTTTCAATGACTTCTGGTAGTTATTTGGCTCGAATTGCAACAAAAGATGGAACCAAAACTATTAAGTTTGTTGTGAATCATTAGTTTCCGCAGTTTTAAAAAGTTAAAATCTTGAGCAATGGAACACAGATGACACGGATTTTCAAACACAGATTTTTCACAGATTTTTTTTTCAATCCTCAATCAGAGTCCTGTAAAATCTGTGTTTGAAAATCCGTGTCATCTGTGTTCCATCACCCTAATTTTCACAATACCCTGAAAGACAATCGAACCGAGAGAAAAAAGTAACAAAAAGTGCAACCCGAACGACTATCTTTGTGTCTATCATTTTGAAATTTTAATCGAAAAAAATCCTGCCAATCAATGTTTTTTGTTCAATTTTGAACCAAAATCAAATCATCTTCTCGCCATGTTTTTGAAAATCAATCAGAAATGGGTTTTCGCTTCCCTGATTGCCTTCTCCATTTTTTCTTTCATTTTTGTAAATGTGAAAGAAAATAATTGTCCGCTCGATGCTTCGAAATGCTCCGAACTCGTTCAAAAAGAACAGATGAAAGAGGAAAAAGAAGAAACCGGAAAATTTGCCGTCCCGGATTTGACGGTTTTGGAAAAAGTGGTTCGTTTGGTGGAAAAATATGCGGGGCGGTGAGCACGTTTTTTCAGGAATAAAAAAAGCATGGCGTTTTGAACGCCATGCTTTTTTTTGGGAGGACGAAATTTATTTCGACCTGAGAGATGGTCGAAAAAAATTACGACCTCCAATTAATTCAAAATAAAAACATCCGGCAGCCGCGCCTGCAAACCCTGCATTTTTTTGATGATTTTAAACGCCTCAAAAACTGGGAAATATTCGCCCAATTCCCGTTTCATAAAATAAGAGTTGACCGATTCCGGGTCTTCTTCGTCGGTGAATTTTTCAATAAATTGCTCCAAACCTTTCTTCGTTTTTGGAAATTCGGTCGTCCGATATTTTTCCAAACCTGCCTTTTTCGCCGCCGCCGAAATCGCCCGGTCGAGTCCGCCGAGGTCGTCCACCAAACCGTTTGCTTTTGCGGCAACTCCCGTCCAAACCCGGCCTTGCGCGATTTCGTGGATTTGTTCGGGCGTTTTTCCGCGACCGACCGCCACTTTTTTCAAAAAATCCGCATAAATTTTGTCGACGCCAGCCTGAATCATTTGGCCTTCTTCGGGTGAAAAATCAAAAAACGGCGTTCCGAAAGTTGAATATTTCCCCGTCCGAACGGAATCGTAAGTGATTCCAAGTTTATTTTTCATCGTTTTATCCAAAATCGGAATCATCCCAAAAACCCCAATGGAACCGGTAATCGTGTTCGGTTCGGCAAAAATCGAGTCGGCTTTGCAGGAAATATAATACCCGCCCGACGCCGCCAAATCGCCCATGCTCACGATGACCGGACGACCCGATTTTTTAATCAATTCGACTTCCCGCAATATATTTTCGCTGGCCATCACGCTGCCGCCGGGCGAATTGACGCGCAAAACGACGGCTTTTATTTTATCGTCCTCGCGGATTTTGCGGAGGTCTTTCACCACTTTTCCGTCAAAAATCTCACCTGCTTGGCCAGAATTTCCGTCGCTGATTTGGCCTTCCAAATACACCACCGCGATTTTGTCTTTGATGTTCAAATCGAGGTCGCGGTGTTTTGCCGAAAAATAATCTTCGATGGAAACGAGGTTCAATTTTGTTTTTTCATCCAAACCGATGCGCGATTTCATGGCCGAAAAAACCTCGTCTTCGTAGGCCAATCTGTCCACCAAACGTGATTTCAAAGCCAAATCGGCGTCGCGGCCTTGATAAGTTTCGGCCAGATTTCGGAGGTCGGTTTCCGGTATTTTTCGGCTTTTTGAAATGTCGGAAATGAAAATATCGTACATTCCATTGACATATTGCCGGACTTGCAGCCGGTTTTCGTCCGACATTTTTTCCATGCGAAATGGCTCGGTGGCACTTTTGAATTTTCCGGCGTAAAAAATCCGCATCTGCACGTCCAGCCGGTCGAGCATATTTTTAAAATAACTGTACGTCGCACCGAGCCCCCGAAAATCCACCAAACCAATCGGGTTCAGCAAAATTGAATCCGCCGCCGATGCCAAATAATAGGCACTTTGCGAATAGTAATTCGAGTAGGCATAGACAAATTTTCCCGACGTCCGGAAGTCTTCCAAAGATTTTCGCAGCACGGAAGACGTGGCTTTTCCGGCCTGCATCATCGAAGTATTTAGGTAAATCCCTTTGATATCGGGGTCGTTTTTGGCTTTTTCAATGGCATAAACCATGTCAGTCAAACCAACGATGTCCTTGTTTTTAGTCTCGAACGGGGACATTTCGAGGTTGTTCGTGCGTTCGGGAATTGGGTTTTTGAAGTCCAATTTCAAAACTGAGTTTGCGCCGATGTGCGCTTTTTTCTCATCGGTGAGTTTGGTGGCCAAGCCGACCAACCAAGTCGAACCGATAAAAAACAAAACGATAATTGCCAACACGGTGCCGAGGCAAGAGGCAAAAAGGTATTTCAGAAAATTAGGCATGACTGCTGTTTTTAATTGTTGAAGATTCGAGGATGTGTTGATTTGGGGGTTTTGAAAACACAAACCGATGAAATTTTAATCTCAAAGGAAACACGGCTTTCCGCCGATGGATTTTAAAAATAGATAAAAAGCAGGCAAAGCAAGACGGTTGGCAAGCAAAACGGGATGTTTGAAAATCCTTGTTCGCGTCAGGCCCAAAACGGTTTGGCATAATTGTCAAAAAAACTGGCTCGGAAAAAAACCTTGCACTTGTGGTGTTTTGTTTGGTAGATTGCACACGAAACGACTACCATTTTCACATTTAAACCGCCCAACCATGTTCTTTTTACTTGCTCACCTGTCTTTCCAGATTTCGGCATGCTGTTTTTTCGCCGGTTTTAGTTACTTCCTGTCTCCATTTTTCCATTTCTGAAAAATCCCTTCCGGTCTTCTTCCCGGAAGTCCATCATATTTTCAAACCATTTTATTTTCTCACTTTTAAAATTTAAAAAAACATGAAAAAAAGATTCTTTTTTCTGCTTTGGCTGCTCGGTGGGGTCGGGTGGCTGGCGACACCCTCCTGCCGAAAGTTAGACCGCGACTCGGTTTCTGGAAAAGTACTTGAATATGGAACTGAAAAGCCGATTGCTGGCGCAGTCGTCAAACTCTTTGGTTGGAGCGGCAGTCCACTTTCCGGCGGTTCTTCTTTTTTGGTGGATAGCACGACTACGGATGCCAACGGCGCATATCATTTTGATGACGATGCAATGTTTGCACCTTCCATGACTGCCAATGCCTACAAGTCGCTGTATTTTACTGGCTATGACTCTGAAACAGTGGTAGCCGATGGCAGGTTTGACAATACTAATATTTACCTCAAACCCTATGCGTGGTTGAATATTAAGGTAATAAACAAAAATGGACAGTATTTCTATTTTATAGGTCCCGGACAAACTCTGAATGGTATCAATGTTGAAGAATGGATAAACCAAAATGACTCCTTTCAATATTATCGAGTATTAAAAGGAAATTTAGAGTCTCCATTTATTTTTAGTGTTTGGGATAAAGCCGGAGGTAACTACCTTAAAGATACTTCTTTGATAAAATTCTATGTTAATTCCAAATTGACTAAGTTAAAGTCTTTGGAATCAGGGGATAAGCCTGATATAATGCCCCCTGGTCAAGATACAACCGATATAACAATCATTTTTTAACCAAAAATACAAGAATATGAAAAGCAAAATTTCCAACTTCATCTTGTCAATGATTTTTAGCCTATTGTGCATCAATTCATTGACCGCTCAGATTATCATTGCTTCGTGTCCGTCATGTACCAACAACTGCACGGAAGATGCACAAACTCTCAATATGAGAGTGGTGCAAGGAGCGGGCGCAGGAGCGCACATCTTCAAACTGTGCAGAAAAGCAACAGCGCACAATGAAATTAAATTCAAAACGAATGGCGATTTCAACATATCCACTTCGCAACACATTTGGTTGGATTTTGGGGATGGCTCGCCAGAAATAGAGATTTTCCCCTCGTCAATTTATTCCCATACTTACCCGATTTCCACAACTGATGCTGATTTCTTTCTAAAAGCGACCATCAAAGAGGCAAATTTCCCGGACGCACCCATGGCAACACCCAAGTTGGTCATCAAGGCATCTTATACCAACAACGCCGCTGGTTACACACCGCCCGATGAGATTTGGAATATTGCAGGCAGCCACGCTTATCTAAAATTTGCCGATGCCCATCCCGGAAAACTTTTGCGCCCAGTCATTTTCGTGGATGGAATTGACTTTGATTTGACCGAATACACCGTCAACGGACAAACGGTAAGACACGGCAGTACTGGATGGGATGTATTTATTCTTGGTAATGACCATTCCACGCCAAATCCTGACAATACACTTCCTTCTGAGTTCAAAAATTATCCGCTTGCATTCCAAACACTCAATGAAAATGAATACGATATCGTTTTTCTCGACTTCAAAGACGGGTCAGATTTTATTCAAAACAATGGCGAAGTCTTAATTTCTCTCATCGAAGCGGTCAACCAAAGAAAAGCACAAGATGCCATAAATTCTGGGCAAAACGCTTGTGAAAATGTAGTGATCGGTGCGAGCATGGGAGGTCAAATAGCAAAATGGGCAATATCGACGATGGAAGAAAGAAACAAGGATCATCAATGCCACACCTATGTTTCTTTTGACTCACCTCATAAAGGTGCACATATTCCCTTGTCATTACAAGCACTTGTTTATATGCTAAAAGAATCTGGTGAGCCTGAAGTATGGGACAAATTGAACACACCAGCCACGCACCAATTGCTTCAAGAAACACTCATTGGTGCATATTTGGATGAAAAAATCGAACTGGAAATGTTGGAGATGAATATGTGTTCCAGCAATATTGATTTGCCGATAAATTTTGGCACTTACACGAATGCCGGTCAAACAAGGCAAAACTTTGTGAACGAGATGGCTCAATTAGGGTATCCTCAATCTACGAGGAATCTTGCCATCAGTTGTGGCACAACCAACGGCACTGGAATCGGGTACACAATGAATCAATCGTTACTGGAAGCGACTATCCGTCAAGTAGGTGGCAGCACGAGAGCATTTTACACAGAATGCGTGAATATGGGCGGAAAGACTTTGGGCGGACAAACCTTAATTGGTCCTGTCTGCACCAAACATTTGATAATCAGGGATAACTCTTTTTTCATGGGTGCGATACCATTACAGTTCGTCTGGCAATTAAATCCATTTGTAAATCCCCCGGGAAAGTATTTGGTGTTAAATGGCAGGGTGTTGGAGTCTTTTTCCAACTTCGATGGTGCGCCGGGCTGTCTTCGAGGGGATTTGATGACTTTCAAGCAAGAACTTCTGGGGCTTCATACATCTATGGAAGTACCCATACCAAATGCTGCGGCGTACCATACTTTTATGCCAACATTGTCTTTGTTGGATGTTAATTGGGAAATGGATGACGATCATTTATACAAGGACATTGATATAAACCAAGAAATCTCAAACGGCAATATTCCATTTGCTGCTGCCTATGCCCCAAATGAAAACTTGCGCCATGTGGAACTCACAGAAGAAATGATAAATTGGTTATTGCCTCAAATCCAAATAGGACAGAATGAATTGGAAAATGAAAGTTTAAACCTGTCAAATGGTCAAACCTTCAATTATGGCAAGCGAAAAAACCGAGTTCCCAATACCACAATCAATACTGGTGGAATATTGGCAGTAAATCTTGCCGGAAATATCAATTATCAAACCCCACAAGATCCGCTTTCGGACAAACCACATTTTAAGGTTTACATTGGCAGCGGTTGCTCAACTGGAAAAATAGTAAAGGTAAGAAGTGGAGGAAAACTGCAAATTGGCGACCCCAACAATGCCAACAAATCCGGCAGTTTTTTTGCCACTGCGGGTTCAACTGTTCACGTTGAAACAAATGGGATTTTGCGGATTTCCAATGGTTCTCAACTTGTTATCCAAGTCGGTGCTTCATTAATCCTCGACCCCGGCGCAAAAATCCAACTCGACGACCCCGAAGCCAAAATCCGCATCGAAGGCACCATCCAAATCAACGGCGACATCGTTTTTTCCGGCTTGGGTTATTTTGAATTTGGTAATTTCCATACTTTACTTTTCGGGTCGGGTTACACAACTGTAAGACTAACTGGCAGCGGCAAAACCAACCGATTTATCCAATTGGATCATTCCGCAACATTGGCTATTCCTAATTTTTTCACACTCCAACTTTCCAACGGCGCGGTAACCGGTGGCAGGGGGATTACTCTGGGCGCAAGTACGAACGCCACCTTTGAAAATGTAAGATTTTATACCGCTGAAATTGCGATTTCAGCATTGACTGGCATGACCGATTTGGTTATTCGCAACTGTGATTTTGACAACCTTTTGCAGCCGATTGACGTGCGTTTTACAGGCGGGAATATTCTTTTGGGCATCAGAACAGAAATAATTGGTTGTGTTTTTACAAATTATGAAACCGCCTGTTCTTTCGCACTCCGCCCCTTTGTCAATAGTTTGGATTCCAGATGGGACGGCAATAATCGGTCAACGTATGGTTTGCGGCTCGTCGATAATTTTGTAACCCGACTTAATAATTGTTTGATTGAAAATCACAGTGGCGATTGGAATACAGGTTACTCCAATCCATTGTTGGATGGCGGCGATGCCGGCGTTTTTCTGGATGGCGGCTGGGTATTTTGGATGCAGGGCGGTGCCATCCGAAATTGTACCTATGGCATTCTCAACCGGGAGTTTTATTGGGCAACAGGTAATCCTACAAATATCATTTTATCAAACAATGCCACGATTGAAACCACGATTGCCGGCATTGTTCAAAAAGGCAATGCTTCGGTTGGCATGATTTCAATGAATTGTGCCAAAATTCTTAATTCCAGAACTTGTATTTTTGGCGAGGACATTCGGTTGAATATTGATGTCCCTGCACAATTCCCGTCCTCCGGTGCAAGCCCAAACAGATTCGAACGGACTTTCGACGGTGCAAATGCATCTCGGTTTATTAGAAATTGTTATGTTGCAACAACGACTCCCGGTTCAGTTTTGGCAAGGCGAAATATTTGGCGAACAACCGCAGGAAATGACCCAAGCCCAAATTTGGCTTGTCGCTTGGTCGCAGATGTTTCTGGTAATACTTGTTCGACTGCATCTGTATCGAATGTTCCCCTTGTTTTTCTCCCAAGTTTTTCTGGTTCGATGGTAAGCAATTGTGAAACCGAAGTGCTTTGTGATGACCCCGAAAATTGCGACGACGATTGCATCATGATTATCCACCCCGATGGCGGCGAAACGACTGGCGAAACGGTCAAACAAGCATTTCTCAGGGGCATGGACGAACTCGCCAATGAACAATTTGAAACGGCAAAAGCCACTTTTGCCGACATTGCCCGCGAGGGAGAAGGCGAAGGCAGTTTTGGAAACCCGCCACCGCCGAATTGGAACCTGATTTGCAAAACCCTGACCGACGCTGCGTATTCATTGTCAAATTCAAGTGGCGAAAGAAATTTGAAACCCGGCCAATCCAAAAACACCAAACCCGATTTAGACGCTTCCGGCATCGCCATTTACCCAAACCCGACGGCCAATTTTGCCACAATCATTTTGCCCAAAAAACTTAGCCACATCTCCGTTTCGGACGTGCACGGCAAAACTGTTTTCGAAACCGCAGCCGCCGAATCGCTCGATATTTCAACTGCAAATTGGCAGGACGGTGTTTATTTCATCACCATCGAACCGACCGACAAAAGCAAACGGGTTGTGCAGAAAAAACTGCTCGTCCAGCGTTTGTAATTTTTTTAAAATCAAATTTCAACAAATAAACTAAAAAAGATTGCCTGTTCGGTTGCTACCGAGCGGGCAATTCTTTTTTATCCAAACCGTGTCCGTTCCCAAAAAAAATGTTAAGCCATCTTAAATTCAAATACCAATTTTAACATTTCGCCGTCAATAGGAAATCTTCGGCCAGGGTTAAAATTGAAATGTTTTTGGCGATTTCAAATCTTAAATTTTTGATTTCCGTGTTTCGGAAAAAAAAGATAGTGCTACATTTAGCCGCCAAAACTTTTTGAGAAATTGTGAAATTGAGATATTGGGATAATTTCCAAATATCTCAATTTCACAATTTCTCAACCTTTTAATCCGGGTTCTGAGCCGCCAATCTGTTCACAACCATTGCACCAACCGATTTTTACAAATGAATTTTACACTTTTACCAATTCAGAAACTGTCCGTTTTTGTTTCAACTTTCCTTTTTGTTACAAACCTTTCCGGCCAGTCCCTCCAAATTACCAACGGCAACGTTGCGCCTTTCACGCCTCAAAACCTGATTTCCAATGTCTTTCTCGGCGACGGCGTGAATGTTACGAACATTCAATATCAAGGCACGAACAGTGCGGTCGGCTATTTTTCTGGCGGAACATCTGCTATTGGAATCAATCGCGGCATTTTGCTGACGACCGGCATCGCGGCCACCGATGGAAATAATCTCGGTGCCGACGAGGTCGGAGATGATTTTGCTTCGGTTGATAATTTGAGCAACATTTCCGATCCAGATTTGGGCAAATTGTTCACCGGCAATCCGCCGCAATTTTACAACATGACCAAATACACCATCACTTTCGTGCCCACTTCCGACACGTTGCGTTTTCGGTATGCTTTTGCTTCGGAAGAATATCCGGAATTTGGGTGCAGCAATTACAATGATGTTTTTGGTTTTTTTATTCAAGGCCCGGGTTATCCGACGCCAAAAAATATTGCTTTGATTCCGGGCACGAATTTGCCGGTGAGTATCAACAACATTCACCCGGACAATCCAGTGAATACCAGTTGCAAGGCGGAATACCTCCAATATTTCAACAACAACGACAACAACACCACAAAACAACCAACCTACGATGGTTTTACCGATGTTTTCACCGCAATGGCCATCGTCCAACCTTGCCAAACTTATACCATCAAATTGATAATCGCCGATGTGGGCGATGAAATTTATGACTCCGGCGTTTTTTTGGAAGCCAAAAGTTTCGGCACGGGCGTTTTGGATGCCGAAATTTTGACGGCCAGCCAAGATGGAACGGTGACGGAGGGCTGTTCGGACGGTACTTTTTCTTTTAAAATTCCAGAACCGACGAACGTGCCGACCAATATTGATTACAATATTTGGGGCACCGCCACGAACGGCACCGACATCCAGACCATTCCGATGGGCCTGGTTATTCCGGCTGGCGCGACCGAAGTTTCCGTGCCGATTGTGGCAATCGAAGATAATTTGACCGAGGTCAACGAATACATCGCCATTGATTTTCAAAAAGACCCCTGCCGCCGCGACACCATATATATATATGTCCGCGACAATTCCATCAAACTGCCGCAACTTCGGGGCGACACCTCGCTTTGCGTTTCCGGCGCGGCGAATTTGGATTTGGACGCGACTTTGCCGGTGCTGGCGCCTGACCCGATGGTTTTCACAAATCAAAATGATGTGTCCATTTCGCCAGTTTGGACAGCGGTTTTTTCACCGATAAATGTCGTGGGTGTTCAACCTGTGGTTTTGACTTCGGGCATGATTCGCTCGGTTTGCGTCAATTTGCAACACAATTACGACGACGACCTCGATATTTATCTGATTTCGCCCGGCGGCCAGTTTTTGGAACTGTCGACGGACAACGGCGGGTCGGGCGATAATTACACAAATACTTGTTTCACGCCAGTCGCAGTTTCTGAAATTGCAAACGGCAACGCGCCATTTTCTGGAAATTTTTCCCCGGATGGCGATTGGTCGGAATTGGCCGGCAGCGCGTCGAACGGACAATGGAAATTGCAGGTGACCGACGATTTTTTTGATTTTTTCCCGCCCGCAGCATTTATCAAAGATTGGACAATCACTTTTGAACCGGCCTATAAAATTGATTATCAATGGACGCCCGGCACGGATTTGAGTTGCGTGACCTGCCCAAAACCAACCGCGACACCGACGACGACCCAAACTTACAAAGTCGTGGCGACCGATAATTATGGCTGCGCGGTTTCGGATTCCGTAAAAATTGAAGTCGAACAAACCCTCGCCGCTCCGCAAACTTCGTGTTCCGACGTTGGCCAAAGCGAGGTGACTTTTTCGTGGACGAATGTGCCGAATTCCACTGGTTTTCAAATAAATATAAATGGTGCGGGTTGGATTTCGGCTCCGGCGGGCAATCAATTTACCGCAACCGGTTTGTCGCCCGGCACCGCCACGACTTTGATGATTCAGGCAACCGGCACCAATTTGCTTTGCCCACCACTCGTCGACACGGCGGTTTGCCGGACGTGTTCGATTCCGCTGGTGCAGGCTGCGACCGTTCAAACATCTTGTTACAACACTTCCGACGGCTCGCTCATTTTGACGCCCGATGGTTTGAACCCGCCGTATTCTTTCAAATTTAACAACCAAACCAACACGACGGGCAGTTTTTCAAACTTGGCGGGCGGAATTTATTCCGCCACAATCACCGACAACGACGGCTGTTTTTCTATTGAAAATATCACGATTCCGTCGCCCGCCGCCGTCGTTGCCCAAACCTCCGTCCCAAAACCGATTTCATGTAATAATGCCAACGACGGCTCGATTTCTGTCCAAATGACGGGCGGAACGGGCAATTTTACCTACAAATGGAGCGTCCCCGGCAATCCGACGACCGCGACGGTCAATAATTTGCCACCCGGAAATTACACCGTGACGGCCACCGATTCGAAAGGATGCACCGCGACGGCGACCGCGAGTTTGACAAATCCGCCTGCACTTTCCGTAAATATTTCAGCAAATGATGCCAAATGTTTTGGCTCACCGACGGGTTCGGCAACTGCAAATCCGACGGGCGGCTCTGGGAATTTTACATATTTATGGACGAACGGCCAAACTTCCCAAATTGCAATTGGCCTTTCGGCAAATAATTACACGGTCACCGCGACCGACGCGAACGGTTGCACGACCACCGCGACCACGACGGTTGGCCAACCGACCCAACTTTTGGCCGCAGTTTCAGCGCAACCGGCAAAATGTTTTGGCGAATCTAACGGCTCGGCAACGGCAAATCCGTCCGGCGGCACGTCCAATTATTCTTTTAAATGGAGCGATCCGCTTGGCCAAACTGCGGCGACGGCCACCAATTTGAAGGCCGGAAATTATTTGGTCACCGTGACGGATGCCCAAAATTGCTCAGTCATTTCGCAAATTGCCGTCGCGCAGCCCACCGAAATTGAAACGCAAACCAACCTTTCAAATGCCTTGTGTTTTGGTGAAAAATCGGGCGCGATTTTGATTTCGGCGACGGGCGGAAATGGCGGTTTTACTTTCAATTGGCCGAGTGGAATTGGCCAATCCACCGACAGTTCGGTGTCAAATTTGGCCGCCGGAAATTATGATATCACTTTGACCGACGCGAAAGGTTGTGTGAAATTGGTCAAAACGACCATCACTCAACCCACAGATTTGGCCGCTCCGGAAGAAATTCGGGACGTGAAATGTGCCGGAAATTTGACTGGATCCATCACTATTTTGCCCGGCGGCGGTGTTTTGCCCTACCAATTTGGATGGAGCAACGGCTCAAATTCGCAAAATCAGTTCAGTCTTGCTGCAGGAACTTATACTTTGACAATGACCGACGCGAACGGCTGCACGGCTGTTTTTGTCCAAAAAATTCAGGAACCATCCGAAATCAAAGCCGAAATTTTGCCAACGGCAGTGAAATGTTTTGGAGAAAATACGGGCAGTTTGACCACCAATTTGACAGGTGGCGATGGTAATTTTACGATAAAATGGTCTGGGCAAAACGGTGTTTCTTCCAGCGATTTCAATTTACAAAACCTGCCTGCCGGCAAATATTTTGCCACCGTCACCGATGGCGAGGGCTGTTTGAAAATATTTTCAACAGAAATTTTACAACCCGCCGCCGCACTCGAAACTGGTCTCGCCGACATCGCCGACACGGTTTGTTTTGATAAAACAAATGGCAAAATCACGGCCAATCCGACGGGCGGAACGCAGCCGTACAATTTTTCGTGGAGCATCGCTGGGCAGACCGGAAACTCGATTTCTGACCTGCCGATTGGATTTTATCATTTGACAATTACGGACGCAAACAATTGTAAATCAACGGATTCGACGGTGGTCACTCAGCAACAACCCATTTTTGCAGTGCTCGACTCTGACCCTGCTTTTTGCCACGACGGCCACGACGGCAAGGCAAAAGTTTCAAAAATATTTTACGGCGCGGCAGCTTTTGACCTCGACGAATTTCAATATGAATGGGGCACGACGCCAAAACAAACGGGTGCTTTTGCCTTCAATTTGGCGGCTGGACAAACCTATAAATTGACCGCAACCGATGCGGCTGGCTGCACCGCCGAACATGAAATTTTGGTTGGAAATCCCGACGCGGTCGGCGCGGAAATTGACAGCATCGGCTCAGTAAAATGTTTCGGCGAAGCAACGGGCTGGGCTGCGGTTTCAGGTTTTGGGGGCACGGGTGGTTTTCATTTTTTGTGGTCGCCAAATGCTCCAAACCAAAACGGCCAAGTGGCTCAAAACTTGGCAGCCGGAAAATATCAAGTCACCGTGACCGACGCGAACGGCTGTTTTGGAAAAAAAGATTTGGTCATCGAGCAACCCAAACCACTGAATTTGACATTTGAAAAAACGGACATCAAATGTTTCGGCGAAACAAATGGCACGGCAAAAGTTGGGGTTTCCGGTGGCGTCCCGAGTTATCTTTTTCTTTGGTCAAACGGCACACAAACTGCTGAAAATCAGGGGCTTCCAGTAGGTTTTGCTGCTGTTTTGATGACGGATGGAAATGGTTGCAAAATTCAAGATTCCATAAAAATCAAAGCACCCGCCGAACCAATTTCGGGCGTTCAAAATAAAAAAGATGCCGTGTGTTTTGGCTCGGCGACGGGCGAAATTCAAATCACTGGCACGGGTGGCGAACCGCCGTACAAATACAGTTTGGATGGTCAAAAATGGAATGGTTCGTCGCGGCAAATCGGCCTGAAAGCAGGAATTTACAACCCGGTTTTGAAGGACAAAAACGGCTGCATTTTTGAATTGCCAGAAATTGCGGTCGGGCAGCGCGGCGCGATTGACGTGAATTTAGGCCCGGACATCACGATAAATCTCGGCGACGAAATCCAACTTTTTGCCGAAGTCGAAAACGCGACGCAGCCGATTGAATTTATTTGGAGTTTGGAAGATAGCATTTGGCTGAGTTGTTTGGATTGCCGCGACCCGTTCGTGGATTCGTTGATTTACCAGAATGGTTTTGAAATTTATGTCGTGGACTCGGCTGGCTGCACGGCGGAAGACCGGATTGTGGTTTTTGTTGAAAAAATCCGCAAAGTTTTTGTGCCGACTGGTTTCACGCCGAACGGCGATTTTCAAAACGACAAACTGCTGGTGCATGGCCAAAAAGAGGTAAAAATCCTTGATTTTCGGGTTTTTGACCGCTGGGGCGAGTTGCTTTGGGAAGCCGAAAATTTTGATATCAACGACCCGATTACTGGTTGGGATGGCAATTTTCGAGACCGTGAAATGCCCGCCGGGGTTTATGTTTGGGTGATGGAAGTGGAATACAAAGACGGGGTGAAAGAGGTTTTTAAAGGAAATTCTACGTTGGTTCGATAAATTTTTAGGACAAATCGATTGAAAATGGACGGCTGTCATTTTGAGAATTGCGAAAATCTGGGCTATTTTTTCATCCAGATTTTTTGCCAAACTCAGAATGACAGCCGTCTTTTTGTTTTAATTTGATTCATTGCCCTACTTTCGCACCAACATTTTAACAAAAAACGGCTGGTTAAATTTTTGGTAAAAGCAAAATCTCAAACCACGCTGATTTTTCAAAACTCGTTTTTTCGATGTTTTTGCCTTTCAAAAATTTGGCAACATTTTAAAAAGTAGTCAAATTTGGCGAAGCGTTTCTCCCAAATTTCCACAAAAAACTATCCAATTATCTTCCGAACTAAATTTTTCCTCAACATGACATCACGGAAAGTCTTTTTTTCCATCCTGTTTTTGCTCACCTTTTTGGCTGGTCGGGCGCAGGAAACTACTGTTTTTACCGAAGCCAATGTGGCCTACAAAAAAGGCATCGAACTTTTTCAGCAGGGCGTTTATGGCCTGTCGCAAAAAGAGTTTCGCTCGGCCATCAATTTGCTCCGCCCGGCCAACGAACCGGAGTGGAAACAGGTAAAAACCGACGCCGAATTGCATTATGCCAAAGCCGCTGTGCGTCTCGGACAGCCCGAAGCCGAAAAATTGGTGCTCGATTTTTTGCGGGAAAACGCGCCATCGCCGGTCGCCAGCCAAGCCGCTTTGGAAATCGGCGACTACTATTTTGACCAAAAAAAGTACGACGAAGCCCTCGTTTATTACAACATGGCACCGACGAATTCGATGGTGGGCCCGTTGAAAAACGAGATTCGTTTCAAGCAAGGCTACTCGTATTTTATCACCAAAAAATTTCCGCTCGCGAAAACGGCTTTTGGCAGCATCAAGGAAAATACCAAAAGCGAGTGGTATTACCCGTCCAATTATTACTACGGCTGCATCATGTTTTTTGAAAAAAAATACGACGATGCGATCAAGGCTTTTCAGCGTTGCGAGGAGTCGCCGAAGTTCAAAGACCAGGTGCCGTATTTTTTGACGCAGATTTATTTTGCCCAAAAAAAGTACGACCAAGTGATTTCGTATGCCACGCCGCGCGCCGCGACGGCCACGAAAAACAAGGGTGAAATCAATCAACTCGTCGGGCAGGCCTATTTTGAAAAAGGCGATTATGCCAAGGCTTTGCCGTACCTCGAATATGCCGCGACCAATTTGTCGAACCTGCGCCCGGCGGATTATTACCAACTTGGCTACACGCAGTATCAAACGAAAAGATATAAAAATGCCATTGAAAACTTTGAACAATTGACAAAACAAGATTCATTGCTTGGACAAAATGGACTTTACCATTTGGGCGATAGTTATATAAAAACGGGAAATAAGTTCTCTGCCCGCAACGCTTTTGGCCAAGCGGCGAGTTTGAACTACGATAAAACGGTGAAAGAAGAGGCCTTGATAAATTACGCAAAACTGAGTTACGAACTGAAATACGACCGCGATGCCATCGAGGCTTTGCAAAAATTCACGCCGGAAAGCAAGTATTATAATGAAGCGCAAAACGTGATGGGCGACCTTTTCACGAACACCCGTGACTACGACCGTGCGATTGCGACTTTGGAAGGGATGAAAACGCGCAACCAAAAATTGAACGAGGCTTACCAAAAAGTCACGTTTTTGCGCGGTGTCCAACTTTACCAACAAAAATCGCCGAACGAAGCAAAAAGTTATTTTACAAAATCTTTGGCCTACCCGCTCGACCGGGAAACGGTGGTGAAATCTAATTTTTGGCTCGGCACGATTGCCCACGAAAACGGCGATTTTGCGGCAAGCGAAAACTACATCGAGACGTTTTTGGTGGGTGCAAAAAATTTCCCGAACCTGCCCGACGAAAGCAGTGTCCACATGGGAAATTACATTCAGGGTTACAATCATTTGAAATTGAAAGACCACTCGACCGCGCTCAATTTTTTCAGGGCGTCGGTCGACGGCATCAAAAAAAACAGCAACAATATTTATTCCGAGCAGGTAAAAACCGGGGTTTTGGGCGATGCGATTTTGCGGACGGGCGATTGCCTTTTCAAAAAAAATCAATACAAAGACGCCCTGAAATATTACGATGAAGCCGTCGCGAAAAAGTACGAGGGATTTCAATATGCCCTGTATCAAAAAGCGGTTATCAAAGGTTTGTTGAAAGACCCGGTTGGAAAAATCAATGATTTGGACGATTTGGTGGAGAAATATCCGAATTCGAGGTACACCGACGAGGCACTTTATCAGTTGGGAAATACTTATTTGAACCTCGAAAAATTGGATTTGGCGACCACGCAATACCGTCGGATTGTGTCGGATTTTAAAGGAAAATCGAACCTTGTCAACCCGTCGCTTTTGAAATTGGGCTTGATTGCCTATAATCAGGGCAGTCCGCAGACGGCGATAAATTATTACAAACAAGTTTTTACCAACAACCCAGAAAACACGGAATCGAAGGAAGCACTCGCCGCGCTCGAAGAAATTTATGTGAAAGATTTGGGCACGCCTGACGAATATTTTGCCTTTTTGGAAACCGTTCCGGGCTACAAAGTGGACGGCGCGGCGAAGGAAAATGCGACTTTTGAGGCCGCCGAAGCACAATTTACCCAGAAAAAATACGCGGCGGCCATCACGGGTTACACCAGTTATTTGACAAAATACCCGAAAGGCGCGAACTCGTTGACCGCTTTGTACCGGCGTGCAGAATGTTATGCCTCGACGGAAGTCAAGCAATTTGAAAAAGCCTTGGCCGATTATGTGGCTGTCGTCGGTCGTGGCCAAAGCACTTTTTACCCAAAAGCGGCTGAAAAAGCGACTCTTTTGGCTTTCAACGAAGAAAAAGATTATGCCCAAGCCTACGACATGGCAAAAAAATGGGACGAATCTGCACTGACCGATTTTTCAAAATTGGACGCACAAATCATGGCCATCCGTTCGGCTTATCAATTGAATAATTCGGTGGCGGTTTATGATTTTGGGAAAAAAATAACCGACAATTCCCGCGCCACGCCGGAGCAAATCGGTGGCGCGAATTTTTACATCGGCAAAATTGCCTACGATAAAAATGACTTTGCCCGCGCTCAACCAGCCTTGCAAAATGCCGTGAAAAATATCAACGGCGAGATTTTGGCCGAGTCGTACCACTTGCTCGCGCAGATTTTATATAAAAATAAAAAGTACGACGAGGCCGAAGATTTGATTGCAAAAGCCAATCAGGAAAGTGCTGGTTACGATGATTTCATAGCCAAAAACCTGATTTTGATGTCGGATGTGTACGTTGCAAAAGGCGATAAAAACTCCGCCCGCGCCGCGCTCGAAGCCGTCATCGAAAATTACAAAGGCAACGACAAAACGATTTTGGACTCCGCCCGGACAAAATACGCGGCGCTCGGCGGCGGCTCGAATGCCGTTCGAAAAGCAGATTTGAAATCCAATCTTTTGGAAGTGGACGAAGGAAATTAGAAAATTAGGAATTAGGAATTTTCAATTAGGAATTTGGAATATGCCAAATTATCCCTAATTCCCAATTCCTAATTCCTAATTGTTCCAAATTCCTAATTATTAATTCCTAATTCTTAATTGAAGAAAATGACAATCAACATAAAAAATAAAACCATTCTCGCTGCGGCCATCGTGCTTTTTGCGGCCCCCGTTTTTTCCCAAAAAGAAAAAGAAATCCCAACGGAAAGTGTGGAAGTCACCCGCATTTTCGATGCGCGGCTTTTGGAAACCAACAAAGTTGACGTGACGCCGCTGCTGCCCGCACTCGACACTTCGACAAAAATCCAAAATTACACGGTGACGCCGCGCCTTTTGACAGTCGGTTACGACGCCCCGATTTTGCGCCCGGTGGGCATGAAAGCCGCGAAAAAAGAAAAAATTTACAACGGTTGGTTCAAATTGGGCGCGGGAATTCCAACTTCATTGCTCGGCGAGGGTGGCTATTATTTTGCCCAAAAAGATAAATTTGATGGAAAAATTTCTGTCCGCCATCATTCCGCAAACGCTAAAAGTGTTGAAAACCAGCGGTTTATGGACAATAATTTGAGTTTGAGCGGAAATTATTACGTCAATCCAAACACGGCAGTCGAGGGAAAAATCGGCTACAATTTTGACCGCGTGCATTTTTATGGCTACCCCGACTCGCTGGAATTTACGGAACCGGCAGTGCGGCAGGAATTTCGGATGCCTGAAATTTCGCTTCGTTTGTTCAACGCCGAGCGGACGTCCACCGATTTGAATTATTCGATTGCACCGAAAGTCTATTTTTTGAAAGATTTTTATTCAAACAAAGAAAATGGGCTGGAATTGAATATGTCCGCGACGAAATGGTTTGCTGAAAAACACCCGTTTCGGATGAACATCAAAACCGATTTCACGTCGTTCCGTGATACGGGCAAGCAAAATATCAACAATATTTACCTGCAACCGAGTTTTACTTTTCATGCTGATTTTGCAAAAATCAAGGTCGGCGGCAACTTCGCCAGCAACCGCGATGTCTGGTCTATTTTCCCGGACGCCGAAGTTGTTTTGCGGGTTTGGGGCGACGGAATCCAAGTTTTTGGTGGCGCGACGGGCGATTTGCGGAAAAACTCGTTCCGTTCGCTGACGGAATACAACCCGTTTTTACAGATTCGCGGCAGCAAGTTGAAAAACACGAAGTGGCAAAATTATTACGGTGGCGTAAAAGGCAACCTCGGTTGGCTGGATTATTCCGGGCAAATTGGCTACGGCACGGCCAAAGATTTGGCACTTTTCCAGACGCTTTTTGAGGCAGGTCAGCCCACACGTTTCAAGGTAATTTATGATACCGTCAAAATTTACAATTTGCAGGGCAGCATCAAATTGACGCCGATTAAAAATTTGACGCTTTCCGGCACGCTCAGCCAAAGTGTTTTCACGCCATCGAACGAAGATGCAGCATGGGGTTTGCCCGGTTTGGAAGGCAATTTTACAGGCAGATATGCACTTTTGGGCGGAAAAGCAGCGGCGCAGGCCGACGTATACATTGCCAATCGAATCAGCAGAACGGACGTCGAAAACATCTCTGGAAAAGATAATGCACTCGTGGATTTGAGCATCGGCGGCAGTTATAATTTTACGGAAAACATCGGCGCGTTTTTGAACATCAATAATTTGCTGAACAACAAACGGCAGCGGTGGCACGATTACCCGACTTTTGGGATGAATGTGATGGTGGGGGTTCAAGGGAAATTTTGAAAATTGGACGTTGGACT
>JANNMS010000132.1:0-2007 GCA_031398055.1 Saprospirales bacterium | reverse complement strand
GCTTTGAAAATTAGTTTTTCAAAATCGGAAAAGAGGAGTGAAAACAGCCAAAAAGAGGTTTTAAAACAGTTTCTTAGGGTTTTGCCCTCAAATTCCACTGTCCAACGGCCCATCTGCTTCCAATTTTCGCACCTGCAAACCGCCCATTTTTTGTGAATTGATGCCTTTGTACAAATAATAAAACAGCGCGACCAAAAGCAAAATACCCGGCACGACCCCGAAAAAAACAAAACCGAGGACGAGGGTCAAAACATTCAAACCCATCCCGATTTTGAAAGGCATCGTGTCGCCCGTTTTGTTGGCCTGCCAGCCGAGACCGATGTAAATAAGTCCCACCGCCAAAATAGGGAGCGTCATAAAATTTTGGGAAGCGAAAAAAGTTGCCGCGCCGATCAAAGTCAAAATGCCGCCGACGACAAAAAGCGTCCGCACGGCGTACAAAAAATCGTCGGCAGTGCCGCTCGCCACGCCGGTCACCAAATCTTTTCCGTCGCACCAAATTTCGAGGTTCGAGGTGCCGCGCAAAATCGGGGTGATGGTTTTTCCGCTGGCCGTTTTGAAATTCCGGCCCATTTTCAAGTCATCTTTTGTCGGGATTTCGCCGATGATTTGGCCGTTTTGACGGATGGCGAAGTTCGACCAGTTGTTTTCCCACGACAATTGGATGGATTCGGTCGGGCTGATTTGGACGTTGGATTGATTCATTTTGTTGAAACTTTAAATTTTTTGTTGGACAAACGTAGCAATTAAAATTCAACATTTGGGAAAAATATGATTGGAGTTGTAATTCAATCTTCCCATTTCTCCGGTTTTTTTTGTGTCCGGTACTGGTTTTCCGTGCACGGTGCTTTGGCAAATGGATCGGCAACAAATGGCGTCCCGTCGGTAATCAGCCTGGCCTCGGCTCCATTTATTTTTTGTTTTCTGTCCACGTAAATGATTTGGTAGCGGTACGAAAATACATTGAGCACGCCCAAAATCTGCTCCGCCGGGTCGTCCACATTGTGAATATTTGGGCTGAATTTTGTCTGTGCAGGCACGTCAAACAAGGTTCCGACATGCTGTGTTTGCGTTTCGATGGACTGTAAATAAGCAAAAACGGAAGGTGTAATCGCCCGCTGCTCCAGTCGCAGGTAATATTTGTAAGGTGGCCGGATGAAAGGCACGCGCACAATTTTTTGGGCAATCGGTTGCCCGTCGCGCAGTTTGTCGGATTGCACGACGACGGCTGGATTGTAAGAAATCGTCCAACAATCTAGCGGATCGCAGGGATAAAGCACGTCTTTTCCCTCGGCCTGATTGTATTTGCGGTCGCAGGCAATCGCGCGGGCATAATGAATCCAGTCCCACTGGTAATAATTTTCCGCGCCGGGACTGTCCTGAAAAAATGAATACACATCGAAACCATCGTAATTCACATCGTTTGGATCTCGGAACGACTCGCGGCTGAAAATCGGGCGGATCGAATCAATCTCCGGGCAAATGCGCATGGTTTCCGGGTTTGATTCGTAGTTTTTTCCATCAATTTGTACAAAAAGTTGGTACGTCTCGCCGACAACGCCGTGAAATGAACTGTCCGCCGTGCCGTCTGGCGAAAAATCCACCCGATTTCCGTGGCTGTCCAAAATGTAGGTCGTGGTAAAAGGCGGCGGTGGTGCCGAAAAATACCCACCCAGCGCATTGACATCGGTGAGCGAATTGGAGACCCGCACTTTGCCATAATTTTGGGTCAAAACTGCATCGATGACCAAAAATTTTTGGGGATCGGTCAAGGCAGACGAGCCGACAGGGTATTGGCAGGCGTTCAAAAAAAGCAGGAAAATCGCTGTTGCGAAAAGGGTGAATTTTGTCATTTAACACAAATTTTTGTAACTACTTAGCCACATAGTTCAGATAGAAGTTTTCGCATAGAAAACATAGAATTGAAAATAGAAAATTGAGAAAAACCTATGTGAACCTATGCGAAAACTTCTATCTGAACTATGTGGCTAAGTAGTTACTCCAAAT
>JANNMS010000129.1:0-9276 GCA_031398055.1 Saprospirales bacterium | reverse complement strand
TCAAATCCCGAAGGGATTTTATGTTTTCAGGCGCGAGTTTTTACATAAAATCCCTTCGGGATTTCTCGTGCATGTCCATTTCAATTTCTATAAACATAGATTCCCTTCGGGAATGGATTTTAATGCGTTTGACCTGATCTGAAAAGAGTAATGAGAAATCCTTACATTTTCTTCCGAAACCACCCCCCCAAACCGCCCAACATTTCATCAAAAGAATCATATTCTTTCCGAAAAGCCACCCCGATCCCGACCCGGTTTCGCAAGTTGCCGCCCGTGATATCTGGTTCGGTGCGCTGGTAAACTTTGAGCCGCCACTTCCGGTTTTCGGTCAATTGAAATTCAAAAGTCACGTCCTCGCCGAGAAAACCGTCGCTTTTTACCGCGCCAGGTTGATTGTTGTTCAGGCCAAATTGCGAACCTACGTTTACCGTAATCCGATCATTGATGATGCCGCTCGACAATCGAACTTGCACTTCGCGACCGGTTTGGTTAATGTTGCCCGTTCCGGTGGTCAAAGAATTTTCATATTCACTGTAAACCACGTCAAAATTTATGCTCGAAACCGCGCTGCCAAACCACTCCGCCGCCAACGTGCTGAGGTAATTTGAAAGTTGATTGGTCAACCATTGCGTGGCAGTATTGACCAGCGCATTGCTGTTTCCGGCCAACAGCCCAGTCGAATTCGATGGCAAAAAAGAACCCACGACAATCAAACCAAAAACCTGCCGGTTCAATTCGTTCGGATCCTGCCGCAGCGAACGCAAACGATTGTCTGCGAACGTTTTAAGTTCCCCGGTGAGGTTCGGAAAATTCAAATCAAACGTAATATCTGGCTTAAAAAGGTCGCCTCGCAAACGCATGACAACATTCACACGGGAAGCCTTTTTTGCATCTCGGATCAGTGGGTCTTGGTTGCCGCCGGTCGCCGAACGCCCTTCCAAATCACTTTGCAGCAGGTTGTAAATCGCCGTGTTCATATCATAATTCGCGGTCAAATCAAGTTGTGCGCCGTACGGGTCGCCAAACCAAGTAATCGTCCCGCCTTCCGCCAAAGTGAACGGTTTATTGACAAAATTGAGGAGCGTAAACAAATATTCTCCGCGCTGCACCAGATAATCGCCGTACATTTTGAACTCGCCATCTCGGTTGATGTACATCGAAATATTGCCGTTTCCCTTGCTTTTTATGATGTCTCCCGCCTGTTCATCAAAAATCATCTGCACCTCGGCAGACTCGGTCACCGTCAAATCCATGTTAAAATTCATGCCTTTCAAATCACTCAATTGGAATTTTTTCCCGCCGCCCGCGTCGCTTGATGTGCTGTCTTTTTTATTTAAAAATTTAATAAAACTCACCTCTTTTTGGTCTTCGGTGCCGGAAAGAGGGATGTATAAAATCGTATTTTGACCAGTAATCGCTCGAATATCAATGTCCGTGCGTACAAACGTCCCCGAAAAACGGGCATCAAAAAAACCTGACCCACGCCCGTAAAAAGTCGTGTTGTCGCCTTTTTTGGTATCCATCACCAAAAAATCGCTGCCCTCGCTGATGATGTGGCAATCAATTTTCCATTTTTTAAAATGGTCGTGCAGCAGCCCGCCCGCCAATTTTGCCCGGTTGGTTTTGCTGGCGTCCAACAAAAAAGAACCCGGTTTCGCGGCAATTTTATCGCTCGTCAAAATGACTTCCTGCTTCGGAATGTGAAATCGCGTTTTCAAATAATCCAAAATAAAAGAGCCGTCCACTTCCGCCGAACCCTCCATTTCAACTTTGTTGAACGGGCCGCCGAGCCGCGCCTTTCCGTTCAACAAACCGTCCATCCCAGAAATGCCGGGAATGAATTGCTGCAAAATATTTAACGGAAAAAGTTCTGCCGAAACGTCGGTTTGGAATTCTCGTGGCTGCACCAAACCGACTTCCGGCACCTCGCCCGCCACTTTTCCGAGCGGAATCCAACCGCCGACCGACCGCAACCGCTGCCCGTTTCGTTCCGCGAGAATGACTTTCCAACTCAGCGGTGCTTCGAGGTGCTCCATTTCCACGTTGCCGGTGATAAATCCGAACGGTTTGTTTTTTACAAAAAGCGTGTCGGTGTTGATGTACAACGACATGCCTTGCATCAAAAACAAATTTTGGACGGCCAAATCAAAGTCATATATTTTTCCACGATACGTTACATCTTTGACTTTGATGAAGTTATCCAAAAAATTGAGGTCAAAATTGGTCAAGCCCACCCGAATTCCCTTGCCGCCGAGACTGTCCAAAAATATCCGTTTGTCGCCGTTGAAAAGTGAAAAGTTTTTCGTGGCGAAATAATTTTTCCCAAATCTGATATAATTGTCCTCGTCCATCAGCCACGATTCTTCAAATAAAGTGATGTCCGATGGGTTAAAACTGACCTGCCAAGCTGAGTCCACCGCCGAAAGTGCACCTTTCAAATTGATTCTTTTCAGCACGCTGGAAAATTTGTCGGCTTCCAAATTGAAGGTCGCCCGCTTTGCGTTCGCGTCGCCGTAAAACCGCATCGGGGCAAATTGCGTTTTGCCGACCTGCGTTTTGAAAACACTCAAATCGTAGCCGCCGCGAGATTTCAAACCGTCCCAATTCAATGAAATTCCTTCAAAAACGAGGCCGCTGATTTTCAAAACCGGTAGTTCCAATTGCAAATTCGTCTGCCCGGCCGGGGCATTTACAAAGCCAATCAGCTGAGCGTTTCGAATGGTGTCGATGCCGGTTTTTGCCAAATTGAGCCAATTTTTGGAATCAATAATCCGTAAATTGAAATGAAAATTATCGCGCATTTCAAATGAAGTATCGGCAACTGGCAGCCCCAATTGGGCGGTGAATTCTGGGAAATTTTGCCGAAAAAGTTCGCTCAAAACTTTTGGGATGCGCGCCAAATCGTATTTCCCATCCAAAAAACCGTTGGCAATTTCAGATTTCAAAGCAAAATACCGCGTGCCGCCAGCCCGGTTGAACGACTCAAAATACATCGAATCGACGCGGTAAATTTCTGTTTTGGCGTCCACAATTTGAAAATTCCGCAGCAACATCGAACCTTGGATATCTCGAAAATCCTGCCCACGCATATTTATCCGAGGCACGCGACCAGAAATCACCCAATCTTTTTTCATCAAATTCAGCCTGCCCAGATCGAGCCGTTTGATGTCCGCCGAAAAGTCAAAAACGGGCAACGTGTCGCGCAAATTGACCGAGCCGTCGAACGTGAAATTGATGTTCGGGTCTTCGATTTTTAATTTTCCGCTGAAAATTTTGGAGACAAATTCCCCGTTCAAATCTATTTTTCTATAATTATAGTTTTTGAAAACCAAAGTGTCCACTGTCCCCGAAACGCTTGCTTTTATCGTCGGTAAAGTCAAACCCGAAGAATTTGGGGCGATGATGACGTCGAACGAGGTTTTTCCAAAATCTCGGTTGCCCGTCCAGACGCCCAAATCGAAATTACGCATATCCAAAATACCGGAATACTGCGCTTTTTCGCGTCCCCCGGTCAAATCGAGGTTCATGTCCACCGAGCCGTAACCGATAGGCGTATTGAATTTTCCGTTCAAAATGTGGTTGAAACCAAAAATCAAAAGGTACTCGCCTTTGTAATTGAAGTCGCCGAGTTTGTCAAAATAGGCAGGCGGCGAAAACCCTGGAATGACCTCGCGCAACCTCGCGACGCTGGATTTTGCCGTTTCAAATTTGCAGGTCAAAGTCAGTTCGTCCATGCTCCGACCGAGGTTTTTGGCATCGATATCGCCCAAAATTTCAGTGCCGCTGGCAAACTTGACGTGCAAATTTTTGGCTTTCAAATCATTGACCGAGCCATTTATCCAACCGGAAATATCTGCAACCGCAGCATTATTTTTTTTGAAAAAACTATTTTCCGAAATCCTTTGGTTGAAAAAAGTGAGGTCTTTGAAACTCAATTTGCTGCCTTCCCGAAAACTCCCGGTCATCACGATGTCATTGTTGAAATGATTGAAATCCCGGTAAGTTTTGTTGACTGTCCGCATTTCAAAAGTGTCTCCGATGACCGTATTTTCGTTTTCGGTCGTCAATTTCATGCCTTGCAAACTCGTCAAACTGTCCGAAACGATGGCATGGTTGGCCTCAAAATGTTGCAGAAAAAACCCGGATTGCTCGCGTGCCGCAAAATGCCGGATTGCCCCGGTGAACGAAAGTTGGTCGTCAAATTTTACGTCCTCAAAGTCCATCGCCAAGTCCGAAATTTTCAAATGGTTCAAATCCATGACTTCCGGCGGCGTCTCTTTTTCAGGCGAAATGTGGTTCCGGTCGAGCGAAAACCGGCCATTTTCCAGCAAAAAATTGCCGATTTTGAATTGCATCGGCTCGTTTTTGGGCGATTGGTTGACCAAAGTATCGAGGGTTTGGGCGACGGCTTTGGCTGTTTTTTCGACATTTCCCGCCTCGTTTTTTACTTCCGGCGGGCGATTCGACGAATATTCGATGAACGAAAAATCAAAACGGTCGAGTTGCACGGAGCGGATATCCACGATTTTTGAAGGCAAATCGAGGAGGTTGATTTTGATATTTCCGTCCGGTATTTTGACCAAAATATCTTGCCCGACCATGGCATCCCGAAAATCGAACGACACATTTTCGAGGTTCAGGTTTTTGATAATTATTGGAAATGGCGGCTTTTTTTGGTGGGTCTGGGTTTTTGTGGACGAAAAATAATCCAATAAAAAATCCATGTTGAAACTGGTTTGTCCGCCTGCCCGCGAGAGATTTATTTGGGCATCTTTCAACGACAGGTCGTTGAATTCCAAGCGATTGGCAAAAATCGTGAAAACATTTGCGTTCAAACCTGCCGTCAATTTTCCGGCAAATAACAAAGTATCGCCATTGCGGTCGGCGATGAAAATATTTTCCAAAACCAAGTTGTCGAAAAACTCAAAATCAACGTGTTCGATTTTGACAGTTGTTTTCAATTCTTCGGAGAGAAAATTGGTGGTTTTTCGAACCAACCAATTTTGAACCAACGCGGTTTGCAACAAAAAATAAAGCAAAACCAACAAAAAGACGAAACCAAAAACCAAATTTTCAATCCGACGCCAAATGTATTTCAACCAATAAATGACAGAAAACCAGCGCGAGGGCGGCTGCCATTTTTCTGAAATATTTGGTTGTGGCGGTTTTGAATCCATTTTTAGAGAGGCGGTTTTCGTAGAAACGAAAAAGTGCGGAAGCCGTTGCAAGTTTGCTGGGATTCCGCACTTTTTTAGGAGGTCGGAATTTATTCCGACCAAAATGGCGGAATAAATTCCGCCCTCCAACTCAACGCAACCGAAAACTCGTCGCACCCAGCAAACCATTATCACAATAAACTGCCGCGACGTAACTCCCGGCAGCTAATTTTTCGGAAAGTTGATAAGGCATGGTCAGGCGCTGCGATTTTTCGATGTTGATCGGTCGGACGGCGTGCGCCTCGATTTCCTTTTTTCCCAGCGGAGTTTGCACGACGACGAGGGTCAAGGGCAAAGTAGAAGGCAGGCCTTTTCCTTTTTCATCGGTCAGGACGAGGTACAATTTATTTTGCCCCCAATTGGCCGCCGGGACGTTGATCAAATCAAAAGAAACGACGATTTCGCGCACCCGTTTGGCTTTGGCCGTGATTTTGTCGTTGCGTTTTTCGGGTTCGACGCGGAAAGAAGTTGCGCGGAAACTGGCCGATTGCGTTTGTTTGATTTGGTCAGCGAGTTTTGTGGAGAGGTCGGAAACCTGCGCGGTGAGTTGCAAATTTTCACCTTTCAAACTCGAAACATTGCCTTGCAAAGCCGATAAATCGGTTTTTAAAGTCAAGTTTTCATTTTTCAAATTGGAATTTTCCGTTCGCAACGTGTTGATGACCGATTCGTAATCGGTTTTTGCTGCGAGCAAACCGGCAATTTGTCCTTGCAAACTCGCCAAATTATTGGCCGATTCAGTTTTGATTTTTTGAATGTCGGTTTCGCTTTTTGCAATTTGCTGGGCGGTGGAAGTGACCTTGCCAGCCAAAGTTTCATTTTCCAAACGAAGGCTCGAATAGGCAATGTGCAGGCTGTCGAGATCGCGTTCGAGGCGAATTTTGACGTTTGAAAGTGAGTCGATCATCACTTTTTTCTGGTCGTTTTCGACCATCATCGTGCGGGATTTGTTCCAAAAAAACCACCCGATGCCAGCAGAAAGCAATAAAAGTAGTGTTACGATAATGCCGTAAATACGGCTGTTGTTTGTATCAGACATGATTGAAAATTTTGTTCCGGTAGACGTAATTATAACATTTTTGGTTTGAAAAAATATGGTGTAAATGTATTAATTCAAACGAACTCGCGGGTCGGTCAATGCATAAAAAATGTCGGTCAACAGATTTAACAGCACAAAAACCAGCGATGTGAACAATACACTGCCCAAAACCACGGGGATGTCAAAATTCAAAAGCGCGGTGACGGTGAGGCTGCCCAATCCTTTGAAATTGAAAACCGTTTCGACAAAAAATGCGCCCGCCAGCAAACCCGCCAACCAACCGGAAACCGCAGAAATCACTGGATTTAAAGCATTTCGCAAGGCGTGGCGAAACAAAACGGTGCGCTCGGCGAGGCCTTTTGCCCGCGCCGTCCGCACAAAATCTTGGGATAAAACATCCAACATCGCGCTCCGGGTCAGTTGTGTTATCAAAGCGACGGGGCGCAAACCGAGGGCGATTGCAGGCAAAATCAAGTTGCGCCAGCGGATTTGCCATTCCCCAAAATCGGTCAATTCGTACAAACTCCCCTGCACTTCCAGCCCCGTCCAATCGGAAAAAAAATAGCCAAAAACCAGTGCCAACAACATGGCCGCAACATACGACGGCAGTGAATATCCAAAAACAGAGACGACCGAAATCAGGGAATCCGCCAGCGAATTGGGTCGCAAACTTGCCCAAATGCCTAAAAAAATGCCCAAAATGGTGGCGAAAATCATCGCCGAAAAAGCCAAAATCAAAGTGGACGGCACTGCATCGGCCAACATTTCGGAGACGCGCCGACCGGTTTGGAAAGATTCGCGGAGGTATGGTTTTTTCAAAACCAAAAATTGGTTGTTTGCGAGGGGCAGGATTTTAAAAAAATGATGCTTTCGCTGGTTTTCGGTCGTGTTTTTTAAAATTGAAATCGGGGAAATATCGGTCAAATACATGGCCAACTGGATGTGCAAGGGCTTTTCCAAACCGAGCGATTCAGTTTTTGCTTTGATGGTCGCCACATCGCTGCGCTGCCCAAAAGTCAAACGAATGGGGTCGACGGGCGCCAAAAAAATGATGGAGGTGATGACGGTCACCACCAAAATCATGACCACGAGGCCGTAAAAAAGTCGTTTGAAAATGAAATTTAGCAATGTTTTTAATTTTTCAAATGTACAATTTGAAAAGTAGCAATCAACCAATAACCGCCCCGTCGAAACCCAAAAACACGTTTTTCGGCAGCGTCGGTTCGACTTCTTTTGCCAAACCCAAATTGTGGCTGATGTGCGTGAGCCAAGTTTTTTCGGCATTTATTTTTAAAACGAAGTCCAAACTTTCCACCAAATTCATGTGGGTCGGGTGAAAATCATGGTGCAAAGCATTGACCACCAAAAAACGGGTGCCTCGGATTTTTTCCATTTCTTTGGGTTGGACGGTTTTGACATCGGTCAAATAAGTGATTTCATCAAAACGAAAACCCAAAATGGGTAATCGGCCATGCTCAATGCCGATGGTTTTTACTTCGATTTCACCGATATTAATGGTGTCGTGGCGGTCAATTTCGCGCAACTCGATTTGTGGCAGGCCGGGAATGTACTCCCCAAAAACATATTCAAATCGTTTTCGAACCTCCGCCGCGACCCGCGCCATCGCATAAATTATGATTGGTTTTCCAGTCCGAAAATTGAACGGACGGATGTCATCGAGGCCGATAACATGGTCGTTGTGTTCGTGGGTGAGCAAAATGGCGTCGAGGTGGTGGATTTTTTCGCGGAGCATTTGTTGCCGAAAATCGGGGCCAGCATCAATCAAAACATTGGTTTTTCCGGAAGAAACGAGTGCCGAAGCGCGCAGCCGATTGTCGCGTGGGTCGGTCGAGGTGCAAACTCGGCAATCGCAACCGATGATCGGCACGCCCTGCGATGTTCCCGTTCCCAGCAAAGTGAGTTTCAATTTTTTTAGGTTTAGAAAGTTTAGAAGGTTTAGAAGGTTTAAACCTTTTAAACCTTCTAAACTTTCTAAACCTCAGATTGATTTTTCAATAATTTTTGGTAAAAATCTGCCGATTTTTCGGAGAGCGAGGCAGCATCGAATTCTATTTTTGAAAGGATTTCGACCAGTGAATTGCAGCGTGCTGATGTGTCGAAAAAACGATTGACCACCGCGATTTTTTTGTTTTCGACGAGGCAATATCCACTGTTGAAACTGCCTTTTTCATATCGAACGGAGTAGCCGATTTCTTCCAAAATGGTCTCTAATTTTGATAAGGTGGTTGCAGTGAATCTCATTATTTATAGGGATGAGGGATGAGGAATGAGGAATGAGGAGGGTTTCATCCCTCATTCCTCGTCCCTCATCCCTTTTTTTCTTCGCGGCGTTTCATTTCATCGCGGATTTTTGCAGCAGTTTCGTAGTCTTCATTTTCCAAAACTTCCGACAATTTTCTTTGCAAAGCATCCACCGTCAATTGGTCAAGCATTTCTGCCTCTCCGCCGTCGCGACCGCTGTATCGAGGTGCGCCGCTGTTTTCTTGGTCTTCCAAAATCACGCCCGCCGCCTCGAGGATAAAATCATAGGTAAAAATCGGGCAATTGTACCGCACAGCCAGCGCAATCGCATCGGAAGTCCGGGTGTCGATTTCGTAAAGTTCGCCATTTTTCATGCAGACCAGCCGGGCGTAAAAAATGCCGTCCAGCAGGTTATTAATGACGACTTCCTTCAACTTGATCTCAAAAGTATCGAGCGCACTTTTGAACAGATCATGGGTCAGCGGCCGATTGGGGACCATGCGTTCCATGGCCACCGCGATGGCCTGTGCCTCGAAACTGCCAATCACGATCGGCAGCCGGCGCTGCCCACGGCGTTCGCCCAGCACCACCGCATAGTTATGCGACTGGGTCATGCTGTGGGAGAGGGCTACTATATCCAATTCAATACGTTTCATGCCAAAAAGTTATAATTTTCTCGTTTCAGGGTCACAAAAGTAAAAAAAAATTAATTGGCGGCTTTGAACTTCTTGATGGCCTCGTTCAGGCGCGGTACTATTT
>JANNMS010000128.1:0-14000 GCA_031398055.1 Saprospirales bacterium | reverse complement strand
TCAAATCCCGAAGGGATTTTATGTTTTCAGGCGCGAGTTTTTACATAAAATCCCTTCGGGATTTCTCGTGCATGTCCATTTCAATTTCTATAAACATAGATTCCCTTCGGGAATGGATTTTAATGCGTTTGACCTGATCTGCTTCGACAAAGGCATTTGACGTCACCGAAACATCGTATCTTTCGCGGTAAGCAATTGTTTGAGAAAAGGTTTGGTTCGCAACTGCGAAAAAAATCAAGAAAAAAAGTGGGATTTTGGCGAAAATTAGGTGTGTGTGTGTGTGTGTAACTTTCGCCTTCCCTGAAATTTAGAATTCGTCATGGATTCAAAAATTAAGATGGTAAGAAAATAACCGTTCTTTTGAAAACGGCTGTTTGGTGTTTGCAAAATCAACGCGCGATGATTTTTCCTTTCTGGCTGTCCAACCGTTGACAATATCTGGTAAAAAACACACCAGATAAAATACCCGTTCTTCTCTATTTCAGGGAAAATGAAATTTAAAATTCTCCAAAACGCGGAAAATCAGCCGCCCATTTCCACGAAATCCGGAAACTGGCTGCGGTGCTTCCGCAAAATCAGAAAACTATGGCCTACCGAAACGCCCAACTCCAACTCTTCAACCAACTGGTTCGAAAGCATGGCCGCCCACTCGTGGTCGAGAAATTGAAGCAACTGCTTTTTTTGGAAAAAAGCGCACTTTACAAACGGATGAAAGGGGAAAAGGAACTGACTTTTTCGGAATCGTTGGTGATTGCTGACCATTTTGGTTTTTCGATTGATCGGTTGCGGAGTTCCGAAAGGACGGTGGTTTTCGAATTTCCAAAGGAAAAACCCACCGAAAGCCACTCGCCGATTGCTTTTTTGGATACTATCGTCAACGATATGCGTGCGATGGCTGCTTTGCCAAACCTTCGGCTTCGATATGCTGCCGCCGAGATTCCACTTTTTCATTATTTCCAATTTCCAGAACTCACTTTGTTCAAACTTTTCCAGTGGAACCGAATCGCATGGCGACAACCCGGTTTGTTGGCATCGAAATTCAAAGCCGACCCCGATTTATTTGGTGGAGAAAATGCGCTGAAACTTGCCGGAGACATTCACCAACTGTACCGAAACTTCGATAGTTCGGAGATTTGGGCAACCTCGATTTGGGACAACACGCTGGCGCAAATCGTTTTTACCGCCCAAATCGAAGGTTTCGAATCGAAAGAAATGCCCCGATTGCTGCTTTGGCAAATTGCCGAAGCCACCGACCGACTGGAAAAAATGGCTGAAACGGGTAAAAAGCCATCGCACAACAAAGCAGACCGACCCGGAAATTTAGAGGCTTACCACAACCCGACGGCGCACTGCAATAACTTGATTTTGATTGAAAGCGGCGAGCGGCACTTGGCGGTTTATGCCACTTTCGACAATCCAAATTTTTTGAAAACCCAGGATTCCGAACTTTGCGAATACACTGCCCAGGCCTTCGAACGCCTCGCATCGGTTTCAGAAAATATTTCGTCGGGTTCCGAGGGCAACCGCAGCAACTTTTTTAAAGAACTTCGAGGTCGAATCCAACGGGCTGAAAGTCGTTTGCAGCCTGAGAAAACCCAATATTTTAAAAATGAAAAATAGCAAAAGTGCCTGGCTTGAAATTTTGATACAAATCTCCAAAACCAAAAAAAAAGCCCACGCCAAAAGCGCAGGCTGGTTTTTCTAACACTTGTAATTTGTCAGGCCACTTCAAAAACATGGCAGGGAAAAATTCCGACGGTACGTTTTCATCATCGGGTGTTTTTCAGAAAATATCATCAAAGTAGTTCCACGCGGATAGTATCGGTAGCGTAATTGAATTTTGCGGAGCGAGAGCCGTTGAGGTCTTGCGCCAATTCGCGGACGGTTCGGCGCGCCTCGGTCAACGGGCGGTTTGCGGGGGCGGGCGCAGCGGAAAAGGCAACGGCGGCAACATTGCCAAACCGTGCCGGGGCGCGTCCCAGAAGTTCTGGGGGCGTTGCCGCGAGGCGCATTTCGAGGATTTCAAGCCGTTTTTTCATGATGTAAATCAGGTTTTGGTAAAAAAATTGAATTGATTAATTGATCATTCAATGACAAATTATTGATTGTCACCGATATACGAGTAGTGTGGGATGATAGTTTCTTCATCGCTGAACGAAAACTGAACCTGAAATTTTTTAATCAAAAATTGATGGAAATCAGCAGTTGCGTTCGGCGTGTGAAAAATTTTGGCCGCGCAAACTGCTTTTAGTTTGGTAGGCTAAAATCGAACTAAGTTGCCCATTGGCACACTCAATTCCGGTTTGGAAATTGTGTTTCCCGTTTTTATGGATGTTCTACGAATCACTTTTTTCATATTTCCAAGATGAAAAAACATCGAAATTCGATGCTTCCAAATTCAGGTTTTTTTCTAAAAATTGATAGGCACAAAAGTAAGTTTGGTTTGGCCACTCTGTCAAGCCCCAATCTGTCCAATTATTTGTTAATTTTAGAGAAGGTTACTTTAAAATTAAAAAAACAGGACCCAAAAAAAAACAAATGAAGAAATGACCAAATTTTCGAAGCCGAGATTTTGCGAATTGACTTTATTAAACTTGATAAATTTCGAAAAAGTTGCTTCGATTCATGCTTTTTTGCCTTTCAAATTATTCCGTTTGAGTTTTAAAATGTCAAGTTTTTTCAGCCAAAAGGGAAGCCATTTTATTTGAAAAATAAATCACGGGCAAATCCAAGACTTACTTTTGCCGCCCAATTTTTCTTTCCAAAACATAAAAATTGAAAATTCAGATGAATTTCTCCCAGCAAATTGCCCAAAAACTCAAAATCCACATCCGCCAAGTCGAGGCAGTCCTCGAACTTTTGGAGACCGGCGCGACCATCCCGTTCATTTCTCGATATCGAAAAGAGGCGACCGGCTCGCTCGACGAAGTGCAAATCGGCGACATCCAAGATTGGTTGAAAAAACTCACCGAACTCGAAAAACGCCGCGAATCCATCCTCGCGACCATCGAAGAACAGGGAAAACTCACGCCCGAACTTCGCGCCGCCATCCTCGCCGCCGACACGATGACGGAACTCGAAGATTTGTATTTGCCGTACAAACAAAAACGGAAAACGCGCGGCTCGATGGCCATTGAAAAAGGTTTGGAACCGTTGGCAAAACGCATTTTTTCACAAAAAGACAAAGAGGTGGCGAGCCTCGCGCAGCAGTTTTTGAACGAAAAAGTGGCGAGCGTCGAAGATGCTTTGCAAGGCGCGCGCGACATCATCGCCGAGTGGGTCGCCGAGGACAAAACCGCCCGCGACCGGGTGCGACGGCACTTTGAACGCGGCGCGTTCATCACTTCAAAATTGGTCAAAAACAAGGAAGAAGAGGCCAAAAAATATCAAGATTATTTCGACTGCGACGAAAAACTGGACAAAACCCCGAGCCACCGTTTGCTGGCCATGCGACGCGGCGAGGAGGAAGGTTTTTTGCGCGTCGGCATCGCGCCGGACGAAGAAATGGCGGTGCAAAGTCTCGACGAAATGTTCGTCATCGGCAGCGGCGCGGCGGCAAATCAGGTGGCGGTCGCGGTGAAAGACAGTTATAAAAGGTTATTGCAACCGGGCATCGAAACCGAATTTCGCAATGCCTCGAAAGAAAAAGCGGACCTCGAGGCCATCCGTGTTTTTGTCGAAAACCTGCGGCAACTGCTGCTCGCTGCGCCGCTCGGCGAAAAACGGGTGCTCGGAATTGACCCCGGTTTTCGGACGGGCTGCAAAGTTGTGGTGCTCGATGCGAACGGAAATTTGCTGCACAACACGACGATTTACCCACATTTGGGGCAAAATCAGAATTTTGAAAGCCAACATCAGGTGTTGGATTTGGTAAAAAAATACAAAATCGAGGCGATTTCGGTGGGCAACGGGACGGCGGGGCGCGAAACGATTGATTTTTTGAATAAGTTGAAATTTGAAAATCCGATTGAAATTTTTCAGGTCAGCGAGGCGGGCGCATCCATTTATTCGGCCTCGGAAGTGGCGCGCGAGGAATTCCCGGACCACGATGTGACGGTTCGCGGCGCGGTTTCGATTGGCCGCCGGTTGATGGATCCGCTCGCGGAATTGGTGAAAATCGACCCAAAAAGCATCGGTGTCGGCCAATATCAGCACGACGTGAACCAAACCCAATTGAAAGAAAGCCTCGACCGCTCGGTGGAAAGTTGTGTGAACGCGGTGGGCATCAATTTGAACACGGCGAGCAAACATTTGCTGACCTACGTTTCTGGACTTGGGCCGACGCTGGCGCAAAATATCGTCCAGTTTCGGGCGGAAAACGGGGCGTTCAAAAGCCGCAGCGAGTTGAAAAAAGTGGCGCGGCTGGGCGAAAAAGCGTTCGAGCAGTGCGCCGGTTTTTTGAGAATTAGAGAAGCGAAAAACCCGCTCGACAACACCGCAGTGCATCCCGAACGCTACGAATTGGTGCAAGAAATGGCCAAAGATTTGGGCTGCACGGTGCAAAACCTGCTCGCCGACCGCGAAAAAAGACAAGGCATTGACCTCAAAAAATACGTCCGGGGCGATGTCGGACTGCCCACTTTGCAGGACATTTTGAAAGAACTGGAAAAACCGGGACTCGACCCGCGCGGCGCACCGAAACCGTTTGAATTTTCAAATGTCCGGAGCATCGAAGACCTGCACGTTGGGATGGTTTTGCCGGGGATTGTTACGAATATCACGGCTTTTGGGGCGTTTGTTGACCTCGGAATCAAAGATTCTGGGCTTGTACACATTTCACAAATGTCGAACCGGCGGGTGAACAATCCGTTGGAAGTCGTGAAATTGCAGCAGCAGGTGATGGTGCGGGTGGTCGAGGTGGATTTGGGAAGGAAACGGGTGGCACTTTCGATGAAAGATGTGTGAAAAAACCATTTAACTTTGTTATCAAAAATGCTGTTTCTGGTTTTAAAGTAGATATTTTGAAAGATGAAAAATAACTTGTTGCAAAGAATTTCGGTCAACCCAAAAATCTGTTTTGGGAAGCCCTGCGTTCGCGGTACCCGGATTTGGGTGTCGTTGGTTCTTGACTTTTTGGTGTCGGGTTCAAGTTTTGAGGAGATTTTGGAAAATTATCCACGGCTGGTTTTGGATGACATCCGAGCTTGCATTGCCTACGACTCAGTTGATTGAGATTTTAAAAAAAACGAAAACCAAAATGCTCCAATTTGACGAAAAAGGCCACCTACTTCCTTACGAAATCATCGAACTGACACTGCCCGAATTCGAACAGTTTTTTGTCGAAAAATTGGAGAACACCGATCACCGACGGCATTTGTTTGAAAATTACCTGCTATTTTCAGGTGATTTAAAAACAATTGTCCAGCCACCTTTTTTTCAGTGGATGGACGGCAGTTTCATCACTTTGAAAACTTTTCCGGGCGACATGGACTTTGTAACTTTCATTGATTTTGAGGTTTTTCGGGCAAAAATTTACGAATTGACTTGGCTGAAAGCAAAAGGCAAATTGGAATGGAACATTGACAGCAACGCTGCGATGGTTTGCGCGCCCCACCATTTTATGTTTGAAGATTCCCTGAAAACGCGCGAATTTTGGCGGCGGCTTTTTGGAAGCACAAAAACAGATGAACATGATTTGAGTTACCCCAAAGGCATCATCCAGATAAATTTTGAATTATGAACCTGCTCGTAAATACAAAAATCGCCAACATCATTTCGTGGATAAAAGACGCGGAAATGATGGTAAAAACTTGGAAAAAGCACCAACCCGACCCGGCTGCCAACCTGATGGTTTCCCAATTTGAAGACCTCAAACGCGATTTTGTCAAACAATTGCTCGCCGAACTCCTGCAATCACAGCACAACATTGCCGACATCGAATCATTTATTTTTCGGGCAACTTCTTATTTGAAAAAATTTGACCGGAAGGATTTTTCGGCGGGCGACCTGCCGGAAAATTTGAAAGAAGTGGAAATGTTAATGGGTGCAGCGGCTTAACATTTTAAAACTTTCAAAAAATAAATTCCATCCCACTTGGCCAACGTCAAATGGGATTTTTTTTCCTCCCGCCATTTCCCGCCCATTTCAAACTTCTCCCAAAAATGAAAACACTTTTCCCAACCTTTGAAGCCAACGTCTCGCTTTTTTTGTTCCAAAAACCTATCTGTAAATTTTTTGGGTTGCTTTTTCAATCGTCATTTTGACCTTTTTCCAAGTATGTATTTTTTCAAAAACCATCGGTTCGGGTTGTTCCTCGGCATCTTCAAAATAGGTCAAACTTTTGATGACATGAAAAACGGTGGTGTGTTCAAATTTCTGGGCGTACAAATCCAAAATTTCTGGCAACGGCATTTTTTCCAACAAAAAATAAATGTCGTAAAAATCTTTTTTGCTGCCCCGTTTGGTTACGGCATCCAATTTCATCGGCGCAATATCTCGGAGTTCCAACATGCGTACCCCGTCAATTTGCAAGGCTGGAAAAAGGATTTTGTACCTAAACCGCACAAAATCCACCTTCACGTCGTCAATTTTGGTGATGAAAATGCTCGGCGACCTGACCTCGACTTCCACTTCAAAATCTTTTCGCAAGTCAGCCAACAATTCGTCTTGGTCAAAATCGGTCACGGTAAAAAGGTCAAGGTCAATCGAAACGCGATGACCCAATTGCAGGGCAAGTGCTGTGCCGCCGACCAGAAAAAATGGTTCGAGGTAAGGTTTGGACACCAGCGTTTTCAATAATTCCAGTGTCCGGGGTTCGACTGTGCGAGTTTGTAACATCGAAATTCAGTTTTTGGCACTTCAAAAATGACGCTGCAAAATGACAGTGAATATTTATCCAAATACCGTGCAGCAACCACGGTTTCTTTGACCGTTTCCCAACCGTAAAATTTCAAAACCGAGTCAAATTCTGCTTTCATCCCGCGCATCAAAGTGCGTTCGATGATGAATTTTTGGTGCTTTCGCAAATCCATTTTTTTTACTTCGGTGTCCCAAAACAGGGATGGGCGGAGTTTCAATTGCATTGCCGATTGATTTTTTGGGCAAATTTATTGACAAAAAATGAAAAACCTGAGGAATTGGCTTTTCCCGCCTCGCGCCAAATTTCATCTATTTCAAACTTCTCCCAAAAATTGAAAATACTTTTCCCAACCTTCGAACCCCATTTTCAAAATCACTAAAAAAATCATCCTCGAATGAAAATCATCCTCTTCTTTTTTGCCCTCGCCCTGTCCTCCCTTTCCAGTTGCGACAAAGAAAAAACCGTAGATCCCATCATAAATCCACTAAAACCCGACCCCGACCCGGTTGCTTTTGCCGCGCCGTTCGCGGGTGTCCCGGCAACAAAAGACGTGGCGATGTACGAAGTCAACATGCGTGCGTTCAGCGCGGCGGGAGATTTTAAAGGCGTGCAGGCGCGGCTCGATTCCATCAAAGCATTGGGAATCAATGTTTTGTGGCTGATGCCCATCCATCCGATTGGCATTTTGAAAAACGCCGGGGAACTCGGTTCGCCATATTCCGTCCGAGATTACAAGGACATCAATGCCGAATTTGGCAACTTGGACGACCTGCAAACTTTGGTAAAAGAAGCCCACAACCGAAACATGGCCGTCATCATTGATTGGGTGGCGAACCACACTTCGTGGGACAATGCTTGGATAACCGCCCATCCCGATTGGTACACAAAAGATGCGTTGGGAAATATCTCCATCCCCGCCGGGACAAATTGGGCAGATGTTGCAGATTTGAATTACAGCAATACTATCATGCGCACTTTTATGATAAGTGCGATGAAATATTGGGTTTTGAAAGCCAATATCGATGGTTTTCGCTGCGATTACGCGGACGGCGTGCCCGCAGATTTTTGGAAACAGGCGATTGATTCGCTCAAAACTTTGCCCAACCGGAAGTACATTTTACTGGCAGAAGGCAGTTTGAACGAGCAGTTTTCGGCAGGTTTTGCGATGAATTACAGTTGGAACTTTTTTGGCCAAATTTCAAATGTTTATAAAAATAATTTGGCAGTTTCCTCACTTTTCGGTACGCACAATTCTGAATACGCGGCCATGCCAAATGGAACTGCGAAATTGCGTTACATCACCAATCATGACCAATCGGCTTGGGAAGATTCGCCCATCGTTTTGTTGAAAGGAAAAGCGGGGTCGTTGAGTGCTTTTGTTTTGGCTGCTTTTTTGGGCGGCGTGCCTTTGATTTACGATGGACAGGAAGTTGGGCGCGCCGACCGGACGCCTTTTTTTAGCAAAAGCCCCATCAATTGGAACCAAAATCCCGATATTTTCAAAGAATACAAACGCCTGATGGCATTCCGACAGTCCAGCAACGCGGTGAAAGAAGGCACGTTGGAACAAATAAACGACTCGAAAGTGGTGGTTTTCAAACGTGTTTTTCAATCGGAAGAAGTGCTGGTTTTGGTCAACACGCAAGGCAGTATTTCAAATTATACCCTCGCCGCGTCCTTAGCCAACACGACTTGGAAAAATGCGCTGGACAATTCGGATGTGGTTTTTTCAACTTCCGTCAGTTTGCAACCGTACCAGTATTTGATTTTGAAAAAGTGAAAACGGCGGGCAATTCTGTATTTCAATTTTCAAAAAAAAATCCCACCCGACGGCTGCCGGGTGGTTTTTTTTTGCCCATTTTTCAAGGTTTTCAAAATCATTTCAAACCCAAAAAACCAGTTGAGCATTGCCCGTCGTAGATGTTGGTGTTCAAACAAATAATCACACCACACACAAAAATGCTTTTAAAAATGAAAAATTTATTGAAAATCGCCGGTTTTGCACTGGCAATCACGTTCACTTCTGCGCTCGGCGCACAATCTGTTGCTGGCACAGTGAAAGTCGGCGGCGAGGCGATGTACCCGAAAAAAACCATCGTCGACAACGCCGTCAATTCAAAATCCCACACCACTTTGGTCGCTGCGGTGAAAGCCGCCGGCCTCGTCGAGACTTTGAAAAGTGCAGGGCCGTTCACGGTTTTTGCGCCCGTCAACGATGCTTTTGAAAACCTCCCGGCTGGCACGGTCGAGACTTTGTTGAAACCCGAAAACAAGGCCACCCTCACCAAAATCTTGACCTACCACGTTGTCGCAGGCCGGTATGATTTCAAATCGCTCTCGAAAATGATCAAAAAGGGGCAAAACACGCTGAAAACTGTCAGCGGCGGCACTTTGAAATTTGCGATGAACGGCGCACGAAACATCACCGTTTGGGATGAAATGGGCAATTATGCCAATATTGCCGTCTACGATGTCTACCAATCCAATGGCGTAATCCACTCGATTGATGGGGTTTTGTTGCCGAAATAAACCAGAACGCGCCCTGTTTTCCTAAAATTGTCAGTCTAAAATCACGAGCCTTCACCAAAAGTATCCAAAACTGGATGCCGAAAGTGAAGGCTTTTTTTGTTCCCAAAAACCAGCGTTTTGTCCAATCTTGCAGCCATGATTTTAAAATTTTAAAAATGGAAAAACCAGAACTCAACCGCTCGCTCACCTTTTGGGGATTGACAATGATTGCCGTCGGCTGCACCATCGGCAGCGGCATTTTCCGCACGCCGGGCGGCGTGGCTGATGCGATTCACGTCCCCGAAATGGTCTTGGCCGTTTGGGTTTTGGGCGGTCTCGCTGCCCTCACCGGTGCTTTGACTTTGGCCGAAATGGGTTCGATGTTCCCCGGCGCCGGCGGTTTGTACGTCTATTTGCGGGAGGCCTACGGCGAAACGACCGGTTTTTTGTACGGCTGGTTCATCCTTTTTGTCAGCACGTCGGGCGCAATCGCGGCTTTGATGATGGTCTGCGCCGAGCATATTTTTTTCCTTTTTGGTCTGGAAAAAAATCCAAAATTGATTCTCGCCCTGGCCGTCGGCATGACCATTTTCCTGACCGTCGCCAATATTTTCGGGGTGAAAGTGGGCGAGTGGATTGCTAAAATTTTTACCGGAGCAAAACTTTTCGGCCTCGCCATCATCATTTTGGCGGGCATTTTTTGGGCTTTGCCCGATGTCGATGCACAAAATGCTGCGAGCGTTTGGGCAAACGACCGCCCGGAAAGCATGTGGAAAGCCTTTGCCATCGCCTTCGTCGGGGTGATGTGGAGTTACGGCGGCTGGCACCACGCGAGTTTCATGGCAGGCGAAACGCCGGACCCGCAGCGCACCGTCCCGCGGGCAATGATGACGGCGGCTGCCATCATCACGACCGTTTATGTTTTGGCAAATTTTGCGTACCTCCGGCTGCTCCCAGTCGAACAAATCGCTCATTCTCAGACAGTTGCAGCCGATGCGATGACACGCGTCCATCCGTGGTCTGGGAAATTGATGGCGTTTTTGATCGCACTTTCGACCTTCGGTTCGACGGGAATTTATTGCATGACCGCGCCGCGCATCTATTTTCAAATGGCGCGCGACGGCGTTTTTTTCAAAAAAATGGCCGACGTCCACCCAAAATACCGCACGCCGGTCAACGCGATTTTGCTGCAAAGTGGCTGGGCGGTTTTCCTGCTTTTTTTCTGGGGAACCTTCGACGATTTGATGACCTACGTAACTTTTATTGATTTTATCGGGCTGATGATGTGCGGCGCGAGCATTTTCATTTTCCGGAAAAAAATGCCGAACCACCCGCGCGGCTACCGGACTTGGGGCTATCCGGTCGTCCCGATGATTTTTGTGGGCATCTGTTTTTGGTTTTTGACTTATACTTTGTTGGAAAATCCGGTGCGCGCCGGGGCTGGGATTTTTGTCGTTTTGGTGGGCTGGGTGGTGTATTTGCTTTTTTTCAAAAAGAAAAATGGCGGGAAATCTGATCCCGGGATTTTGGACAAATTTGAAGATTAAACCATGAAAAACCCATCGTTTCCACTTTTTGGACGAACCGTTTTTTGGACAATCGTCCTGTTTTACATCATTTTGTACGCCCCGTTTGGCATGAACGAATCGGACGGCGGCTTCATGTCGGGCTACGCTTGGCAGTGGATTTGCGGTAAAAAAATGTACACCGAAATTTTTTACGTCCGCTCGCCGCTGCCCGTTTGGATCCGTGCTTTTGAAATTTGGCTGTTGCCAAACGACTGGCAAGTGCTCGGCGAGCGCATCATTTTCTTTTTAAAAATCGCAGGTTATTCTTGGCTCGCCGCCGATTTTTTGGGTCGCATCCCGGCTTCATCCCTCATCCCTCGTCCCTCATCCCTCACCCCTCGTCCCTCATCCCTGATTTGGCCGACCGCCATTTTTTCCTTCATCGTTTCGGTGCATTGTTATCCGCCCGCGAGTTTGCACACGTTCGACGGAATTCTTTTTTCGGTGTTTGGGCTGTGGCTTTTTTCAAAAAATTGGATGTTTGCCGCCGGAGTTGTCGTGTTTTTGGCCGCGATTTGCAAGCAATCTTTTTATCCTATTCCATTGGTTTTGTGCGGTTTATTGATTTTTGAAAAAAATTGGCGTGGCCTCGGTTGGGCAATTTTGGGTTTCGGGATTTCACTTTCCATTTTCATTTTCGGGATGGAAAACGTGGGAATTTTCTCCGAATTTTTGCGGCGCACGTCCACCGCGTCGAGTTCGCGGATGCTTTTTGAGCAAGGATTTTTGAATTTATTTCGGGTAAATCCAGTGGTCGCGGCGGGCAGTTTGGTTTTCATTTTTTGGGGTTTTGATATTTTCAAAAACCTGAAATTGAAACCACGTTTACGAAACTTTAAAAGTTTCGTAAACGTAAAAACCGCTGCCCTCGTCGGTTTAATTTGCTGGCTTTCAGCGACTTATATTTTTCAAATTTGGAATCGGCAAGAATTCACGCCGCCCGTCGCGCAGTCTCGGATTCTGTTTTGGTTGGCTTTGGGTTGGGCGGCGCACCAGTTTTTTGCAGATTCTTTTTATAGAAAAAATATTCCCCAGACACCTGCAAAACCGCTTCATCCCTCATCCCTCATCCCTCATCCCTCGCTTCGTTTTTTGGGTTTGTTGGCCATAACTTGGTGTTGCACAGTGAGTTGGGGGTACAGTTTTCCGATTCAATTTGCGGTGCCGGGGGTGTGGGTTTTGGTGGTTTTGTGGAAAAAGTCAGGCGGTGACTCGAAGTCACCGCCTGACTCGCGACTCGGTTTTGCCGTTCTGATTTTGCTGCTCGCCACTTTCCGCTACGGCTACGAATTTGTCTACCGCGACGGAAAACGCAGCGAAATGACCTACCACATCGGCGATATTTTCCCAAAAGCACAGGGCATTTTTTCGGACAAAACCAAATTTGAAAAATACAGCGAGTTGAAAAGTTTGTGGGAAAAATACCCGTCCGAAAAAGTGGTGCTGCCCTGGTTTTGCCAAGCCCATTTTTTGATGGAAACGCGCCCCGTTTTGCCGCTCGATTGGATTGCCAACCGCGAGATGAACAGCGATACGGCTTTGATTTTCAATATTTTAAATGAAAAACGCCCGACCATTTTTTTGGAAAAAATGTGGCTGCCGCTGATTTTGAGCGACCCGGAACACACCGTTTCGAAACACGTTTTTGAAAAATGGACGCTGGTGGAGGATAAGAAATTTTACTCGGTTTACCAGATAAAATAGCACACGGATTTTCAGGATTGGACACGGATTTTCAGATTGAAACAAAAAAATCCGTGTCCAATCCTGAAAATCCGTGTTCCATAAAATCCAGAAATAAAAAACCCTTTCCACGTCATTTCAACAGGAAAGGGTCATCAAAACATAACTATGGGAACTTTAAAATCGTAGTTCGAAAACCGTTTGGGACAGCCTCGGTGTCGATTATTTTTCGGTTTTTGGGCAAGCCGGCAGGTTTTCGAGGTGTAAGTTGTGGTTGATTTTTATTGAGTTGCAAGAAGGCATTTCACATAAAAATTTTGCTACTGGGATTTCACAAAAAATCAACATCCACCCCGTACGGATACGACATCAAATATTCGAGTGCCTTTTCCACCGGAAATTTTTCAAAAACCACAGAATACAGCATCGAAGTGATCGGAACGTGCAATTTGTAGTGCCTTGCCAACTGTTTTGCAATCATCAAAGTACGCACACCTTCCGCGAGTTCGGGCATGGTTTCGCGGATGGTTTCGGTGGTTTCGCCTTTTCCCAGCCGGCTGCCGAACGTAAAATTCCGCGAATTCGAACTCGTCGCCGTTGCCACCAAATCGCCAATCCCGGCCACGCCGATAAACGCAGAACTCGGTGCGCCCATCGCTTTTCCAAAATAAACCATCTCGGCCAACCCGCGCGCAATCAACAAACCTTGCATATTTCGCCCCAAACCAACGCCCGCCATGATGCCCGAACCGAGCGCGATGATGTTTTTCAAAGCACCCGCCAACTCCGCGCCGAGCAAATCGTAACTGCCAAAAACATGGAATTTTTTTGAATTCAAAGCCGCCTGCCCGGTCTGGATGACTTCCCGAAAACGCGAGCCGACGAGCGTCGCGGTTGGTTGCCCGGCAGCGATTTCGGCGGCCAAATTTGGCCCGGAAAGACAGCCGACGCGCACCACGCAGCTTTCTTCGAGCACGACTTCAGACATCGTCCGCACTTCGTTCCGGGTCAAATGCAGGTTCGGATTGGCCATCAAATCGTCTTCCGTCAGGTTTTTCAGGTCAAAACCTTTCGTGCCATGTATAATAATATGGTGTGGCCGAAGGTGCGGCGCAAGCGATTGCATCATCCCGCGAAAACTGGTCGAGGGCACGATGGGAAAAATCAGGGTGCATTTTTCGGCCAATTCGGCGAGGTCGGTCGTGGCCGTGACGCGCGGCGAGATTTTTTGGTCGAGGTGTCGACGGGTGCGGTTGATTTCTTCGACGACTTCATCTTTTCGGCTGAAAAGCAGAACTGGGCCGTTCAAAGCCAGCAAATTGGCGATGGCCGTGCCGAAACTTCCCGCACCCAAAACACCGACGAGTTGATTATTTTTCATTTATTTTAGTTGGAGGTCGGAATTTATTCCGACCGTTTTATGGTCGGAATAAATTCCGACC
>JANNMS010000123.1:0-5574 GCA_031398055.1 Saprospirales bacterium | reverse complement strand
TCAAATCCCGAAGGGATTTTATGTTTTCAGGCGCGAGTTTTTACATAAAATCCCTTCGGGATTTCTCGTGCATGTCCATTTCAATTTCTATAAACATAGATTCCCTTCGGGAATGGATTTTAATGCGTTTGACCTGATGGGAAAATTAGTGATTGGAAATTTGGTGATGAACCACAATAACCAATTCTCCAATAACTAATTCATCCCTGCGGAAATTTACTCAAATCCATAAAAAACGGCTCCCACTGATGCCCGTCCAAATCCGCAAAACTGTGGGTGTACATAAATCCGTGATCCAGTGGTTCGGAATAAGTTGAACCGCCTGCTTCGAGGACTTTTTTTATCAAATCATCCACTTTTTCACGGCTTTCGACTTCCACTGCCACCAAAACTTCGGTGGTTTTGTGGGCGTCGGCGATGTCTTTTTTGATAAAATCCTGAAACCGCTCGTTGACCAACAACATGGCGAACATATTTTCACCGAGAATCATGCAAGTCCCTTTGTCGTCGGTGAATTGCGGGTTGAAAGTGAAACCCAAATGCGTGAAAAACGCGATGGATTTTTGTAGGTCTTTGACGGGGAGGTTGACGAAAATTTTAGAAACCATTTTTTAAAATTAGAAATTAGGAGATTTTTTTGTCAATGAAATTGACCAGATCGTTCATGATTTTTTGGAGTTCTGATTTTCTGGCCAGCACCTCTTCCATGTTTTTGAAATGCATCAAACGCCGGTCTTTGTACACGCCTTCCAAAAATGGCGACTGAATTTCGACGATTTTCGGATGGTGAAAAACCAATTGCACCACCTTTTGATTTCGGTGGTTGAACGTGACCAAATCTTCTTTGAAATAAAAACTCGGTGCCGCCCATTTTATCCGTTCCGACAATTTTTCGTTGGATTCGATGATGATTTTTCGAACCGCCTCGATTTCGGATTTTAACGGATGCTCTAGTTTTTTGAGGTATTCGTTTACTTTTTCGGTGTCGGTCATGCCCCGGCATTTTGTGAGCTTTCAAAAGCGACCATCCATTGCACCCCGAATTTATCGGCCAGCATCCCAAAATACGAGCCCCAAAAAGTGTCGTCGAGCGGCATGAAAACCCGTCCGTCTGCCGACAAAGCATGGTAAATCCGCGTTGCCTCTTCCCTGTTTTCCGCCGCGACATATATATATGAAAGGTCGCCGCGCGCGCCTTTTCCAAAAGCATCGGAAGGCCGGTCGCTGCCCATCAAAATCGAATTTTTACCAACGGGCAAAGAGACGTGCATGACCCGCTCGCCGTCGGTGCCTTCCGGCATCGGAACGCCCGGCGGCGTGTCTTTGTACCGGGCGAACGTGTTGAATTCGCCGCCAAAAACAGATTTGTAAAAATTGAACGCCTCCGCGGCATTGCCGTCAAAATGAAGATAAGAATGCAGATTTGCCATGATTTCTTATATTTTTAAATGAAAAAGGATAGTTTTATCAATTGGCTTCCGCCAATTCTTTCACTTTTTGGAGTGCTTTTGGAAAGGTTTCCGAAAAATAATCTTCAAAAGATTCCTGGGAATCCAACTCGACATCAAGCCGCGTGCCGCCGTCTTTTTCAGTCAACGTGTAATTTTCCAAACTCCCCGCCCAGCCTTTTGCCTCGGCGGTTTCAAAATCTTCCACGCCATTTTTGATCTCGCCGAGGTGCTCAAAAGACATGAACTCGTTGGGCACGAGCCGCGCGATTTTGCTCACCATGCCCGAGCCTTTTCCGTCCCCAAAAAGCACTTTACTGCCTTCTTGCCAATCGGTTTCGGCGGTCGAGCCTTCCGCAAAAGCACTGGTCCATTTTGGGTAGGTGGCGTCGTCCCAGAGGATTTGCCAAACTTGGGTTTTCGGGGCGTCGATTTGGATTGAAAAATTGATCTTTTTCATTTAGTAAAAAAATTTTTAGTTAGAAAATGAGATGCCAGATTCGGCCATTGCTTTTTTGATAGAGTCGATCGCGTTTTTTCCGATGCCGTGCAATTGGGCAAGGTCGTTTTCCGAAATTTTTTCAAAATCCGACAACTTTTGGATGCCCGCCGCAGCCAGCGCACGTTTTGCGGGGGCGGCCAATTTTTTGAAAAAATTATTTTCCAAATTCTGCGCCACCCGAAATTCGACGATTTTTCGGATCAAATCCAATGGCATCGGCTCGTTGATCGGAAATTGGACGGAGCCTTTTCCCTGTTTGTAAATGGAAAGTTCTTTTTCAAATGCTTCGTGCCCGGTCGGCGTGGCGTAAAATCCGATGTGGTTTTTGAATGCGGCAAAATATACCAAATGCCCATTTTGGGAAAAAGTCGGGATGGCATAACTAATGGTTTCGGTCGCGTCGGGCGCGGCTTGTCGAATCGTCGCACGGATCTGCTCCAAGATTTTTTGGGTCGCCGGCGGAAAACCGGCGATGTATTCGTTGATGTTGCTGGGCGTGATAGTTGTCATTGGATAAAATTTTTGGTTTTAATTTTACGTCAAAATCTGTGCATTCGAGGTGGTAAATCTGAAAGGCAAATATGAAATTTTTTGTGTCAAACATGCAAATTTTTTGTCCAAAAATATTGAAAAATGCTCAAAACGATGAATTTATGGGCGGTTTGCATAACTTCGCAGCCCAGTATTTTGCCAAACGTTTTGTTTATTTTTACGAAAAAAAACACAAAAAAAATGAAAAGTAAACTGGAAAAACCCGTCGTCGTGGCGCGAACTTTCGACGCTTCCGCCGAAAAAATCTGGCAAGCCATCACCGACAAAAACCAGATGAAACTTTGGTATTTCGACCTGCCAGAATTCCGCGCCGAGGTTGGTTTTGAGTTTCAATTTCCAGGTGGGCCGTCGCCGGAAAAGCAATATTTGCACCTTTGCAAAATCACGGAAGCCGTTCCGGGCAAAAAATTGACGTACAGTTGGCGGTACGATGGCCACGCGGGCGAGTCGTTCGTGACTTTTTTATTGACTCCGAAAAGTGAAAAAACCGTGCTTCGGGTCACGCACCGAGGTTTGGAAACTTTCCCGCAGGACAATCCGGATTTGGCAAAAGGCGAATTTACGGTGGGCTGGAAGGAAATTATCGGCACGAATTTGAAAAAGTTTTTGGCGTAAGTTTTCACAAAAATACCTTGTGTAACTTTGGTTACTATTCTTTTTAAAAACCAAAACTCAACTTTGCACACTGGAAATTCTACGTTTTTAATTTAAAAAATATGCTTGAAATAGTTAAACAACCCTGGCATTGGTCGGTCGCCGGAGTCCTGATTGGCCTCACCGTCCCGGTACTTTTGCTTTTGGGGAACAAAAAATTTGGCATCTCTTCGTCGTTGCGCCACGTTTGCGCGGCTTGCTTTCCGGCGAACATATCATTTTTTAAATACGATTGGAAAAAGGAAAGTTGGAACCTGTTTTTTGTGGCGGGCATTGCGCTCGGCGGATTTTTGGCCGCCAATTTTCTCCAAAACCCCAACCCGATGGAAATCGCCGAATCTACCCGCACTACCCTATCCGGTTATGGAATCACCGATTTTTCGGGTTTGATGCCGACCGATATTTTTAGTTGGGACGTGCTTTTTTCGTTAAAAGGTTTCGTGTTTTTTGTGCTCGGCGGGTTTTTGGTCGGTTTCGGCACGCGCTGGGCGGGCGGCTGCACGTCGGGTCATTCCATCATGGGTTTGGCCAATTTGCAAGGACCGTCGCTGGTCGCGACCTGCTGTTTTATGGCGGGCGGTTTTATTTCGACACACCTTTTTTTACCACTCTTTTTCAAACTTTTTTGAAATGAAAAATCCAAATTCCGAACTCGACGTGCGCCACCAAGATGCGATGTGCACCAACGAAAGCCAAATCGAGCATCCGTGGTGGTACAATTTCAAATACCTGGCCGTCGGCATTTTCTTCGGCATCACTTTCGTAAAAGCCGAAATCGTGAGTTGGTTTCGCATCCAAGAAATGTTTCAATTCACCTCGTTTCACATGTACGGTGTCATCGGCACGGCGGTCGTCGTGGGTTTGATTTCGATGCAAATCATCAAACGATTCAGTTTGAAAACGATGTACGGTGAGCAGATTTTGGTGGATGACAAAAAATTTGACAAAGGCCAGATTTTCGGCGGCTTGCTTTTCGGCTTGGGTTGGGCGATCACCGGGGCTTGTCCGGGGCCGCTTTTTGCCCAAATTGGCAGTGGTTTTTCGGTGGTGCTGGTCACTTTGTTGAGTGCCGTGGCGGGAACTTGGGCGTATGGATATTTTCGGGAGCGATTGCCGCATTGACCATTTTAAAAAAATCATTCCAATGCAATTATTGCCCATCCACCAAACGCTCGACGAAAACCCCGATTTTTTGCAGCACCCCGACTGCCAAGACAGTATATATATGTCTATCGAATTTTACAAAAAAGTAGGTTTCCAGCCACCCTGGATTGGCTATTATGCCCAAAAAAATGATTCGCTGGTGGGTTGTTGCGCGTTCAAAGGTGCTCCGGTGGCTGGCAAAGTTGAAATTGCGTATGGCACTTTTTCGCAATTCCAAAAACAGGGCGTGGCTGCTGAAATGTGCCGACTGTTGGTGGGTTTGGCTCAGAAAGCCGACCCGACTGTTCAAATTACGGCACGCACCCTGCCGGAAAAAAACTACTCCACCCGGGTTTTGGAAAAGAATGGTTTTGTTTGGGCAGGAGTTGTTTTTGATGAAGAAGACGGGGATGTTTGGGAATGGATTTTCCCGAAATGATTGAAATGGGTAAAGTTTTTTCACTTTTTTCCAGTGCCCAGCAATTTCGCATCGTTCAAAAGATCATGTGCTAATTGATTGGCTTCCAATGTGTTGTGCTCGATTTTTGACAAAAAGAATTGGTATTGGCTGAGCCACCGTCGGGCGTTTTGTTCTTTCAATTCCAAATAATCAGTGTACACCCCAAGTTTGAACGCCGGGCTGATTGCCGCGCAAAATTCAAGCGCGATGGCGTTGTGGGCAAAAGTACCGCCGTATCGCCCCGGCTCGGAAATGATACCTTTTGCGCCGGTCTGTTCCACCCATTTTTGGACGGACATCGAAAAACGCACCGTCCCGGCGTTCAATCTAATGTCCTGATATCGAAGTACATTAAAACCCGTCGGGTTGTACCGCATTTCCCATTCTTTCAAATATTCGATCGTGCTGATCAGGCTGAGCCAATTGCCGAGAATCTTGCCGGTTTTGTCGCCGATCACTTTTGCCAAATCGGTGATGCAGAGGTATTCGCCGAAGTCCGTGATTTGGGTTCGGACTTCAATATTATTGAGGACAATGATTTTTTCAGATGCCATAAATGTGATTTTCGGTTACAGTTTTTCGAGCGGACAAAAGTAAAAGAAACCTTCGGCTGCCGCATCCGCTTGATTTTTTTCGGAGCAGTTTTTAAGTAGTCAATACGAAGTTTTCGAGTGTTTGGAAAATGCGGCAGAGCCGCTAAATATTTGTAGCCATCGAACCAGGTTTTTTCAGAGGTGCGGAGCACCGAAATATTCCGGTGCTCCGCACCTCAACTTAGACTTCCCTTGCATTTCTACAAATATTTAGCGGCTCTG
>JANNMS010000122.1:0-17075 GCA_031398055.1 Saprospirales bacterium | reverse complement strand
CAGGTCAAACGCATTAAAATTCATTCCCGAAGGGAATCAATGTTTATAGCATAGAGCAAGGGCATTTTCCTCAAATCCCGAAGGGATTTTATGTGAAAAATTGGGCAGGCGAACATAAAATCCCTTCGGGATTTCTCGGGATTGTCCGTTTCCATTTCTATAAACATAGATTCCCGAAGGGAATGAATTTTAATGCGTTTAACCTGTGGGAAAATGGAAAACGCGCGTTTTTTGGTGGAGTGAAAGTATTTACAGTTGCCGTCCGAAGTCAGGGACTTCGGACGGCAACCAAGTTTTGTACCAGAAATTTTTGCAACTTGACGGTGGCGGCTCGCTCGCGTCGGGAAGACTTTTACGTAAGCAACCGGTAAACCGCATCTTTCCTACCCTCCACCAGCTCCCGACCTTTGCAGAAAAAAAGATGGTCAGAACAAGGTCAAGCAAAAAAGAGATGTACCAAAAATCCAGCAATGGGAGCGGAGCGGCGAAAGCCAGAGTGGTTTTTTCCGGAGCCAAGGCATCAGCAAAAGCAAGTTCGATTACTGGCTGAAAAAATACCGTTCCGAGTCATCGAAAACAGCGGAATTCATCGCCGTAAAACCGCCGTAAAACACGGGTTTGGGTTCAAAACCGGCAGAAAACTACCTCGTCCGGTTGCAGTTTTCGGACGGCCGGCTGCTCGAATTCGGGGCAGGTGCAAGCGCCGAATTCATCAAAAACATAATCGGATGCTGAGCCTTGGCAGTTCGACGCGCTATTTTTTGTGCCGCGAGGTGGTGGATTTTCGGAAGAGTTTCGACGGTCTGTCGGGGGTGGTCCGGGACTCGATGCGGCGGGAGGTGACGAGCGGCGAAGCGTTCATTTTCGTGAACCGACGGCGGGATTCGGTCAAGATTTTGGTGTGGGACCGGACGGGTTTTGTGCTGTGGTACAAGCGTTTGGAGGCGGGGACGTTCGAGTTGCCGACGGCATCGTAGCAGGGCGACGGGCCGATGGTTCGTTTGTCAATTATGCAAATTGGGAAACCGGGCAACCCAACAACAGCAGTCAATTTGGTGAAGATTTTGTGCTTTTGAACGGCTGGTCGGGTCAGTGGGACGACGTGAATTTGTGGGTCGAAAAACGTTTCGTTTTGGAAATCCCCTGCCCCGGCGTGTCGGTCGGCATTGTCCAAACGGTCGGACCGGCAAGTGGAAGTATGCTCGCGGCGGGCGTTTTTCCAGTGACCTATGTTTTGACGGACAGTTGTGGTGCGGTGACGACTTGCCAATTTTCGGTGACCGTCCAGCCGGGAAATGGCGGCGGCTGTGCAAAAGTCAACCATGCTTTGAACCAACCGACAGCCTGCAAAAAACAAATCTTTCAATGATTGGGTCAAGCGGAGGCTGCGCCGTTGGAACGGCCGAACGGAAGCCCCCAATCGTTCAACAAATATTTTTCGCGGGCAATTGGGGGCGCTGCACCGAAATATTCTGACGGCAAGCTCAATGATTGCCCTGCGGCCTGCGATGGGCAAATCATGGAGGCGACGGCTGTAGTGGCCATGGATTTGGGTCGAAACTTGATGGCAGTCGGGACATTCCGCCGTGAAATGGGCCTTGCCCACTTTGAATTTGATATGATGTTCGCCCAAATCTATTTCGTTCAATTGGACGTGTGGAATTTCGGGCAGGAGCTTGGTCAATAGTTCGTTCATCCAGAAATATTACTGGATTTATTTTGAACATCACCAAAAGTGGCGCAGAACCAGCTGCTCCGTTATTTACACGTTTTGTTAGGTTGCAAATGGCAAAGGCATCGTTCATGGCATTGGCAGAGGTTGAAATTTTGGGCTGTCCGGGAGTGAGCATTTCACTAAATTCGGACAACCGAACTTTGGGGACAGGCAATAAAATCATTGAAAATGAGGTATCGCCACTGTCTGGTTTTGAATTGGTGCCAAACCCAACGAGTAGTTCAGTCGTCGTTTTTTTGGAAAAATATTTGGGTAAAACGGGCGATTTGGTGGTGTTCAACCAACTTGGCGTGCAAGTTTTTTCCCAACATTTTGACAAATTAGAACAACCGAAAATCCATCTCGATTTGAGAAAAATGGGTTTGAAAAATGGGCTGTTTTACGTGGGAATTTTGAACGCCGGACGACCCGTTTTTAAACGGTTGGTGATGATGGATGAAAATTGATTTTTTGAAGTAGCCTTGATTTACGTAAATTTTCTCGATTGCTTGTTGTTAAAAAGCAATTATTTGAGAGTAAAATTATCCAATTTTTCCTGAAAAATTGATGCACGGTCGAGCGTTCACGCCAATTTTACAAAACTAAAAAGTTTCGTAAAATTGGATTTTTCTTGGCCTTATGTATACTACTGAATTCAGCCGAAAACACCTGTATACACATGTTTTCAAAACAACTATCTTTTCAATGAATTCCAGGTCAAACGCATTAAAATCCATTCCCTTCGGGAATCTATGTTTATAGAAATTGAAATGGACATGCACGAGAAATCCCGAAGGGATTTTATGTAAAAACTCGCGCCTGAAAACATAAAATCCCTTCGGGATTTGAGGAAAATGCCCTTGCTCTGAGCTATAAACATAGATTCCCTTCGGGATTGGATTTTAATGCGTTTGACCTGTTTTCCAATATAGGGTTTTCTATAACCAATTTCATTTCACCAATTTTTTTTCCAAATCTTCCAGCGAAACGCCCTTCGTTTCGGGCATCATTTTCCAGACAAAAAGCAGTTGGAAAACCATCATCACGGCGAACGCGGCGAAAATGGTGCCTTGCCCAAGTGATTTTGCGAGCACCGGAAAATTGCCGGCAATCAATGCCGCAAAAATCCAGTGTGTCGTGCTGCCCAGCGAATTGCCCCACGACCGCACGCTGTTCGGAAAAATTTCGGAAATAAAAACCCAGATGACCGCGCCCTGCCCGATGGCGTGCGCAGCAATGAAAACAAAAAGTAAAATCGGCACTGTCATCCCGCCTGCCGCGCCGCTGAAAAATGCAAACGAGACCGCCGACAATGAAACGATGTACCCAATCGAGCCGATGTACATCAAAAATCGCCGGCCAAAACGGTCAATCCACGCCAAACCGAGCATTGTAAAAACGAGATTGACCACCCCGATGCCCACCGACGAAAGGAGTGCGACACTTTTTCCCAAACCCGCGTCCTCGAAAATGCGCGGCGCGTAATAAATTACGGCATTGATGCCCGAAACTTGATTGAAAAAAGCAAAAAGGAAAGCCAGTAAAATCGGCAGCCGAAACCGTCCGGAGAAAAAATCGGCGAGGCCAGAAGTTTTTACCTCGCCAGTCGGAGCGGTTTTCATTTCGGCCAGCGATTGTTCCGCGGTCGTTGGATTGATAAGTTTCAGGACGCGGAGTGCTTCGGCGTCGTTGCCATTTTTGAGCGCGAGCCAGCGCGGAGTTTCGGGCACAAACCTGATCAAAATAGTGAAAAGTAGCGACGGAAAAGCCACCACGCCGAGCATCCAACGCCAGTTACCGGGGTCGTCGGTGCCGATCAGCCAGTTGGAAAAATAGGCGACGAGGATGCCAAAAACGATGTTGAATTGAAAAAGTGCGGTGAGTTGCCCCCGTTTTTCGCGCGGCGAAATCTCCGCGATGTACATCGGCGCGACGACCGACGACGCCCCGACACTCAACCCGCCGATGAACCGAAAAAACATCAGCCACCAAACATCCGGCGAAAAGGCACACCCGACCGCCGAGACCAAATAGAGGATGGCAATCCAAAAAAGTGTCCGTTTTCTGCCAATCCGTTCGGCTGGCACGCCGCCAAAAATCGCCCCGACGATGGTGCCGTAAAGTGCCATCGCGACCATTTGGCCGGTCATCGCATCGCTCAAATTCCAAAGTTGTTGGATGGTTTTTTCGCAGCCGGAAATCACGGCGGTGTCGAGGCCAAAAAGAAAACCGCCGAGCGCGACGGTGATTGACCAGAAAAAAACTTTGCGGTAATTCATTGTAAATTTTTCGTTTGATGATGATTTTTGAAAGCCGAAGGTAGGAATTGGTTATTGGGAAATTGGTTATTGGAAAATTGGGATGCCCCAATCCATTTTCCCAATAACCATTTTCCCAATAATCATTTTCAAATCAGTCGCAGCCGCGACAGCAAATCGTCCCGAAAACTGCGGCTCACCGGCACGTTCTTTTTTCCAAAAATCAGGAAATCCTGCTGGTCGGTCAGCGCATCTATTTTTGAAATATTGACCACAAACGAGCGGTGGACGCGCATGAAATTTTTCTTCGGAAGTTTTTCTTCCAACGTGCCGAGCGGCAACGAAAGCAGGTATTCTTTGTCGGACGTGTGGATTTTGCAATAACTCCGCTCGGCCTCGGCAAAAAGCACGTCGGTGAGAAAAAGTTTGACCATTTTGTCGGCCTGCCGCACGAAAATGCGGTCGTCGAGAAAAAAAGTATTTTCCACGTTTTCGGCGGGCGACGGGGTGGGGGAGTGCGTTGGATTTTCGGCGGCCAGCCGTTCGATGGTCAATTCGATGGCGCGTTGCAAATCGGCACTTTGAAAAGGCTTCGTGATAAATGCGTACGGTTTCGTGGCTTTTGCGCGGTTGAATGTGCCGCTGTCGGCGTTCGCCGTGAGAAAAATGAGCGGGATGCCGTGCAGTTCGGCGATTTTTTGGGCCGTTTCCACGCCGTCGAGCGTGCCTTTCAGGTTCACGTCCATCAAAACAATGTCGGGGCGCGTGGCCTCGATGCTTTTCAAAGCATCCTCGCCGCGCGGGGTGATGCCCGTGATTTCGTAGCCGAGCCGTTCGAGTTGCATCGAAATATCGGCGGCGGTAATCATTTCGTCTTCGACGATGAGGATTTTGATTTCGGACATTTGGTAAAAATTGTATTGGGCAAATGTAATAAAGCACCCCGTTTCAGTTGCTCCCGCACCCATTCTCTTTCCGCAAGCCCCGGCATTTTGGCGGTTTCGCGGAGCAGTTTTTCGCGTTCGGCGGCGTTTTTGAGGTCGGCGGCGAGCATTTTTTTCATGATTTTTATCAAATTCAGGTAATTGTTGCGGTGGTAGCCGACGCTGTCTTTTCGGTACAAATACGTTCGGAACGAATCGAGCAGCGAGTCCAAGACCTGAAATTCCCGTTTTTCGTAGTAAATCCGAATCAACATCCGCTGGCCATCCAATTTTTGGAGCGTCTCGTGAAATTCGGTGTCGCGGAGCAGTTCCATCGCCAGTTCGGGGCGGTCGGTGCGGAAATAAAACGTGGCCAAATTGAACCGAAAATTGTTTTCCCGATTTTTCGCCGGCAGCGATTCGCGGTAGCTGTGCAAGAAATTTTCAGCCCAAACCACCTCGCCTGAGGCCAGCGCAATCAGCATGATATTGTTGTAGGCATACGGCGAAAGCACGCCATTTTCGAGCAAAAAACCTTTTTCGAGGCCGATTTTGTACAATTTCAATGCCTCTCCGACAAATGCTTTTTCACCGGCGTTGATTTTTTTGATGCAAAAATTGATGACAAAAAGATAAATATCGCGGATTTCTTCGGCTGGAAAAACGGCGTGCCGCTGCTCAATCAAAGTTTTTAGTTCCTGAAAAAACGGCTCGGTTTGGGCGGCAGTTTGGGTTTTATAAATCAGAAAATAAGCGTTCACAATTGGTTCGGCGCGGATTTCGGGCGAATCTTCAACCAATTTTAGCACCGGTTCGAGCAGCGGAAAACGGTAATCTTTGGCCGAAAATGCCTGATGGCTCAGCAAAGTGCAGGCGTGCCGCAACGTTTCGGCGATGGCCGCGAGGCTGAAAGCGGTGGTCAATTCGTCCAAAAACAACTCGCCGGAGCGGCGGCGGACTTCCGCCGATTTTGTTTTTTCCTGCAACAACCTGCTTTTCGTCCGAAAATATGCGATGTCGCGTTCCGGGCGGCTTTCCAAATCCGAAAACGCGCTTTTCAGTTCGCGTTCGAAAAGGGTTTCTTGCCCTTTTTTTCGCAGGGCGGCGCAGCGGTAAAGCCTGTTTTGCAAAAAATCCGCCTGCATTTCCTGCCATTCCAAAAATGAAAAAAGGGTTTGCAGCGACCACGATTGGAGGTAGCGGAGTTGTTTTTCATCCAAAATTTCTTCTGGAAATGTGGCCGCACCGGCACTTCGCCGCGAGCCGAGGGCAGTGTTTTCATTTTTCAATTTCCCGTCCAACCGCTGCCGCACGTCGTGGCGGGTTTGGGAAAAAGAGGATTCCAAAAATTTGGCGAGCACCTTTTTTTCGTTTTTTGAAAAGGTTTCGAGCAGGTTGGCAACGGTGTCGTTTTTCATTTTGGTTTTGATTTTTAGTTTTTTAAAAACTTGACAATCAATTGGTTTTAAAAAATTTGGTCAAAATTAGTTTGGCAAATTGAAAAAATTGTCATTTCGAAATTGGTTTTTTTGCACGCACATTTGCCCCGAACACATTTTCAGCCGTACACTTTTTTTCAAACCCGTAGGGTTGGCATTTTGGTAGAAAACATCGGCAAATTTTTCGCTCTGAATGCCGTAGGCATGGCATTTTGGAAGCAAATGGAAGCGAAAATGCCATGCCTACGGCATTTTTAGTAGAAATTCGGCCACGTTTTTCTACCAAAATGCCAACCCTACGGGTTTGAAAAAAAGTGTACGGTTGAAAACCGAACACAAACAAATTACCATCATGAACAGAATTTTCCTGCTTTCCTTTTTGCTGACAAACCTCGTTTTTCAATTGAAAAGCCAAAGTCCGACGACGGATATTTGGTCAAAATCCCCCGGGCCGAACGGCGGGACGCTGAATTGGATTATTGAAAAACCAGACGGCACTTTGTTTGGAGATTTTCAATACAAATCTTCGGACGAGGGTTTGACTTGGCAAAACTGGCGGCCAAAACCGCAGCCCGACCCGACCTTGTTTTCGGCCTACCCCAAAATTCAAGGTTTTTCAGATGGTTATTGGTTTGCTTTTGGCAAAAACACTGCGAATTTGCCCGTAAAATTCACCTCGACCGACGACGGCGAAACGTGGTCAGCGACCCCGATTAACAGTTTTCAATATGGTTCGCCGGTTTCGGTGGTCGTCCGGGACAGCATTTGGTACGGCTTTTTTTCGTGGGCATCCACCGTTTTTTTACAAAAATCGAGCGATGCGGGCATCAATTGGACACCGCTCAGCCAATTTGGCCCGAACGCGGCGGTGTCCGGTTTGACCTGGGACGCGGCTGGGAAAATGTATTTGCTGGCCCGCAATTTGGGCGGGCTGGGGCAGTTTTTGAAATCGGAGGACGGCGGTTTTTCGTGGCAAATTATTTTCAATTTGCAGACGCCGGGCGGAAGTTATGTGGGATTTCAGGCACCCGTTTTTTTGCCTTCCGGCGAAATTTTGGTCGCCGCGACCGAAGGTTTGGTCAAAGTGGCGGCCAACAAAACCGATTGGGCGATGGTCAATGACTCGCTCGGCAACCCCCGAATTTTTCAATCGGTGGTGCTGACCGACGCGGGGACTTTGTTGGCGACGCAGACACCGTTCAGTTTTGGCAATGGTTTTTTCAAACCGCGCCTCTGGATTTCTTTCGACAACGGCGAAAATTGGCAATTGAAAAACGATGGCCTCGCCGAAAATTCGGCGGCTTTCTGGTTGAAAAAACTGCAATCCGGCACCATTCTTTTGATGGATTATTATTACAACGGCCACCGGATTTATAAAAGCACGGACGATGGAAATTCTTGGCAAGCGGCCGGGCAAGGCATTTTTCAACCCTCGATTTATCAATTATTGGTCAATCCGGCGAACGGAAATTGGCTGGTCGAAACTTTGACGGGCTGGCACAGGACAACGGATTTGGGGCAAACTTGGGTTGAAACGCAGTTTTTCGTGCCGGATAGAAAACCTGCACAAATGCAATTTGACAAAAATGGAAACCTGTTTGCTTATTTTTTTGCAGCACAAAGCACCGTGAAACCAAAACTTTTCAAAAGTTCGGATGATGGAACGACTTGGACGGATTGCACGCCGACCTCCGTTTTTTTGAGCGGCTGGGATGTCAAATTATTTATCAATCCAACCAATGCCGATTTGTATGTTTTTGATGAAACTGCCGGGATTTTTTGCTCAAAAAACAGTGGGGCAAGTTGGGAATTGCTCAATTCGACCGACGAATTGAGGTTTGTTTCGCAGGTTTCTTTTTCAAATCAAGGCGATTTGATGGCCACAATTTACAGTTCCCCGATTTTGAAACGCTCGTTCGATGGCGGCAAAAAATGGGCAGAACTTTCGAAATTTTCCAATTATAACATTGAAAATATCCACGTTTCGGCTTGGGGCGATGTTTTTGCTTGGGACAATTACAGCGGGTTTGTTTTTAGGACAAACAATTTTGGCAGTACTTGGCAAAAAATCAAACTGCCCGCCAATTTTGATTCCCCGGAAAACATGGTTTCCACCGCTTCCGGTTTCGTGTTTTTGACCGGGCGATGGCAAGTTTGGGTTTCGGATGATTTTGGGATTTCGTGGATTTTGTATGACAAAGGCATCGCGATGGGTACCTCGTTTTGCCAAAGTTGCCCCGAAAATTGGCTGCTCGCCCTCGACCCCGTCAACCATTTTTTGCTCGCTGGGGGAAAATTCAACGGCGGTTTGTATTTCACCGACCAATTATTTCCGGCCATTTCGACCATTTCCGGCACGGTGGCGAAAGACGAAAACACGAACTGCCAGACCGATTCGACCGAAATAAAATTGGAAAATTGGGTGGTCGAGGGCGTGGTCGGCGGGGTGAAAAACTACGCCTCGACCGACGAAAATGGAAAATACCGGATGCCGTTTTTTGTCCTCGATTCGGCTGGCGTGGCGGTGGATTTGTCGGTTCGCGCGCCCAACCAACTTTGGGAAGGTTGTTTTGATACGCTTTCGGCCACGTTGTTTCCCAATTTGGACAGCACCGTTTTGGATTTTCCGCAGCATGGAATTATTGATTGCCCGATGCTGGATTTGTCGCTGGGTTTTTTGGCGGCGCGGCCTTGTTTTGGGACTTCGGCCTATTTTCAGGTGTGCAACAACGGCACTTTGCCAGCCGCGCCGGTCATTTTGGATTTGGTTGCCGATGCTTGGTTGGCGTTTTCGGCGGCTTCCGTGCCGCTGCTCGGCAGCGCGGGCGATACCTTGAAATTTGCCTTGCCCGACCTGCCGATTGGCGGGTGTTTTTCTGGAAATGTTGATTTCGCGGTGGATTGCGGTGCGCCGCTCGGCGCGACGGTTTGCCTGACGGGTCATGTTTTTCCCGATTCTTTTTGCCTCGGCGACCCGTCGTGGTCGGGCGCGTGGCTCACGGCGCGGGGGCGTTGCGAGGCGGACACGGCGGTGGTTTTCAGCGTCCGAAACGTGGGGACGGGTGCGAGCACCCAAAATTTGGAATACATCGTCATCGAAGATCAGGTGATTTTGCGCGAAAATTTGATGTTACCGCTCGCCCCGACCGATTCGATGGTGATTCGCGTGCCGGCGAACGGAAAATTTAAAAGATTGGAAATGGAGCAAGAACCGCTCGCCCCGGTCATCCGCCCGACGGTGGCGTGGGTCGAGGGCTGCGGTTTTGGTGCGGCGAGCCTCGGTTTTGTCAACGATTTTCCCTGCGGCGACGGCAACCCATTTGTCGAAACGGAATGCCGGGAACTGACCAATTCTTTCGACCCGAACGAAAAAAAGGCGCAGCCCGAAGGCGTCGGCGGCGACCATTTTTTGCTGCCCGGCACGCCTTTAAAATATGTGATTTATTTTCAAAACACGGGCACCGACACGGCTTTCAACGTCGTCCTGCGCGATACTTTGTCCAATTGGTTGGATGCCGGGAGCGTCCGCCCGGGTGCTTCGAGCCATCTGTACAAATTTGAAATCGGCGGTTTTGGGCATCTGGTTTTTCGTTTTGAAAATATTTTCCTGCCCGATTCGAATGCCAACGAACGCGCCTCGCACGGATTTGTCAGTTTTGAAATCGAACAAAAAAAGGACGTGCCGATCGGTGCGCTCGTCCGAAACCGGGCGGGCATTTATTTTGATTTCAACCCGGCGGTTTTGACCAATCTCGTGCAGCACAAAGTGGACACTGGATTTTTGGAAAAAATGGTAGTCCGCGTTTCGCCCGAACCTGTTTTGGAAAGAAAATTTTTCAAAATTTCCCCAAATCCTGCGGCTGGAAAAACAACGGCGCGGCTGGAAAAAAGCCTCGTAAATCAAACTTCGCGTTTCCGGTATTCCCTTTTTTTCCCGGACGGCCAACTGGCGGAAACTGGCTTTTTTGAAAATGAAAACTGCATTTTTCCAAAAAAGAGTTTGCCCGGCGGGCTGTATTTTTTCAGGTTGGAAAATGCGGCGGGCGGGACAGTTGGCTGGGAAAATGTGTTTTTGAAATGATGGGCGGAATAAATTTCGCCCTCCAACTCACGCCGCCTTCGCCAACGGCTGAAATTTCACAAACGTCTCCGTCCCGTTTCCGCCCTCCGTTTCCACTTTTCCATTCAATTGCATGGCAAGCAAACTGACCAGCCGCGTGCCAAAACCGGTGCCCTATATTTTTTTGAGTATTTCGTCAATGTTTCTTTTGCAAATGGCATAAATTGATTCTGCCAACCTAAAAACTTGGGTAGAGCCAACTTGGGGCGAATTTTCAATTTCAATAAAATGGGCACGCGAACTTGAAATTGCTTTTTCAATAAATACCGGATGCCTTCTTGCATCAAAACCTCCGGGGAGGTTGTTTGCCACAAATCCTCTCCAAACCGCGCAATTCTCCTTGTTTTGAAAATCTGGGGTGCCATCGAAGTAATGGAAATAAAGCCACACCTCAAAACAGGGGTTGCTTTGGGCAACGTGCCAAGCCAAATAATTGCTTGCATTTTCCCGAAGTTCGTGGATTTGGCTTCCCCAATCGTCGGTATCAATTACAAACCAGACTTCGTCCCCGTCCAAAAATTCATATTTTGGGCTCGGGTTGTCGGGCGTTCGGACGGTGCAATCAAGCGCAATTTGGTATAGCCCAGCAGGAGAGTTGTTTTCATCTTGGCGAAGGGCGTAAACTTCGACGTTTATCCGGCTGTCGATTCCCCTGAAATATCGAAAATATTGGTACTCCCTTTTTTTGCCTTCGCAAAAAATGTAGATGCTTTTCGCGCTCCGCTCGGGTTCGCGCCGCGTAAAAAGCCGGTTAGTGAGTATCATATCCGTGCCAGTTTAGTTCTTGCAAATTCGCCAAAAAAGGGACCGATCCGTAGCGTCCGTTCAGGTATCCTTTGCGGATGTCAATGGTGTTGTGTTCTTTAAAATCGCTCAAAGAATACAGATCGGTCTCCCCGGATTCCTTTTTTTCCACGAACCAGATTTCGTCCTGCCGGAAAATGCTTTGGTCGAGCAGGTTTGATTCGTGCGTCGTGATGATCAACTGCCCTTTTGACTTGGCATCGTGCGAAAATTTTGAAACCAGTTCTTTTATCAAAATCGGGTGCAAACTGCGCTCGATCTCATCAATGACATACACTTTTTTGTTCAAAACAATGTCCCGGAAGGCCGGGACAAAATCGAGCAGGCGGATGGTGCCGTCGGATTCTTCGTTTATTTCGAACATGGCTTTTTGCCCGTCTTTCCCGAGGTGTTGGAGTTTCAAGGTTTTCATGATGATTTCGTCACCTTCTTTGACAAATAACAATTCATTGCCATCTGGGTTTCGAAACCCAAGGATGCCACCTTTGCCGTCTGCAAGTTTGTTCCGGATTTCTGCGATTGCTTCCTCATTGTCCTTGTCATTTTTGAACACATCATTGATGTTCTCTTTCTCCAAAATCAAAGCATTTATTCCAAGATTAAGTGACCGCATGGTGTCTTCCGCATATTCTTTAAAACCCGGATCGCCCTCCAAATGATGAACAAAAGCAAGGGGTTTTGTGTCCGGGGAAATAATTTGCAAGGTGTCTTCAAACCATTTATATGCCTTTTTTACAATTTTTAAATGGATGTTGTCCCGGTTTGCCAAAAATTTCAGCATTGTTTTCCCCGGTTTGACAAATTCTTCGAGCAGGATTGATTTTAACATTTGTCCCTTCGCATCCTTTTCAAATTCTTCCAAAAAAGTCAGGATTGTGCTGCCATCAGGTTGTGTTTTTCGCTCGAAAACCAACTTGTCCTTCGTTTTTCCCAATCCGGAAATGTACAATTCCTCGGCACTGATTAGCCCTTTTTCGATTTCGATGGCATAGTAAAATGGCGTTTCATCTTGGATAAACTCCACGGCCAAAACCTGTTTTTGGTTTTTTTGCACAAATTTGAACCGCGCGCCCCATGTATGAGAGGTCGGAACATCGTCTATCACCATGGATTGGAGCAAGGCCAATGCCTTGACCAAATTGGATTTGCCAGCACCATTTGCCCCATAAATCGCAGCCAGTTTTAAGAAATCAAGCGAATTATTGCTGTATTTATGGTTGGGCAAGGTCCGGGTTTTCGGGCGGGACAACATATTGAACTCTTTGCTTTCGCCAAAAGAGTAGACATTGTTTACAACAAAGCGAATCAGCATAACGTAATTTTTTCACGAAAAAATAAAAAATTTGACTATTTTCAATAGGCGCAGCGCAAAAATAAACACCATCCCGTAATTTTTTCACTTTATTTTTAAAATACCAGCGCTGCCGATTTTGTTTTTTCGGGCTTATTGAAAGGCCAATTGCGCGAAATTTTTCACGCCGCTTTCGCCAACGGTTGGAATTTTACAAAAGTCGCCGTCCCGTTTTCGGTTTGCGTTTCCACTTTCCCATTCAATTGCATGGCCAGCAAACTCACCAACCGCGTCCCAAAACCCGTGCCTTTCGGCTTGTCTTTTTTGTCAAAACCCACGCCGTCGTCCGCGATTTTGAGTAAAAATTGCTGGTCGTTTTCTGTGGTCAAACTGATTTTCAGTTTCCCCGGACGGTTTTCCGGAAATGCATATTTCAAAGAATTGGTAATTAACTCGTTGGCAATCAGGCCCAAAGGAATCGCCGTGTCCACGTCCATTTCGAGTTCCGGCATCTCGACATTTAACGAAACGCGCTTGCCCGCGTCGCCAAAAGAATGGAGCATCGCCTCGCCCATCGTTTCAAAATAGGACTTCATTTCGACGGCGGCGAGGTTCTCGCCTTGATACAATTTTTGATGGATCAAAGCCATCGAACGCACCCGCGATTGGCTTTCCTGCACCGCTTCGAGCGCGTTTTGGTCAGAAATGGAGGCCGATTGCAGGTTCAAAAGACTCGAAATCGTCTGCAAATTGTTTTTCACCCGGTGGTGTATTTCTTTCAAAAGCAGTTCGTTTTCGGCGTTTTTCGCGCCCAGTTTTTCGTTGGAAACGGCCAGTTCTTGGTTTGCTTTTTTTCTGGAAATGTTGATCCGGCGGAGAAAAAACAGGAACCCTGCGAGCAGCGCAGCCACCCCGCCGATGGCCCACTGCACGGTTTTTTGCTGGCCGATTTGGGCGGTTTGGGCAGCGATGGTGGTTTCTTTTTTCTCGGTTTCGTACTGGGTTTGGAGTTCGGACATGGCCGCGTCTTTTTCCAGACCGGAGAGGCTGTCGCCGAGCGTTTCCATTTTTTTTCTGAAAACGAGCGCGTTTTTGAAGTCGCCGAGACCTTCGTAAATCGCGCTGGCGTGTTCATAACTTTCGGGCAAATTGTCCGAATCGTTTTGTTTTTCAAAAATTTCGATGGCTTTCAACTGGTGCGGCAATGCCTCGCGGAACTTGCCCATCCGCAAATTCACCTCGCCGATGTTGGCATGGGTAGCGGCGACGGCCATCTTCCAGCCCATTTTTTCCACGATGGCGAGTGCTTGGCCGTAGTTTTCGAGTGCTTCGGCGTGCCGGTTGAGGCGTTTGAGGCCGTTGGCGCGGTCGTTGAGCGCGATGGCGAGGTCCTTTTCGTCGAACGGCGGCTGCTGCACGATCTGATATGCTTTGTCCCAAGCCTCGAACGCCTTTTGATAGTCAACCGGCTCGGCAAAATACGCGAGACCGAGCGAGTGGTAGGCAAAGGGCAATTCGGCCAGCAAGTTGTTTTTTTCACAGATTTCGATGGCTTTTTGGGCGTGGTCGCGTGCTTCGGCGGCCTGCTTTTTTTCGGCAAAAAGTTCGACCAGCGCGCCGTGGGCCGTTGCCGAAATTTTGGGTTCGCCGAGCGTCTCGCCCAGCCGCAGGGCCTTGAAATAGAGGTCGAACGCCCCGACGTAATCGCCTGTCCGATTGGCGAGATGCGCCATTTTCAAATAAGTATCCGCCTGCCCTTTTTGATTGCCCACGGCTGCGAAGGCTTCGACGGCTTTTTTGAAAAAAATGTCGGCACTGTCGTACACCGAAGCGTCGACGTAACCGCTCCCGGCGACGAGCAGCAACTTGGGCAGGGTCGCTTTTTCGCCCAATTTTTGGGAAATTTCGATGCCTTTTTTTGCAAAAACAAGGGACTGCTGCGGGTTCGAATTCGAAAGTCCCTGGCTGATTTGGTAGTTGATTTCGAGTTGCTGCGCCGGGTCGGCAGTCTGGGCAAGCACGTTTTTGAGGCTGTCAATTTGGTTCTGGCCAAAAAGAACGGGGGCGGCGAGGAGGCAAAAAAAGGTAAAAGTGTTTTTCATTCGATGCATTTTGGTTTGAAAATAGTGGTCGGCAAATCTACCCAAAGTTTTTGTCATTCGACAGCAACCTGCTCCAACCCAGCCACCGCCGGGGCAATCGAACCGACGAGCAGTGCTGCGGGCAGTTCCAAAACCACCGTCGTGCCCGCGCCGACCTCCGATTCTGCCCAAATTCGGCCTTCGTAAAGTTCCGCGATTTTCCGGCAAGTCGCCAGGCCGATGCCGCTGCCCTCGATTTCAGTGTGCGCGTGGAGCCTGCGGAACGGCTCAAAAACTTTGACCAAATTCTCGGGCGCGATGCCGATGCCATTGTCCCGGAACTCGATTTGAAAATGGTTTTCCTTTTCAAAAAACCGGATTTCGACGAGCGGGGCGACCGCGTCGCGGCGGTATTTCAGGCTGTTGCCAATCAAATTTTGGAACAATTGGCCGAGCAAAGTGGCATGGCCAGTGATTTTTGGCAAAAAATCGGCCTCGATTTTTGCCTCGGTCTGGAAAATTTGGAGGCGCAGGTTGAGTTGCGCCGTCCGCAAAACATCGTTCAAATCCACCGTTTCGAGCCGCGCATTTTCCACGCCCGCCCGGGCATAATTGATCAAATCTTCGAGCAGCCGGGTCATTCGTTTTGCGCCGCCTTCGATGAAAACAAGGAATTCGCGGTGCTCCGGATTTTCAATTCGTCGGGAAAGCAGGGTCGCAAAATTTGAAATATTGCGCAGCGGCTCTTTCATGTCGTGCGACGCGACGGACGTAAAATGCTGCAATTCAATATTTAACGACTGCAAAGCCAGCCGTTTTTGGTCGAGCGCGCGGTTGGCTTCGAGCAGTTCGGTGTTTTGGCGGGCGAGCGTTTCTTGTTGTTCGAGCAGGTCGAGGTGCTGCCGGCGGATGATTTCGTCGGAGCGCAAAGTCTCGCGTTTGAAAAGCACGATCAGCCAGTACAAAAACGTCGAAATGATCATGGCCAAAACAAAACGGTAGACCTGCGGAAAAGTCGAAACCATCCACGGCTCGTGAAAATGGTAAATCATTTGCACGATTCCGTACCCAATCAGACCCAGCGACAGCCGAAAAAAGTGGTTTTCATGCCCAAAAAGTAAGCAAGCGAGCACGGGAGCAAGCACGATGACCCATTCTGTTCGGGCGTCTTCGCCGATGGCAAAGGGCAAAAACAGGCTTATAAAAATAAATTGGGCGAAAAAACAGACCCGCGCCGCGTGAAATTTCGAGTAGCGAATCTGCAAAAGCGGCACGGAAAAAATGGTGGCAACCACGACGGCCAACCCAAATTTTGGCCAATAACCGGAGAAAAAATACACGATGGCCAGCAGCCAAGTCGAAATGGAAATGAACAAAGACAAGGCCCGGATGATGCGGATGCTTTGTTCTTCGACGGAAACAGTGTGTTGCTCTCGCGTTTTTAGCAGGTTTGAAAATGGATTTTTTGACAATTTGGGTTGGTTTTTATTTCAAAAAATGATGGGTGGGGGAAAATCAGGCGGCGGGAAAACCTCAAAAAAGGGGGAAGAAAAAGAAGAAGGTTTGATAAAATGGCAATTTTTAAGCCAAAAACAATATTGAGCCGTAAGGTTTGCACGCAGAATCGTAATTCCAAAATGAAAATTGGAAAGCCTTTTTTTCTAAGTCAAATGAAAATGCCCCGGAAACCGCCCGCCCATTTTCGGAAACCAAAACCTGCCGTTCGGAAACCCACGCCACGTTTCGGCAAGTCCTGCCCACATTTTTGAACCATGAAACGCAGATGAAAAAAGGAAAAACGCCTCGCCACTTGCCGTTTCATTTCAACCAAACATTTTCCCACTTCCCAAAATTTTTTCAAAAATGAAAATAGCTCTTTTTATCATCTCCATTTTCCTGTTTTCAGGCTCCCCAATTTCCCTTTTTTCACAAAAAACAGCCACTTGGCAAGGTGGTGCGCCCGGCAGGCCAACCGATTGGAACTGCGCCAAAAACTGGAAAGAAGGCCGCGTGCCGGACGATTTTTCAAATGTCATCATCCCGGGTGTTTCGACCACGACTTGCGCCTCGCCGGTCATTTCGGGTGGAAAAGTGGAGGTAAACGCCTTGTTTTTAACTAGTTCTGCAACTTTGACCATCAAAACGGGAGGGCAGTTGGCCGTTTTCGACAACGTCATCGGCATCGAGCACGGAACCTTGATTTTGAAAGGAAAATTGATCATCCTCAACGGCAAGGACGAAACCATGACCATCGGAGCCGAAACAGCGTTCAATTAAGTAGTTGAAAGTAAATTTTCGAGTACTTGAAAATGCGGCAGAGCCGCTAAATATTTGTAGAAATGCAAGGGAAGTCTAAGTTGAGGTGCAGAGCACCGGAATATTTCGGTGCTCCGCACCTCTGAAAAAACCTTGTTCGATGGCTACAAATATTTAGCGGCTCTGCCG
>JANNMS010000121.1:0-6312 GCA_031398055.1 Saprospirales bacterium | reverse complement strand
GGGAATCTATGTTTATAGCTCAGAGCAAGGGCATTTTCCTCAAATCCCGAAGGGATTTTATGTTTTCAGGCGCGAGTTTTTACATAAAATCCCTTCGGGATTTCTCGTGCATATCCATTTCAATTTCTATAAACATAGATTCCCTTCGGGAATGGATTTTAATGCGTTTGACCTGTTTTGTCAACCGGAACAATTTCAATGGAAATGCCCGGATTATTTTCAACAAAATGGTAGGCACATTTGGCAACTGTACTTAAAACCATGACAAAGTCTTCATTGTTGCTGACGATTTTATCATTAAAATCGCCATTTTCTTCGATGTCGCCAAAGGCAAGATTATAATTTCCATTTTCTAATTTTTGAAAAAGGACGATTTTAAAAATCTCGCCTTGTTTTCCCACACTTCGAAAAATGTAGCCAGGCTCGTTTTCGATCGGAACAAATGGGTAAGTTTCTCCAAGCATGATTTTTTTGTTCATTTTGAACCCGAAAGTTAGGATATTTTTCCAAAAATCGAGGATTTTCACCCTTTTCGAATCAAAACTACCGCAGCCAAAATATTGGGTTCCTATTTTTCATGGTAAAAATTAAAGGAAAATCGGACTGCCGAAATCACCCGTTTTATAAAAATTGGGTAGTCCGGCGGTTGATTTTTTTTAAAAATTTTCAATTTTTAGGTTTCCCAAAACCGTTTTCGAACAGCATGATATTTCCAAACAACATCAAAAAAGAGTAGGCAAAATCGTCCACCGGAACCGTCCCGACTCGGATCCCAAAGTATTCTTCGGCGTTGTAAATGACCACCGGATTTTCGGTGGCCATGCCCGTCAGAATGCCGTTGACCAACAAAAACGGGATGCACGAAAACAAATAAGCCAAGTAAAACCACCCGCGCCGCCCATTTTTCACAAAAAGAATTTGATAAACCATGAAAAATCCGCAGGCCAAATTCGTGGTGGCCGTGTAAATATTTTCCCAAAAAATCAGTCCGACGATGAAAAAAATCACGGCCAAAACGCGCGTCAGATTTTTTTCAAATCGGGCAAACGGCTCGTTTTTCAAAAAATATTTCAAGGATTCAAAAATGAAAACGCAGGCCGCCGGGACGCAAACAAAAAACAGCCATTCTTCCCACGGCAGACCCAAGATTTTCCAGCCAGTGGTGTATTTTTCGGAAAAACCCCAGACCCCGATTTTTGTAAAATAAATGTCCCACGCGATGAAAATGGCCGAAACCGGCAGGTTTGCAGCAAAAAAACGCGGCCATTTTTTGTAAAATTGGAGTTGCGGCAGGAACCCAAAAATCAACGGGAACGAAAAAGTAAAACCCAAAACCGCAGCGTACAGCCACCGTGTTTCCAAAAAACCGAGGTGAAAAATTGGGTCAATTTCAGTCATCAAATTGCCCGGCCGCACTGAATTTGTTGCCCAATTCAAAGCCAAAACGGCCAGTGTGAACCCGAAAAAAGCAATTTTCAAGACCAGTTTTTCGGGTTTCATTTCCGTTTTTTCTTAAAAAATTTGGGGTTCACGACCAGCAAACCGAAAGATTCGCAGTCCTCTTTTGTCGTTTTTGCATGGTGCGCGCCGTGCGCCCGGAGGATCGCGCGGGAAAATTTGTTGTCCAATTGTTTGAACCAACTGAACCTGCGATGGATGTAAACATCGTGGATCAAAAAGTAAATCGCCCCGTAAATCGTGATGCCGAGGCCGACAAAAAACAACCATTTCTGTGGCCCAAAACTCCCGGCGGCCAGGCAAGCGATGCCCGGCGTGGCAAAAACTAGGAAAAACCGGTCGTTTTTTTCCCACCAACTGCCCGAATTGTGGTCTTTTTTGTGGTGGTCTGCGTGCCAAGTCCAAAGTGGGCCGTGCATGAGAAATCGATGGGCAGACCAAGCCACGAATTCCATGCCGGCAACGGCGGCGAGCGTGATCAAAATATTGAAAATCATAGCAAATTCAGTTTCATTTTTAAAGAAGATTGGAAAAGCAGCAGCATTTTTTCACTGTTCGGGACACGGATCCGGCTTTCGCGGACTTTGCAGGGCGAGGTTTTTTGGATTTTTTTAAACAGTTTCAAATAATAAACGTAGGCCAAATAAACGCCAAATCGAGCACCGATTGGCAACTGCAAAACACCTGCATAACCTGCATCAAAATCTTTTTTGATGTCTTTTTCAATGTGCAATTTGTCTTCTGCCGTGAAATTTTGGAAATCCACGCCCGGAAAATAAACCCGGCCGCGATCCTCGAAATCCGATTTCAGATCGCGCAAAAAATTGATTTTTTGAAAAGCTGCACCGAGGCTGCGAGCAGGCGATTTCAACCGGTCAAATTGCTCGCGGTCGCCTTCGCAAAAAACGCGCAGGCACATCAAACCGACCACTTCCGCCGAACCGTAAATGTAGTCGTCGTACGATTTTTGGCCAAAACGGTTTTGGTGCAGGTCCATTTCCATGCTGTCCAAAAACGCTTCGATTAATTCGCGTTCAATGCCAAAACGATGCACAACTTCCTGAAAAGCATGCAAAACCGGGTTCAAACTGATGCGTTTTTCGATGGCTCGCCAAGTTTCCTGCCGGAATTCTTCCAACATTTCGGCCTGCGGATGGTCGTAAAATGTGTCCACAATTTCGTCGGCAAACCGCACAAAAGCGTAAACCGAATAAATCGGCGACCTGAATTTTGGGTCGAACGCCCGGATCCCAGCCGAAAACGAGGTGCTGTACCGTTCGGTGATTAATCGGCTGCACTCTCGACAAGTTTGGTTGAAAAGTTCAATCATTGATATTTTTTAAAACTTCTTTGGCTACTGTTTGACCTGAAATCAGGGCAGGCGGAACGCCCGGCCCCGGGACGGTCAATTGGCCTGTAAAATAGAGGTTTTTAATTTTTTTGCTTTTCATTTTTGGTTTCAAAAAAGCAGTTTGGCGCAGCGTGTTTGCCAAACCGTAGGCATTTCCACGAAAAGCATGGTACTCGGTTTTGAAATCCGAGCCGCCAAAAGATTGTTTGAAAATGATCCGGTCGCGGATTTTTTGCTCGGTCAACTTTTCAATCCGATCCAAAACGAGGTGGAAATATTTTTCCCTAACTTCTTGATTGTCAACTAAATCGGAGGCAATCGGAATCAACAAAAACAAATTTTCGCAGCCCGGCGGCGCGACTGATTCGTCGGTCACCGACGGTGCGCAGAGGTAAAAAAGCGGGTCGGTCGGCCACGCCGGGGCTTCGTAAATTTCGCAGGTGTGCTGCTGGAAATCGCTGTCGAAAAAAAGATTATGGTGAAGCAAGTTTTTCAGACGACCATTTATTCCAAGGTAAAAAATCAGGCTGGACGGAGCCATGACCCGTGTTTTCCAATAGTTTTCATCGTATTGTCTGTATTTTTTTTCCAACAAAACTTGCTCGACGTGGTGATAATCTGCCCCAGCGACAACAGCATCTGCTGAAAATTCACGTCCGTCGGCAGCCAAAATTTTTGTTGCGTGGCCATTTTCAACCTCGATTTTTGAAACTTCGCAACCAAATTCGAACTCGACGCCCAATTTCTTGGCCAGCGAAACCATGCCATCCACGATTTTGACCATGCCGCCCATCGGGTACCAAGTTCCCAAAACCATGTCCGCGTAATTCATCAAACTGTACAACGCAGGCGTTTTTTGTGGCGTCGCGCCGAGAAAAAGGACTGGAAATTCGAGCAACTTGACCAACCGAGAATCTTTGAAAAGACTCCGGACTTCGCGGGAAATCGAACGGAAAAGTTGCAATCGGAATGCAGCTTTGAAAATCCTGAAATCAAAAAATTCGAGCGGAGACAGGGCAGGGCGGTGGACAAATTCGCGCATTCCAAAATCATATTTGAATTTGGCTGCCGCCAAAAATTTTTCCAAATTTCGGCTGCTGCCCGGTTCGTATTTTTCAAAAAGTTCGGCCAACGCTGTCTGCCAAGCAGGCAAATCCATCGCATCGTTTTTCCCAAAAATGATGCGGTACGATGGGTCGAGCCGCACCAAATCGTAATAATCGCCCGGTTTTTTACCAAAATGGGCAAAAAACTGCTCGAAAACATCGGGCATCCAGTACCAACTTGGGCCCATGTCGAAATGAAAACCGTTGGCCGAGAACTGTCGAGCCCGCCCGCCGGGAGTTGCGTTTTTTTCAAGAACAGTTACTTTGCAGCCCGATTTGGCCAAAAAACAGGCCGCCGAAAGACCTGAAAACCCAGAACCGATGATGATTATCTTTTTTGACAAATTGAAAATTAGTATGATTTTATGCTTTAAATTTTAAAACAAGTTTAAAAACATACTTTTCAAAAAGTTGTTCACCTCTGCATGGATTTTAAATTTATCAAAAATTTGATCGACCAGGCGGAAGCATTTTCCAAAAAGCACCCCGGTAGTTCGGACATGAATTTGTTTGGGCAATGGCTTGTCGAAAAAAAATCGGTGGCCGCGCCGCGCAGTTTTCGCATGCCTGAAATGACGGCCACCGAGACGCTGGAAAGTGTGATTGCTAAATTGATAATTTACCTAAATCGGTATGCGAGAGGCTATTCGAAAAAGGCTTTGGAAAACAAAAAGGTGGGTTCGCTGGACGAATTTGTGTTTTTGATCAACCTTTTTAATGCTGGTTCGGCGACCAAAATGGAACTCATCGAACGCTCGCGACTCGAAAAACCGACTGGGATGGAGATTTGGCGGCGGCTGTTGGATTTGGGTTTTGTGGTGCAGGAAAATTCCGAAACGGACAAACGCAGTAAAAATTTGACGCTCACGCAAGCTGGCCACGAGGCACTTTTTGAAAGTTTTGAGGTGATGAATCAAGTGGTAAAAATGCTCACCGGCAACTTGGACGATTTCGAAAAACACCAACTGCTCGAACTTTTGCAAAAACTGGAAGACTTCCATTTGCCCATTCGGCAGACGGCCAAAAACAGTTCGTGGGCGGAGATTTTTGAAAAAATAGGGTGACCACAAAAAATATATTTGTGAACGATAGGTGAAAAAAAATATAATTCTGAAAATTAGATTACCTTTGTCCTGGCACAACGCCGCATCACCAATTTTTTATTTTTAATGAATACTGGAACTGTAAAGTTTTTCAATGATTCCAAAGGATTTGGATTCATCACCGACAACTCTTCGAAAGAAGAATTTTTCGTCCACGCATCAGGTTTGATTGATAACATCCGCGAAGGCGATGTTGTTACTTTCTCCACCGCACGTGGCAAAAAAGGAATAAATGCAGTAGATGTCAAAATCGCTTAATCGCAGTTTGACATTTTAATTGATAAAAATTTCGGACCTCCGGTGGCTTTCCACCGGGGGTTTTTTATTTTTCAAAATGTTGACCGTGAATTTTTAGGTTTTCAATTTCCTTTCAAAAAATTTACCTCAAAAAAACGCCCAACATGAAAATGCTGGGCGTTTTTTTGCCGCTCAAAATTTTTTCAAATGAAAAAAATTCGCGCAATCTCCCGACTCATTTTTCTGGCATTTTATTCCGTTTTTCGGGTGATGCACATGATGTTTCACGCGCTCGTTTTGGGAAATGATGTGAGCCACACGATGGGCATCCGGCGTCTTTATTCTCGTCAATTGCTCTCGGTTTTGGGTGTAAAATTGACGATTGAAGGCTCGCCACCCAACTTTTCTTGCCTAGTTTTGAGCAACCACCGCTCGTACCTCGACCCTGTTTTGATTGCGAACGACGTGCTGGGTTTTTACATTTCAAAAGCTGAAGTCGAAAAATGGCCAGTGATTGGCTACGGCATCAAACTTTCCGGCGTCATTTTTTTGAAAAGAGAAAGCAAGGACAGCCGAAAAAACACGCTCGAAGGCATCGTCGAAAAGATCAAGGAAGGTTGGCCGGTCGTGCTTTTTCCGGAAGGCACGACGACTGATTTGCCGACGACTGCTCCGTTTCGGCTCGGCAGTTTTCAGGTGGCTGCAAAACATGGGATTCCAATCGTCCCGGTGGCACTGATTTTTGGAAGCAAAAAAGATTTTTGGATTGGAAATGACACGCTGCTGCCCCATTTTTTGAGCCGTTTTGGAGAAAAAACGACGCCAATTCGGGTAGTTTATGGAAATCCAATCACCGGCGAAAACGCGGAAGAATTGCTTTTGAAAACGAAAAATTGGATAAACCTTCAATTAACTATAAACTATAAACTATAAACTATAAACTATAAACTATAAATTTTTAGGGTTCATAGTTCATAGTTCATAGTTCATAGTTCATAGTTCATAGTTCATAGTTCATAGTTCATAGTTCATAGTTCATAGTTCATAGTTCATATTT
>JANNMS010000120.1:0-23322 GCA_031398055.1 Saprospirales bacterium | reverse complement strand
TCAAATCCCGAAGGGATTTTATGTTTTCAGGCGCGAGTTTTTACATAAAATCCCTTCGGGATTTCTCGTGCATGTCCATTTCAATTTCTATAAACATAGATTCCCTTCGGGAATGGATTTTAATGCGTTTGACCTGATGGGCGAGGTGTCGCTGACGATAATCATAAACCCAGCGATTTGATGGTTTGCAGGTCTTCCTGATAATCTTCGATGCCATAATGGATTGGAATATCCCTGCTTGACAGCAACATTTGAAACTTAAATTGTGGCATTCCGGCCAGACGCGCAGCCTGACCGAGCGTCAGTTTTTCTTTTTGGAAAAGCAGAACGGCGATTTCGAGCAGTATTTCAAAATCTGTCAATCGAGTTGCGCGGACGAATTCGGCAGGTATGGTGAGCATGTTGTAAAATTTATTTGAAAACAAAAGTAAAATCAAAAGTATCAATCTGCCTGAAAACGTGTCGAAAAACCTCTTTTTACGGTTTTACATCTTAACAAACCTTCCCGAAAAAACACCCTTCGCAGAAACCAAAAACACGACATAAACCCCTGATTTAAAACCATTTAAATCAAAACGCACCACTTCCCCACCCGATTTTTTTTCCAAAATTATCCGTCCTGCGAGGTCGCGGATTTGCACCCGACCGCTCGCCGGAATTTCAATTTTCAAAAAATCCAAAACCGGGTTCGGCGACAAAACAAGCCCGTTTTTTTGGGGAAAATTTCCAGAAACCGCCTCGCCAGCCGAAACAACGCCTTGCCCAAAAAGTATTTTCACGACGTCCGGCGCGAGCGCGAAATCGAAGATTTTCACCGCATCGAGGACGCCTTTAAAATTGTAATCGGCCAGCCCGGGCAACATTTGGCCCATCAAAAAAGGAAAAGTCGTGGGGCGTATTTTTCCAGTCAAATTTTTAAAAGCCAGCAGTTCGCCGTCAAGGTAAAATGCCAAAATCGAGCCGTCGAAAGTGGCCACGACGTGGTAAAATTTGTCCGTTTCGAGCACCGTTTCGATGTCCAAATCGGCGATGCCGTTCGTCGAATTGAGGGTCCACCGCAGCCGTTTTTCGGGCGTGATTGAAATTTTCCAGCGGTTTTGCCACGAACCGTGCGAGAGCAAAAACGTCTCTTTTTCGGGCAGTGCATTGGCTTTAAACCACGTGGAAACCGTGATTTCGTCCTCAAAATTGAGCAGCGGACTGTTCACCACCGCGATGTGCTGCGCCCCGCCGTTGAAATAATAGGCACTTTGCTGCACCCCGTTTTTGTCGGTTGTCAAAATCGCGCCGTTCGCCTGACCGTGCAAATTGTTGCCACTGACATCGTTCGCGTTTCCCGAAAATGGGTAGTGCGCGACCAAATTTCCCGGCACGGGGTCGAAATTTTTGACCAAAATCTGGGCAGAAATTTCATCCACGAGGCCGCCGTCGTCGCTCACTTTTACTTTTATTTCAACAATCCCCTCGCTCGGCGGGGCGGTCCATTCGACACTTGCATTGCCATTTCCTGAAAACGTCCCGCCCGAAAATGTCCAGTCAAAATTGAGCGCGTCGCCGTTCGCGTCGGTGGCAAAACAGGTAAAATTGACAATTTCGCTCGGCACAGCAAACGGCCTATCTTTTTGAAAACCAATGATTTGCGGTGCTTCGTTGAGTTTTTGGACAGCCGTGATTTCCAAAAAAGCAGTGTCGCGGTTGCCTTCCGGGTCGGTGGAAATCAGTTGGATTTTTGAAATTTGGGGAGCCGCCGGGGCATGAAATTTCACCGTCGCGCCCGTCCCGGAAACATTTCCAAAATCGGAACTCCACGAAAAAACGAGTTTTGAAAAATCGGAATCCACGTCTTCGACGGTGGCAAAAACGGTGGTCGTGTCGCTGATTTGCAGCGGATTTTTTGCGGCAGCGAGTGCTTTTATCCTCGGCGAATGGGTAAAAATTTGGGCGTGCTGGTCAAAATCAACGACCGTGCCGTTGACCTTCATTTTGTTTTTTTCAAAAGAAACAACGCCCCCGGCGGGGCAAACGGCAATCAAAATCGCCTGATTTGCCGGCACCTGAAAACTGACCGTGCCGGCCACATTTTTCAAAATAAACGTCTCGCCCAGTGCTTCGTAAATATCTGCCGGTGCTGCGCCCGCATCAAAATTGACAAGTTGCGCGGTCGCGTTTGGATTGTAAAAAAGGAAGGTCGGATAAGCCGCGTTTTTGTAAAAATCAGTTTTCAAAAGATTGATTTTCAGGATGTTGTCGACGTTTGTTTTTTCAACGAGCGCGCCCAAATATCCAATCGAACCCGTCGAATACAAGGATAAATTGGTCTTCGCCCAAGTTCCACCGACCGCGTCGCCCGTCGAAAATGGGGACAAATTTTGCCATTTTTGCCGCAAGGCTTCGTAGCCCACGACCTGCTGCGGGTCGTTCGCCGCCGACCACGCCGCCGCGTCCTGCAAATTATTTGGCAAAAAACCGGGGTAAAAAAGGCGCGTCGCGTTCGACAAATTGAGCATCCATTTTCCGACGGCGCGGGCAAATTTTTTGTCATATCTGACCATCGGCACGAGCGCGGCGGCCTGCTGCAAACCGTTGAGTTGAAAAGCATAATCGTTGCCCGCGTCGTTGGCCTCGCCGACCAGACCAGAGACATCAAAACCGCCCCATTTTCCGACAATCGTGCCCCAGCCACGCAGCGCGCCGCGGTCGAACGACCAGTTAAGCATTTTTTGGATGTCGTATTTCGTGCCGATTTCGGCGTTCATTTTTGCCGCCGTCAAAGTTCCGTAGGGCAACTGCAATTCGTACGAAGGGTTTGATTGCCAATCATTTAGGAATTCCAAAGACCACTCGGCGGCCTTCAAATATTCGGGATTTCCCGTTTTTTGGAAGGCATGAAACAAGACCCACGCGAACGCCCCGGCTGCCTCGGGCTCGGGCACGCCGACGGGGTTTGGCTGCTGCGTTTTGAACTTGAAAGCGCGGTAATTAAAATAGCCAGGTTCCCAGGGCGCGTCGTCGCCGCCCAACGTCCGGACGGCTTCCAAAAAACGGTCAGCGATGGTCAAAAACTGCGCGTCCGCCTCGCCGCCGAGGTTTGGGTAGAGGTCGTAAAGTTGATAAAAATAGAGGTTTGGCATCAAATCGTACCACCAATCGCCGCCGGAGGATGCCCCGGCGTTGTTCAAATAGAGGTTTTCGCCGTTGTTTTTATTGAAAAAATCTTGCGACATGAGCAGCCAGTTTTTCCCAAATTGGTTGCGTTTGTCGGCACCGACAAGCGTCGCGCCGACGAGCGAGGGCAGCACATTTATCGCCTCGTTGCCCATCGGCGAATTGGTGCCGATGTAGGTGTGCAGGCCGAAAGTTGGGTTTTGCGGGTAGTTCGTGCCCGCCGTTTTGAGGTAAACGAGCGGCAAATACTGCCCTGTTTTTTGCAAATCGTAGGCAAAAGAATCGTACCGCGCGGCCACCTGTCGCCAGTCGCGGATGTTGAGTGGGGCGGGCAGATTTGGCATTTGTTCGATGCGGGGGATGGCGATTTGGCCGGTTTGGGCGGTGGCGATTTGGGCAAAAAGGAAAATTAGGATGGGGAAAAACGGTGCGGATTTGGACATGAATTTTAAGTTTAAAAACAGGTGATTTGCTCTACCTCACTACAAACTTCACCGTCTTCCGCTCGGCGACGCCAAAATCTGCAACCAAAAAATACACACCCGCAGCCAAGCCTTCCGTCGGGATTTTGAACTCGGCAGACCCAAACACCTCCACGGTTTGGCGGGTGCAAACTTGTCCCACCGTATTCACGATTTGAATGTTCGCCAGCAACTGCCCGCTTTGGAGGTAGCAAGTCAGGTCGTTCGCCTCGTCGTTGCTTTGTCGGATTTCAACCGCATTTTCCGTGCTTCCGGTGGTGCGGTCGGAGCTGTTTTGCAGGTTCGGCGCGGCGCAGTCGAATATCGCGTTCGCAAGCAGCGCGTCGCGTAGCAAGGGGTAATTTGTGGGGTCTTCTCGCGCGGCTTCGTATTGTTCGATGTGCAAAAACCGACCTGTCACGGTGTTCGAGACGATGTTCGAGGAGCAAATGTTGCCGTCGGCGTAGCTGTTGAGGTAGCGGCCTTGAATGTTGTTGTAAGCCGTCAGCATCCCCGGATTGTCAAGGTGCGCGACGCGGCTTTGCCAGTTTTTGCCGACGACGGCTTCAAGTGCGGCATCAAGTTGCGCGGCGCGGTCGTTGGCCGGGGTCAGGTCGGTGCCGTTGGAAAGGACGAAATGAAAAGGATTGTCGCCCTGCGCAAAACCGTGCATTTGAAGAAAACGGCGATTGCTCCCGCCGGCGGCCACGACTTCGGTCGTTTTTTCAAAAGCCGAACCGACAACGTGCGCCACATCGCTGATGCGCTGCTGCCCGGCGCAAGGGCTGTCTGTGCCGCTGCAGCCGGAAACCACGGCACTGAGGCATCGGTGTGCCCCGGCGACCATCAGCGAAAAAGCATCCGTTTCCCGGAAAAGCCAGGCGGCTTGCTCGCCCGTTTTCGCGTCGTGCAGCGGGTGCGGGGCCTGGAAATTGACGCAAGGCCGCGTGGAACCCGGCGAGAAAACATAGGTGCCCCAGTGATTGGCCGAAGCCCCGTCTTTCGAGACGATATAATAGGTGCGCGTCGAAGTGACGTATTTGGTTAGGCGGTAGCCGAGGTTGTTGTTGGCGTTGTGGAATTTGTTGAAGGCGTTGCCATACTGCGCACCCAAAAGCAGGGTGATGCCGTCGCCCCATTTTGTCAATTGGGCGGCACTCGGCAGGGCGTACGGCACGCCGGAGTTTTGGGCGGGGATGTCGAGGATGACACCTTTCATGAAATGCTCCAGCGAAGTCGCGCCGGTGAATTCGTCGGTGACCGTGGCGTTACTGTAAAACTGAACGCTCACATCGTCAATACCGAGCGCATGGTCAAATTGCGAGTCGTCGGCATCGAACCATTTGAGCATGATTTCGCGCCCCGGGGCGACGGCAACCTTGAACCGCATCACGACCTGGACGCGGTTGGCCCCTGCGTTTCCGTCCAAAGCCACGTCTGCGCCGGAATAAACCGGGCTGATGAAATTGGCGAAAGGCACCTTCAGGTACCCCGTTTCGGTCGCCGAAAACGTGTTGATGGCACCTGCCGAAACGAAGTACGAAAACCGCACGGGCTGCTCCCGAAGCGAGGTGCTGACGCGCCATTGCTCGCCGGTGAAGGTGACTTTCACCGAGTTGATGGTGGTGTTGGCGGTATTGTTTTTGAAACGAACGCCCCACGCGAAACTCGAACCACCCGCCCCAACGGAGCCGAGCGCGCGGTCGGTGTTGTTCGCCGTGCCAAAGCTGCAAAGGTTGGCGGCGTTGCTCGTGCCGTCGTTTGCGCGGTAAGTGGCGACAGCACCGCTCGTTTTGGCCGCGTACCAGCCGGGGATGGTGCTGTTGTTCGTCCAGGCATTGCTGGTGCCGGAAGCAGCGAGCGAATTGAAGTTTTGGGTGAAAGGGTTGGCGATGCCGGTGATGGAAATCTGCGCCGACACAAAGGCCGGGGCGATGAAAAACAGAGATAAAGCGATGAATTTCGATGCGTTGGACATGATTTTTAAATTTGCATGATGGGTTGAAATGAAAGATTGAATCGCAGTTTCGGGGAAGCAGGCAAAATGTTTTCGCCCTGATTCATGGCGCAAACTTCGCACATGTTGACCGCCTTTGCCAACCTTTTTTCCGAACGGAGAACAAGCCAACGAATTTTTTTCAATCAGGAATCTGCAACCCACGGTCGAAAAATCCGCACTCTCTTCAAAAGGCCGGACTTCGGCCATCAATTGGGGGAAAAATCAATAATTTGCGTTCTGCTGCAAGGCCGTGTTCAAATCAATTTCTGTTTGCGGCAGCGGAAAAACCTCGTGTTTTCCGGCCTGAAAACCGGGCAAAACCTGCGCTGCCGTGCCCCACCGGACGAGGTCAAAAAATCGGTGCATCTCGAAACCGAGTTCCACCCGGCGTTCGTGGCGAACGGCTTCGCGCACCGTGTTTTGGTCGGTCGCGGTGATTTTTGGCAACGTGGTGGACGGGTCGGCGGCCTGCGCACGGGCGCGGGCGCGGACGATTTCGAGCACATCGGCGGCCTCGGCCAGCCGATTGAGTTCGGCGAGTGCTTCGGCTTCCCACAACAAAACTTCGGCAAAACGGATGGCGGTGTAATTGATGTCGCCGTCCGCTTTTTGGGTGACTTCGGCTTTCGGTTGGAGGTATTTTCGGACGCTGTAAAAAGTGCTGGAATAAGAAGGTTTGTAAATCAGCCCGAAATAGTCCTCGTTGTTCATCGCCACCGTGAATTTGCGGCGCGGGTCGCCCGGCTCGAAAGCGTTTACAAAATCGGCAGTCGCTTCCGCAAAACCGTAGCCCTCGAATTTTTTCGATGCCCACCATTGGTTCAGGAAATTCCCCACGCCGAGTTCGAGGTTCGAGTGCTGGATTTCCCAGACGGATTCGGCGTTGTTTTGGGTCGTTTTTTTGAAATTATCCTGGTAATCGGTCATCAAAGAATAGATGTTCAATGCTTTCACCTTGCCCGCGAACTCGACCGTTTTTTCCCAATTCTTGTCATATATATATGTCTTGGCCGCGAGCGCGAGTGCCGCGCCTTTTGTCGCCCGGCCGGTTTCGGCGGCGGGCTGTTTTTCGGGCAAAAACGCGGCGGCCTGCTCGCAGTCGGCGATGATTTGGGCAAAAATTTCAGATTTCGGATTGCGCGGGACTTTCAATTGGTCGGGCGGCGCGACTTTTTTGAACAACGGAACATCCCCAAAAACTTGCGTCAGCAAAAAATAATAGTACGCCCGGAGGAAAAGTGCCTCGCCAGCGATGGCGTTCCGGCGGGTTTCTGGGATTTCGATTTTTGGCAAATTGTCCAAAACGAGGTTGGCCTGGGTGATTCCGGTGTACTGCAATTTCCAAAAATCATTGAATTCCTCGGTGCGCGGCGAGTACGTGAACGCCTCCATTTCGGTGATTCCGGGGCGCGAACCGTCGCCGCCGGGGATGGCCTCGTCGGACGTGATTTCGGCAAAAGCCCAGTAAAAATTGTGGTTGTCGTTGCTGAAAAGCAGCGGTCGGTAGGCTGAATTCAATGCCTGCACAGCATCGTTTTCAGTCTGAAAAAACGAGCCTGCGTCGAGCGTGGCGATGGGTTCTTTGTCGAGGATGGATTCGCAGGAAGTGAAAAAGAGCGCGAGGAAAACCGCGCTACGGCAAATATTTTTGGAAAAAAACTGAGTCATTGCAAAACTGATTTTTAATTCAAGTTTTGCAAAAGTGCGGAAAATAGGCGGCCGTCGCTGGTATTTTTAGGTAAAAGGGTGGTACTTTAAATTTTTCAAAAAGGTCAAATTTCGAGTTCCTTCTTTTTCGGCGGCAGGAAATTTTGACCCGAAACCACGCTCCGCCCCGTTTTTTCTTCCAATTCTAGCCGTGCTTTTTTGGCAATGCTGCCGCCTGTTTTTCCGGCGATTTTGTTTTCCGCGAGGCCTTTTGCTTCCATCGTTTCGGCAATTTGGCGGGTCGAAAGTTCGGCGAGTGCCGTGAAAATCAACTCGGCTTCGGTCATGTGGTCGCGCAGGTTTTGGCTTTTCAAACCTTTCAAATCTTTGTGGTCGCGGACCGTCAAATCGGTCCATTCTTGGTGGATGATGTTGGTCAAAATCGCGAATTCCTCGCCTTCCCGGATGTCGTTTTCCTTCCAATAATCGGTCAGTTTGTTGCGGGTTTCCTGGCCGGTCATGCGTTGTTGGATCCATTTTTCGCTGCGCCCGAACCGCTGCCAATTTTCGCGGGCGCGGTTCAGCGATTTTTCGGGGTCGGCCATTTCCTGCATCCTTTCGTAGCCGACTTTGGCCAACCAAAGTTTGATGGGTTCGGCTTTTGGGCTCGGCACGGATTGGACGAGGCGCAGCAAAGTTTCGGGGTCGGCACAGTCGGTGAGGCGCATTTTTCCGTCTTCGGCGGGCATTTTGAACTGGTGACAATTTGTCACCGTTTGACTTCCTTCCTTGGCCAGTCGTTCTTTTAATTTGTTCCAATATTTCCGAGCGGCCTGAAAATCAGGCTGTTGCGTCAAAACTTTGACGATGTCAACGACGGAAAAATACCAGGTCTGAGTTTCTTCGTCGAAGACGCGGCGGATTTGAAATTCTTCAAAAAGGGCGATGGAATTTGTCATCGGTAAAAAATTTAGTGGGTGGTGCGTGAGTTTTAGGCAGCAAAACTAAACAAATAGTTTTTTAAAAATTAAAAAAATGCCCAAAAATTCAGTAAAACCTGAATTTTTGGGCATCGAATTGAACAAGCTGTTTTAAATTTTTATGTGCTGTGAAAATGATGGGCGGCAATTTTAATAATCAAACTGCCTCGAAAAACGCCCGCGGGTTCAGGATTTTTGTCTTCCCAAAATTTTCCAAAACCAATAAATCCTTGTCCCCGGTGATCAAAAAGTCGGCCTCGACAAATTGGCAGAGTTGCAAAATGGCATTGTCGTCAGGGTCTCGGCAAACGTCGGGCAGCGAGTTGGAAGGCGTGGTTTCCCGGGTGACAAGTGCCAATGTTTGCAGCACAAACTGGATTTTTTCGGCAGGATATTGAAATTTGCCAGCCAGTTTTTCCGTGATTTCGTCTTTGATAAATGGAGAAATGAACACCGCACATTTTTCAAAACAAAACGTGCAAACCTGAGCGGTCAGCCCGCCAAAAATAAAATTGGAGAGATAAACATTGGTGTCCAGAACGATTTTCATAGGGTGTGCAGCGGGAAAATTGGTTTATGAAATCTGCTCAAAAAGTTCTTCTTCGTTCCGGATTCCTGCTTTTTCGGCGTAACCGCGCAGCGACCGACGGATTTTGCGGACGTTTTTTTGGTATAAATAATTGTTCAATGCTTTCATAAAAAGCGCATCGAACGAAAGTTGCTCTTCTTTGAGCACGCGATTGACTTTTACAGCCCAATCTTCTGGAAGATTTAAAACGAAGGTTTGCATGACGAATGAATTTTGAGCAAAATTAGGGCTGTTTTTGGGTTGAGAAAATATTTTTCATTTTCTCAAAACCCCACCCGCACCCCAAAAATCACCGTCCGACCCGCCGGAACCGTCCCCCAATCAATCCCCACCGCCAAATCTGACGACAAACCCAAACCGCGCGTGTCGTTCGTATTTGCCTGAATTTCAGGGTCGAGACCGGGGTATTTTGTAAAAGTCAGAGCGTTTTGGGCAGTCAAATACAGCCGCAGCGAGCCGATTTCTTTCCATTTCAACAAACTTTTAAAATCGTAGCCAACCGTAATATTTCGAATCCGCAGGTACGAACCATCTTCCAAAAACCGGGTCGAAGGCCGCCGGTTGCCGTTGCGGTCGTCCACGCTGACCTTCGGGAAATCGTTGTTTGGATTGTCCGGAGTCCAGCGGTTCAGGATGTCTTGGTAAGAATTGAAGCCACGCAACTGGGTTTCGTAGGCAAAATTTCCGTACAAAAAATACACGTCGTTGCCCTGCACACCTTGAACGAGTGCCGAAAAATCAAGGTTTTTCCAGTTGAAACCGAGGTTCAAACCGTAAGTAAAATCGGGAAACGGGTTGCCGACGTGCTTCCGGTCCTTGTCGTCAATTTTCAAATCGCCGTTCAAATCGGCAAATTTCACGTCGCCGGGGCGCGTGTCTTTCGTTTGAAAAGGGCTGGCATCAATTTCTGCCTGCGTCTGAAAAACGCCCAATTTTTCCCAAAGAAAAAACGAGCCGACCGGAAAACCGGGCTCCGTTTTGGTCAAAGCACCGTCGGAAAGTCCAAAACCGCCCAAAATCGGCTCTGAATTTGAAATAGAAACTACCTCGTTCCGCAGCGCGGAAATGTTCGCGCCGACCGAGTAATTGAATTTTTTCACCCGGTTTTTGTAAATCAAACCCAGTTCGAGACCCTTGTTTTCGACCGACGCGGCATTGACAAACGGCGCGCGCGTCGCGCCACCGGCCTGCGGCAACGGCACCCGCACCAAAATATCCTCGGTCAATTTTCTGAAAATATCAGCGGTCAACGAAAAACGGTCGCCCCAAAAAGCCATGTCCAAACCGAGGTCGGTTTGCGTGCTCGTTTCCCAGCGAATGTTCGAATTTCCGATTTCGAGGATGGTCGCGCCGGTCACGATTTTGTCGCCAAAAACGTACACCCGGTCGCCCGTGCTGACCAGCGAACTGAACGGGTAAATCCCGATTTCTTGGTTGCCGAGTTGCCCCCAACTTCCGCGGATTTTCAGGGCAGAAATGAAATTTATCTTTTCAAAAAAACGCTCGTTCGACACGTTCCACGCCGCCGAAACGGACGGAAAAGTGCCCCAGCGGTTGTTTTTTCCAAACCTCGACGAGCCGTCGCGCCGCACCGCCGCCGACACGACGTAGCGACTTTTGAAAGAATAACCCGCTTGCGCAAAATACGAAACCAATGCCCATTCGGTGGCGATGCCCGACACGCCGATGTCGCCGATTTCGACTTCCGTCGTCGCGTCGAGGTAGCGAAAAAGCGGGTCGGTGCGCCGGAAATTGTTGGCCGACGCGCCCAAATAATCGGTGTGGTTTTGGATGGCCTCGGTGCCGAGGAGTGCCGAAACGCGGTGGTCGCCGAAGGTTTTTTGAAAATCTGCGGTGTTGTTCCAGACCAAAGTTTGGTTAAAAATGCGGCCTTCGTTCAGCGAAGTCGGGGAATAAATGGCGGCTGAAAGTTGTTTTTTGAACAGTTTTTCTTTTTCAAATTGCAGGTCGCCGCCGAGCGTGGAGCGCAATTTTAGGTTTTTCCACAAAGTCAACTCGGCAAAAACATTCCCAAAAGCACGGTACCGTTTGATGGTCCAATCCGTATTTTGGATAAAAACGAGCGGGTTCGCGTTGCCGTCGCCGTAAAGTGTCGGGTCGCCGAGCAGTGAAGTCACGTTGACGTCCGTGCCGTCGGCGTATTTTCCAGAAAAAACGGGCGCGGTAATCAAAGCATATCGGATGCCGCTCGGCTCGTTGCCGGGGCCAAAACCATCGCCCGAGCCGTTTATCACCTTTCGGTCGGTGTGGGAAAACGAGAAATTATTGCCGATTTTGAAATGTTTCGAGCCGATTTCACCATTGAAACGCACCTGATATTTGTCGAAGGCCTGCCCTTTAAAAATGCCGTCCTGCGTGTGGTATTCTCCGGAAAGGTAAAAATTGCTCGATTCGCTGCCGCCCGCCGCCGAAAGCGAATAATGTTGGATGGGCGCGGGCGCGAAAACTTTGTCCAACCAATTGACATCGGGCAGCGTGTCCAAAATCGCAGGGTCGTAAGTTGGGATTTGGTTCGCGGGGTTTCGGAGGGCGTTTGAGTTGACAATTGCTTCGTTCCGGATGGTCAAATAATCGCGGGCGTTCAACAATTCTGGCAAATTGACAGGCTGCTGCATGCCGGTGTACGCCTCGAACGAGAAACTTGGTTTGCCCGATTTTCCACGTTTTGTGGTAATCAAAACCACGCCGTTTGCCGCGCGCGCACCGTAAATCGCCGCCGCCGCGCCGTCTTTCAAAACCTCGATGGATTCGATGTCGCCGGGCGAAAACATGTTGATATTTCCGGTCGTCGGCACGCCGTCGATGACATAAAGTGGATTGTTATTTCCCAAAGTCCCCGCGCCGCGAATCCGCACCGCGATGTCGTCGCCCGGCGAACCGGTGACCTGCGTGACCATCACGCCGGGTGCCTGCCCTTGCAGTGCTTGGTCAATGCCGACGACGACCAATTTTTCGATATCCTTTGCTTTTACGGAAGTGATGGCCGACGAAATGTCGCTGCGGATTTCCTTTTTGTAACCGGTGACGACCACGTCCTGCATCAAATTCGTGCTCGAAACCATCACAACGGCCAGCACTCCCCTGCCCTCGACGGGCATTTCGATGTTGGAAAAACCGGTGTACCGAAAAATCAAAATGGCTTCCGGCGAGGCGACATTTAATTTAAAATTGCCTTCGGCATCGGTCATCGTGCCGTTGGTCGTGCCTTTTTCTTGGACTGACACGCCAATTAATGCCTCGTTTTCTTCCGTTGAAAAAACATTTCCGGCGACGGGAAAAGTTTGAGCATCAACCGTTTGTGCCCAAGACAGGAAAAAAAGGACGGTCGTTTTTCGAAATAAATTTTTCCAAAAACGTCGGAGGAACGGTAAAACTTTATTTGTAAAAAATGGGTGCATGACAAGTGATGATTGAGTTTGTGTTTCGCAATTTTCAGAAATTTTGGAAATTCATCATCCTACTTTCGCGCAAATAAGTGGTACTATCCTGAAACAATTTTTTAAACACATAGGCACATAGGTTTTTTCACATAGTGCAACATAGGCTATGTTTCCTATGTGAAAAAACCTATGTGCCTATGTGTTTAAAAAACCTCAAAAACCTGCTCCGAGGCCAGCGCAAAATACCCGATGCCGTTTTTCAAGTTCCCAAAATCCGTCACCGGGTCGGCAAAAGGCGATTCTTCGGCGTCCGCTTTTTGAATGGCGGTAATCAAAAAACGGTAATATTCCTCGGTGATGCCGCGGACGACGACCCTGAAATTTTCATCTTGGCTGCTGTATTTGTAAAATTTAAAAGAAAAACGATAGTCCGAGCCGTCGAAAAATTGGTCGTTGACCACCATCGAATTGTACGCACCGAAACGTGCATTTGGGTCGTCGGAGGTTTCCGGGTAAAGTGGGTAAAAATAAAACTGCGTCGAATCAATCACCCAATTGCCGAGGCTGTCCTGAATGTAACCATTGTATTGTTTTGAAATGACCTGCACCATGTAATAATTTTTCGCGCCCGCCACGTCTTTCAAAAAAACTTCGATGGCCGAAACTTTGTCGCCGCCGGGCAAAATCCCGCCATTTTCGCGGAAGCGGACAGAATCCACAGCGACATTTTCCTGCATGGTTTGCTTGGCCGTAACTTCCTCAAAATCAGGGTGTTGAACCTTGATTTCATATTCTTTTCCGGGCTGGAAAAGTCCAATCGTGTTGTACGCCCAATGCCACGGCAGGCCGAGATTTGATTGTTGAAAAGTCAAATATTTTTGGCCGTCCAACCAAATTTCGACCGTCGCGCCGCGCACCAGCCAAGCCGAATCGGGGACGTTTTCGAGGATGCCGAAATTTCTGCCGACTTCGACATGAATGGACGAATCGCGGTTGGTAATCAATTGGTGCACGACCAGTTGTTTGTCGTAGGCCGGCGGGTCAATTTCGATGGTTTGGCTGAAAAAATCCTCGGTGCAGGAAGCGAGGGAAATGGCTGCTAAAAATATGAAAATGAATGACTTGTACATTTTTTTTTAGATTTTGGAGGTCGAAATTTATTTCGACCAAGTTGTGGGTCGAAATAAATTTCGACCTCCATTAAAATTTAAAAGCATAATTGAAATAAGGAATGATCGGGAACAAACTCGCCTGTTTGAGTTTCGAAGTCTCTACTTGTTGCCCGTTTTCATATTCGGTTCTCGTCTCCAAATACAGAAAAAACGGGTTTTTCCGGTTGTATCCATTGTACGCCCCGAACGACCAAGTGCGCTCGTGCCGCTTCTTCTTTTTTGTAAATTCGATGCCAAAATCGAGGCGATTGTAGGATGGGTATCGGAAATTGTTCCGCTCCGGCGTGTGCGTCGTCGTGTAAAAATAACTTTGAAATTGACCAGAATACGGGCTGGGCGTCTGGTATTTTGACGTGCCAAAAGTCACGGCATTTCCCGTCGAATAAACCCAAGTCCCCGAAACCCGCACGCGGTTGTTGATTTTGTACGTGCCGACGATTTCGAAATCGTGGCGGTGGTCATATTTATATGGATACCGTTTCCCAAAATTGATGTCCGCGAACTCGCGCCACGACCACGACAAGGTGTACCCCACCCAGCCGCTCAACCTGCCCTTCTTTTTTTGGACAAAAAACTCCGCGCCGTAAGCCGTGCCGTCGCCCTGCGTGACGCGGGTCTGCCAGTCCGAAAACTCAAAAAGGCTCGCGCCCTCGCGGAACGAAATCACGTTTTTCATTTCTTTGTAATAGGCTTCGATGCTCACTTCGTAGTCTTGGCCGACGGTTTTTGCCGCGCCGATGGCGGCTTGCCACGAGTCCTGCGGTTTGACAATCGCGGTGGTCGGCAGCCACAAATCGGTCGGCAAACCGATGGTTTCGTTGGTCAAAAGGTGGATATATTGGCGCATCGTGCTGAACGCGCCTTTCAAAGAATAGCCGCCGTCGAGCAAATACCGGATGTTGAAACGCGGCTGCACCGAGCCATAACTTTTGCCTTTCGGCACAAAACCGCTGAAATGCAGGCCGCCGTTTATCCGAACCACGTCGTTCACTTTCCAGTCGTCCTCGATGTACGCGGCGAGTTCGCTGGCAAAAACATTGGGCTGGCCGAGTTTGGTCTTGATGTTCGTATTTTTCTCAGAATCAATGATTTGCGTGTTGAATTCCCCCGGGTGGAAGGTGTGGTAAATGCCCGACGCACCGAATTTTATGAAATGGTCGGGCGTCGGCAAATAGTCAAAATCGACCTTCGCGGCCACGTCGTCGATGCCCGAAAAATATTCCAAGTTGAACGAATATTCAGTCCACGGCTCGCTGCCTTCTTTCGAACGGTCGCTCGCGCCGGTTTCCGTCAAGAATTTGTAGCGGCTGAAAGTGGCGGTCGCGTTCGCAAAAAGTTTTGGGGAAAGGATGTGGTTCCAGCGCAGCGCGGTCGTGATGTTGCCCCAGCCGAGACCGGTGTTGAGTTTGTACTCGTCCTGAAAATTTCCCTCGCTGTCTTTTTCGGTCACGTTGAGGTAAAAATTGTCTTTTCCAGCGTAAAAACTCAAATACAAACGGTCTTTTTCCGAAAAACGGTGGTTGGCCTTCGCGTTAAAATCGTAAAAATAATAACCCGCCACACCCGACGAACCGTCCGATTTAAACCCTGCTTTTATCAGTGGTCGGGTCAAAATATCGATGTACGTCCGCCGCCCGGAGACGATAAACGAGGATTTTCCTTTTTGGATAGGCCCTTCCAAGGTCAGTTTTGAAGCCACCAAACCGATGCTGCCCTCGCCGTGAAACTCGTTTTCGTTGCCTTCTTTCATGTTAATTTCGATGACCGACGACAACCGACCGCCGTACCGAGCCGGGAAACCGCCCTTCGTCAAAGTCACGTCTTTGATGGCGTCGGCGTTGAAAACGGAGAAAAAACCGAACAAATGGTTCGCGTTGTAAACCGGCACGCCGTCCAGCAAAATCAGGTTTTGGTCGGCACTGCCGCCGCGGACGTACAGCCCCGCCTGCCCCTCGCCGCCGCTCGAAACGCCGGGCAAAAGTTGCAGGGCTTTCAAAACATCGGTCTCGCCGAGCATCGCCGGGATGTGTTTAATTTGTTCTATGGGCACGTCGATGCGGCTCATTTGGGCGCGTTCTTCGATGCGCTCGTACTTTTCGGCTTTGATTTCGACCTCTTTTAAAGCCGCCGCCGGGAGCAGTTCGAGGTTCAGTTTCACATTTTCCCGCAAAAAAATGGGCATCGTTTGCGACTGAAAACCGAGATAACTGGCCGTCAAAAAAACCGAGTCGCCGGGCACGGTCAGGCTGAAAAAACCATAAGTATTGGTCACCGTTCCGAGTTTGCTTTTTTTGTCAAAAACGGTGGCGGCAATCAATTTTTCGCCACTTTCGGCATCGGAAACGTAGCCGGAAATCGTGAATTTTTGAGCCGATTGGGCGGCGAGGAAATTGGTTTTGAAAAAAACGACTGCCAAAAAACAGAGCAGTTTTGGGGAAAACGGGTTTCGGAAAATTGGAAAATAAGGTTGGTGCATAATGGAAAATAGTTGGGTTGATGTTTTACCAGATTGGGTTGGTGCGGCGAAAGGTTGGTTTGTTGCCTGATTAAATTTTTTGCCAGCAATGGCAAAAGTTTTCAATGCTTTCGTGCACGAACATGGTACTATTGTGAAATAAATTTTTCAAAAATGCACATCTATCGCGAAATCACCCCGCTCAAATCGCCCGATGTTTTTGTGGTGATCGATTCCGTTTCGAACGGCTTCGACTACCCGATCCACAACCATCCGGAGTTTGAAATCAACCTCGTGGCTGGGATGTCCGGCACGCGGATCGTCGGCGATTCGACCGAGCGGTACGTTGATTATGACCTCGTTTTGCTCGGCCCGTACATCTATCATAAATGGGACGGCGACGCGCAACTTCAACAGAATCAACCATATCGGGTCATCACGATTCAATTTGCGATGGATTTGTTCAGCGGTTCGCTGTTCCAAAAAGAGCGTTTTTTTAAAATCCGAAAACTGCTGCGCGACTCCTCGCGGGGCATAAAATTTCACGGAAAAACCTTCGAGGCGGCGATGCAGATTTTGATAAATTTGACAGAAGACAAGGGTTTTACCAATATCATCGAGTTTTTGCAACTGCTTGATGTGTTTTCGCAGTCCACTGAAACGACGATGTTAGCGAGCGAAGGTTTTTCACGGCAGTCGCCGCGGTCGGAAAACAACCGGATCCAAATTGCCTATTCCTATATTTTGAAAAATTTCACGAACCCGGAAATGAAAATCGGCGAGGTGGCCGCGCTGGTCAACATGAGCGAATCGGCGTTCAGTCATTTTTTCCAAAAAAGCACTTTTCGGAGTTTTACCCAATTTTTGGTGGATGTCCGGGTGGGTCATGCGTGCAAACTTTTGCTCGACACGGACGAGACGATCAACCAAATTTCGTTCAAATCTGGGTACAACAATCTGGCAAATTTCAACCGTCTTTTTAAAAAATACCGGAGCTGCACGCCCGTCGAATTCCGCCGCCGCTACCTCGAAAAAGGCGATTTTGATTGGACAAAACAGGTGACGCCGTGGCAATTTTTGCCCAGAAAAGCGCAGGACGGAGAGATTATTCAGCCGAAAACGTACTCGACGCGGCTGGTGCATTTGTAAACTTTCAAGGTTATTTATCTTTAAAAATATTTAAAAATAAAGATAGTTAAATATTTTTACGCCGATAAATCTCCTTTTTCAGTTTCTCGATTTCGGGAGAAAACGACTTTTCAATGGCTGCAAATTCGGTGCGGTGCGCTTCCCGGATGTTGTTGATGACCGCCGCCCGGAGCACGGTGTCTTGTCTAAAATCTTCGGTCGTCAAATTATCGAGGTCGAGGTTTCTGATTTTCAGATAACCTGCCATTTCGACGCGCACCCGTTCGATGGCTTGTTCGCGGATATTTTCGTCGGCTTCAATCAGCGCGCGCACTTTTTCATTGATTTGGCCGAGCATGATATCTTCCAAATCGAGCAGTTTTTCTTCCAAATTTTTGATTTCTAAATCACGCGCGGCTTTTTCCTTTTTCAATTTTTCGATTTTCACTTCGGCGTCGGCGTAGCCTTTTTTCACTGCTTCAACAAAATAACCGGCGATGCTGCTGCGGACTTTGACCGCTTTTTTGGCGCGTTTCGTCACCTCGACCGCCTGCCGGATTTCCTGTTCCGAACGCTGCTCGACCAAATCGGCAAAAACGCCCGGCGCGACGCCCCAACTTTTCACCACGAGCGGTTGCAATTCTTCAAAAAGTGGATGCGTGGATGTGGTTTGGCGACTCGCGGCAGTCGTGGAGGCGGCAGGTTGCGGAGGCGCATTTTCAGCCGTCCGGTTGTTTTTGTTGGGAAAAATATGGAAAATCAACTCGCTCACCGCCTTGCCTTTTTTGATTTCTTCGTAAGTAAAAGCAATGTCGGTGTGCATTTCGAGGTCTTTTTGGGCTTTGTCGATGACGCGCTGTTTGAAATTGGCGTACAACGGGTACTGCGGTTTCCCATCTTCATCGTACAAACCGAGGGTGTCTTTCAATTCCTGGACATCAAACCTGCGGCGCCCAATTTTTTCGTATTGCTTCAGCAATTCATAAATCCGGACCGAGTGGACGCTCTGCAATTTCAGCACATTTCGGATGTCGTATTGCAGGAATTTTGATTTCAATTTCAGCAAATGCGGCTTGATTTCGGGGTCAAAACGCAATTGGATGTAGCGGTTTTTGGTGTCGTCCATTTTCGGCAGCGCGCTGGAAATCATGGTCACTTTGCCAAATTCGACGTGGTCGCCGACGACCGACGGGATTTCCATCGTCTTCCCAACCATGTCCTCCGCGCCTTCTTTCAGCAAAGAATAGGCATCGCCGAAGGCTTTGAGGTTGTAATCGCGCACCAAATCGCCCACGTACACATTATATGGTTTAAAATCCTCGTCATCCGTGTCAATCAAACTGATGACTTTGAGCAAAACGCGCATAGACCAAATGCTGAATTTGTAGCGGGCTTCTACCAATTCATTGGATTTACGGACGATTTTATTTTCTCTTTTTTGCATGCTGGCAAAAGTATAACAGAACTAATATAACGTTGTCTTTGAAGTGCTATAAAAAATTTCGCTGCCCCCGATTTGTTATAGTTGCTTGTAAATCAGTTGAAACGGGTCTTGATTTTTGGGAAAACTTGCCCCTGATTTGTTATAGTTTCGCTTCGCCGAGCGGCTGGAATTGGATTTTCAAATTCAAATCGGCTTTGTTTTTCAATAAGGTTTGATGTAAAGTACTCGAATTCGGCGTTTTTGATGCTAGAAAAAGGCATTTTCAACGTCCCCTCCCCCACCCCTGATTTGTTATACCTCGCCCCTGATTTGTTATTTTTCAGCCCCCGATTTGTTATAGTTAACCCCTGATTTGTTATTTTTCAACCCCTGATTTGTTATGATTTCCCCCTAATTTGTTATAAATAGGTGCTCTAACACATTGAAAATCAAAGGTTTAAGCAGCCTGAAAACATTAAAAGATATTTACAGTTTGAAAATTAACAACAACAAGCAATCGTGTTGTTGCTTTTAAAATTTTAAAAACAGAAATCAAACTTGCTGATAATGTGCGCTCAAAATACTGACAATTCGGCCTCGAATGGTGGTGTATTGCGCATCCGATTCCGCTTCGATGGTTTGAAAAAGAGTCAACGGCAAATCAATCGTCAATCGGTGCAGCGGCTCGGTTTGTCTTTTTTTGCGGCCTCGCGGCTTTGGCGTTTTTGCAACGCGGGGTGCGGCAGTTTCTTCCGGCGGCGGCGTAGCTTCTATTTTTTGCAACTCGGCTTTTAATTTTTCCAAGTTTTTTTCGGTGTCCTGTTTTTTCGAGAGAATTTTAGGTCTTTCCATATTTTTAAAGATAGTTAAATATTGATAAAGATTTTTAAATAAAAATATGCACGAATTGCCATTTTATTTCAATTTCCTTTCCAGTTCATCCACCAAATTGGCGATTTCTTCTTTGGCTTTGGCATCCGTGTGTTCCTGCACCCCGAGGCCGAGCGGGGCGGTGTATTTGTAAGCCACCCGATTAAAAACCTGCGTTTCCAGCCGTTCGATGTCATAATCTTTCAGGGCTTCTTGGATATCGCCGACGATGCTGTTCCGCTCCACCCGATTGAGCAAAACGAAGCCGCGAAACGGGATTTTTTGCTTGATTTTCAACACCCGAATTTTGTTGTATTCTTCATAAAAAGTCTCGAACCCGCGATAATCGTACAAACTCGGCGTGATCGGAATGATGACAACGTCGCTGACCAAAATCGTGTCCTGCGCCATTTCCGAAATCTGAGGAACGCCGTCCACCAAAACGATGTCGAATTTTTTTTCCAAAACGCCCACTTCCTGAATCAGTGCTTTTTCAGAAACACTGACCACGGAGATATTCGGGCGACTTTCAGGACGGTTGCTGCGCCATTCGGTCGCGGATTTTTGTTTCAAATCGGTGTCAACGATGCACACATCGTAGCCTTTCAGCGCGAAACCGACGGCGAGATTGGTCACGATGGTCGTTTTGCCGACGCCGCCTTTTAAATTGGTGATGGAAATTATCATGTTTTTGATTTTTGTGCAAATGTAATTCTCCGGTAAAAATATTTAACTAAATTTATCTTTTTGTATTTTTATTTATCTATCCATATTTATCTTTAAAAATAAATAAAAATATTTAAAAAATGACTCCCCAGATTTTGCACTCGAAAATTTTGGCTGAACTATTCGGATTTTCAGCGGCTCGATTTTGGGAAACCCACACTGGCCAGTTTTTGCCTAAAATTTTTGGCAGAATCCGTTTCAGCCGTTTTTAGAAAACTTTCCGGCAGGAAATTGAAACTCGAAAAATAAGATTGTGCAAGCAAATGCAGTTTTTGTAAATATTTTTAAATAAATATTGCGTATTTTTATTTAAAAATATTTATTTATCTTTAAAAATATTCAAAAATAGAAAACGGGGAGTTGGGTCAGCTATGCCAAAATTCCTGCGCGACAGTTTTTACCAATCTTTTTTCCCTCGTTCAGCCGTGCCCGGCGGGGCGAGCGAGCGATAAACCCGCATATTTTTTTGCTCGTCCGGCACGACAATGTTTTCCAAAAGTTTGCGGGCTTGCTCTGGGCTCAGTCCCCCGGCAATCGTTTCGGGCGCGGGCGGATTTTGTGCCCGGTCGAGGTAGCGGCGTTGCGGATTTGCGAGCGGCGGCGGCGGTCTTTTCGGTGGCGGGGGTGGGGGAGGAGGTTCTTTTTCGTTCAATTTCCGTTTTGTGATTTGCAGGTTTTTTTGTGCGTCCGGTCGGTTCGGCGAGTGGCGAAGGCTATTTTCAAATGCTTTTTCGGCTTCTTTTAATTGCCCATTTTGGAGCAGCGCATTGCCGAGATTGAAAAAAGCATCGGATTTTTCAGTCGGGTTGCGCGTTTTTCCGGCGGCTTTTTCAAAAAATTTGGCGGCCTCGTCGAAACGGTTTTGGCGGTAGGCCACGTTGCCGGAATTGAAATCGGCGTCCGGGTTTTCTTCGGCTTGGCGGAATGCTTCGGCGGCTTTTTCCCAATCTTTTTTGTCGTAAAAATTTTCGCCCCGGCGCATTTGGCGGTGCGCGGTTTGGGTGGTGGTGACCGTGGCGGTGGCCATGATTATTAAAAATATGATTGAAATATGTCGCATAATTTGAAAGTAAAAAGGATTGAAAAAAGGGAAATTTCGCCCCATTTTTAAATTTTCCGCCGCCACCAAAACAACTGGTCAACCACCACCAAAAGCAAAGCAAATCCCACAAACCATTGATACAGAGAAACATAAACCGTCCCAGTCTCGGCCCGGATCGCTTTTTTTTGCAACCTGTCCACCTCGCGGCCAATCGTTTCGGCGGCATTCGGGTCGTCAATTTTTAAAAAACTGCCACCGCCAGCCTGCGCCAAATCTCGGAGCAGATTTTCATTCGCACGAGAAATGACGGTCCGGCCTTCGGAATCACGTTTGTTTCCGCCACCGACCAGCGGAATTTGGCCGCCCGAAACCGTTCCCACACCTATTGTATGTATAATCAAACCTTGCTCGCGTGCTTTTTTTGCTGCTGAAATGGGCTCGCCGACGTGCTGTTCGCCATCAGAAATCAAAATCAACGCGCAACCCGCCTCCGGATTTGTCCCAAAAAGTCGCGCCGCAACTTCGATTGGCGCGGCCAAATCTGAACTCGGATCGTTGATAAAATCGGGGCTGGCGTTGCTGACAAAGGTGAGCAAGGCATCATAATCGGTCGAAAAAGGCATTTGTGCGAACGCATCGCCCGCAAAAAATATCAAACCGAGGCGCTCGCCTTCGAGTTTTTGCACCAAATTTTGGATGAAAGATTTGGCTTTTTTCAGACGGTTCGGCGCGACATCGGTCGCCAACATGCTTTCCGAAATGTCCAAAGCAATCAAAACATCGGCACTTTGTTGCTCCGGCAAAGTTTGAGAAACAGGCCGCAACGGATTGGCCAAAGCCACGACCACAAAAATCAAAACACCCGCAAACAGGATGTTTTTCAACCAAAAACGGTTTTGGGAAAAGCCCAAAAGGAGCCGATCGGCCAGTTCGGACGAGCCCAATTGGCGCAACGTGCGCCGCCGCCATTGCCAATAAATGAGCAAAAGCACGGCCTGCAAAAGCAAAGCCCAGAGCAAATTGAGCAAAAATGGATTTTCAAATTTCATGTTTTTTTACCTGTTTTTCACTTTTTTTGTCATTCGGGAGGAATCCGCACCAAAACTGGGTTGGGACGGATTCCTCCTGAATGACAAAAACTAAATTCAAAATCACCCAGCAATGACCCGCAATGGCCCCCACCGCAGGAACAATTCCAAAAGCAGCAGGCAAAAAGCCAAATTGAGTATCCAAAAAAACAAATCGTGGGTTTGCTGCACGTTGGTCACCGTGATTTTGGTTTTTTCCAAACGGTCAATTTCAGTGTAAATTCCTTTTAAATCTTCCGGCGAGCGGGCGCGGTAAAACTCGCCGCCGGTTCGGTGCGCGACTTCTTCCAACAATTTTGTATCAAAAACACTGGTTCGTGGCGCAAAAATGTACGTCCCAAAACTGCTTTCCTGAATCGGCGACATCACCACGCCGTCCGTGCCGATTCCGACGGTGTAGACCTTGACATTCAACGACTTAGCGATTTCGGCGGCACGGAGCGGGCCGATTTCACCTGCATTATTTTCGCCATCGGTGAGCAGCACGACGACTTTACTTTTTGATTTTGAATCTTTCAAACGGTTGACCGCCGTCGCCAAACCCATGCCGATTGCCGTGCCGTCTTTCAACCTGCCAATCTGCAAATTATTGATAAATGCCTGCAAAATCCGGTGGTCGTTTGTCAACGGACATTGCGTGAACGCGCCGCCGGAAAACGCCACCAGGCCAATTTGGTCATAAATTCGGTGGCTGACAAAATCATTGGCCACCGTTTTTGCGATGCTCAACCGGTCGGGTGTGAAATCTTTGGTCAGCATGCTCGGCGAAACGTCCATCGCCAGCACGATATCGATGGCTTCGGCCTCGGTTTTGGCTTCGTACCATTTCAATTGCGGGCGGGCGAGGGCGATAGTTAAAATGGTCATGGTCAGCCACCGCAAATTTTGCAGCCAATTCCGGGCATAAACGACCCATGTTTTCACGCCCGCCATCGCCGTGAGCCGCGAAACTTGCAAAGCCACGTGCCGCTGATTGGACGTGCGGCGGTAGCCCCAAACCAGCACGGGAATCAGGAGCAAAAGCAGGAGGAAAAGTGGATTTGCAAAAATCATTTTGGGAACGATAAACTATGAACGATAAACTATGAACGATAAACTATGAACGATAAACTATGAACGATAAACTATGAACGATAAACTATGAACGATAAACTATGAACGATAAACTATGAACGA
>JANNMS010000100.1:0-14661 GCA_031398055.1 Saprospirales bacterium | reverse complement strand
AGCCCAGTTTTGCCGCAAAATTTCAGCACAAAAAATCCAATTTCAATGCAAAACACCCTCCATTTCGGCTCAAAATTCGACGGCAACTGCCACCACGAAATCGGCTCCGGCCAATTTTTGGGCGAGCGGAACCTGCTCCATTTTCTCGAAACCCACCTCGGGTTGGCCGGTTATCCATCGAACACCGATTATTTGCGGATTGAAATTTTTCGGCAGGCCTTGCAGCAAAATTTGGAAATTGAGCCGACCGCTTTTTTTGCCCAAAGTTTCGAGGCCGATCGTTTTGCCACGGCAACCGCACTTTTGGAATGGCGCGATGAACTGTTGTTGGCGGGTTGGGATTTCGTTTGTCATTCTGAAAGAATCTGCCCGCCGCGCCTCAAAACCCTCGCCGAAGTCGAGATTTTCTTCAGAAAAAAACTTTCCAAACCGCCCGCGTCGGTCGAGGCATTTGGTTTTGCCGACCGTTTTTCACAAGTTTTTGAAAAAATAAAAACGCGCGATTTGCCTTTTGAAAAATTGGTTTTGCACGAGCCGGAACATTTGCTGTCGGTTCATATTCAACGACTTATCCACATTTTTCGAGAAAAAAATATCCAAACCGAGCAAGCCGCGCCGCTCGTTCCGATTTCCGAAAACACCAATTTGGCGCATCTCCAAAAACGGCTGCTCGGCCAAACGACCGAAAAAAAACCGGGCGAAAACGACGGCTCACTTTTCATTTTGCGGGCAAAACGCGATGCCGACGCGGCCACTTTTTTAGCCCAAACTTTGCGGGCGAACCCAAAATTGCAGCCCGTTTTTCTCGTCCCCGAAATGTCGCTGACCCTCGAACAGGCCATCGTCCGCGAGGGATTTCCGGCGATGGGCATTTTGTCCGCGTCGCTCGCCCGGCCGTCCTTGCAGGCTTTGAAACTCGCGCCCGTTTTTTTGTGGGAACCGGTGGACGTTTTCAAAATCATGGAATTTGCCTCGCTGCCCGTCAAACCGCTCGAAGATGGCCTGTCGGCAAAAATCGCGGAAGTGCTCGCGGCCAAACCTGGGCTGTTCAACGACACTTGGTTTGCCGTAATTTTTGGGTATTTGGAGGATGGAAACACGCCGGAAGAGGCGCGGAAAAACTATGATTTTTGGTTTGACCGCCGCCGCCACCGCTCCGATTCGACCGCGCCGAAACGCGAAATCATCGGAATTTATAGTCATTTGCACGACTGGGCACGCGACAATTTTGAAAAAACCAGCAACCAAACGCTCCTCGTTTTGGCCGAGCAGTCGCGGCGGATCCGTGATTTGCTCAACGCGATTCCCGAAACCCAACTTTCATTTTTGGAACTCGAACGCATCGTCCGCACGATTTACCAGCCCTCGCCCGTCCAATTTAATGACCCAGAACGCCGACATTTTGCGTTTGCCCATGCACCCGGCGCGCTCGCGACGACTGCCGACGTGCTGATTTGGTGGAATTGTATCCACAACGAACCCGCGCCGGCCGCTCCGCGCTGGCAACCTTCCGAACTCCAATTTCTTGAAAATCAAGGAGTTAAAATAATTTTTCCAAAACAAAAAAACGAACTGCGCCTGCTTTTGCGAAATCGCGCGGTGCTCGCGGCGCAGGAAAAATTGATTTTGGTCGTGCCCGAAAATGTGGACGGCTCGCCGGTCGAACCCCATCTTTTGCTCGGCGACATCGAGGCGTCGTTTGAAAAATGCAGCGATTTTACTTTTCAAATTGACGACGAAAACAGCCGTGCCGCGCTCGCCCAAATGTTGCGGATGCCCGAAACTGCCCAAATTCCGAGCCGCGCCGGGCACCGGACACCGCCGCAACTGCCTTTTTTGAACCCCGAAAATTTGCAGGAAAATGAATATGAAACTTTGACGAACCTCGACTCGCTGTTTTACTACCCGCACCAGTGGTTTTTTCGGAAAAAATTGCGGCTTTTTCCGGCCAGTATTTTGAGCGTCGTGGCCGACCGGACTTTGATCGGCAACCTCGCCCACCGTTTTTTTGAGTTGATGTTGAAAGAAGATTTTCAAAATTGGGAACGCCGCGACGTCTCGGATTGGCTCGACGAACGTGCCACGAATTTGCTCGAACGCGAGGGCGCGACCTTATTAATGTACGGTCGCGAACCGGAGCGCAACCGTTTTTTGAACCGTTTGAAAAACGCCGCGTGGACCTTGATTTCGCTGCTCCGCAAAAATTCTTGGCAAGTTTTGGCGACCGAAATGGATTTGGAAGGCACGTTTTGCGACGTTCCGGTGCGTGGCAAGGCCGACCTCGTTTTGGGGCGCGGCAACGAGCGGGCGATTTTGGATTTGAAATGGGGCGGCGCGAATTATCGAAAAGGTTTGATAAAAAATGGGGCGGATTTGCAACTCGTTTTTTATTCAAAATTGCTGCCGCCCGACACGGTTTGGGCGCACACTGGGTACTTCATTTTGGAAGATTCGAAATTGATTGCCCGCAACAATTTGGCGTTTGCAGAAGCGCAAATTGCAGGTGCTGGCGAAGACCATTTTTCGGCCAACGAATTGATTTTCAACAAGATGGAAAAAACTTTCCGCTGGCGGATGGAGCAAATCCGAAGTGGAAATCTGGAAATCCGCACCCGCGAAAACCTTTCTTTTTTGGAAGAAATGTACGCCGAGCAACTTTTGGAACTGCTCGAATTGCCGAGCGACAGTTCGAAATTTGACCATTATCGGGCTTTGGTCGAAGGCTGATTTCAGAGGTGCAGCGCACCCGAATATTTGTAGAACCATGAAAAAGCGGTTTCAAAAGGTGCGTAGCACCGAAATATTTGGTTTGAAAAATTCCGGTGCTACGCACCTTTGATTGATGGCCGCCTATTTTGCTACAAAGATTTCGGTGCGCTGCACCGCTTAAATCCTCACTTTATTTTCATCATGGATTGGAAAGAAATCAATAAACCGAGGTTTTTCATTTTGCTGACCGCAACCGTCGGCTTTGTTTACGGCACAAAAATGTTGAACAAAACCTTCCTGCCCGGCCTCGAAAACCGCCCCGGTTTTGACATTTACGACCCCGTTTTGGCGGCACTGCCCGCGAAAGATGTGTCAGATTGGATTTTCATTTTGATGTATTCGATGACTGCTGTCGGGGTGATTTTGATTGGCCGCGACCCACGACAATTGCTCCGTTTTTTGCTTTCGTCGGGCATCATGTATTTGTTCCGGTTCGTCTGCATTTTGTTGATTCCATTGAATGCGCCGCCCGATTTGGTGGTTTTGCGCGACCCGATTGTGGATATTTTGAAATTTCACTCCGTTTTTTTGAGGCGAGATTTATTTTTTTCGGGTCATTTCGCGTCTGTTTTTTTGATTTTTTTGGCGGTCGGAAAAAATTGGTACCGCTGGATTTTCCTGTTTTTCGGCTTCGTCGTCGGGTATTTGATTTTGGTGCAACACATCCATTATTCGTATGACATTTTGGGGGCGGTCGTTTTTTCGTATTTGTCATTCTATTTGGCTGGGCGCGTGGCGGATGTTTTTTTGAAATATTTCAATTGAAAAAAGTTATTGGAAGTACGTCAACAGTACCAAAATTTGAACAAAAAAATCTCGTCGTGGCGACACGGCGAGATTTTTTTTGTTCAAATTTTGACTTGTTTTTTAAGTGATTGAAAGTAAATTTTCAAGTATTTAAAACTTACTCAAGTCAAACGCATTAAAATCCATTCCCGAAGGGAATCAATGTTTATGGCTCAGAGCAAGGGCATTTTCCTCAAATCCCGAAGGGATTTTATGTGAAAAATTGGGCAGGCGAACATAAAATCCCTTCGGGATTTCTCGGGATTGTCCCTTTCCATTTCTATAAACATAGATTCCCTTCGGGAATGGATTTTAATGCGTTTAACCTGAAACTTACTTTCAATCACTTATCTTTCAAAAACCATTTTCCCTTTCAAATAAGTCAAATCAACTTTCGTGTCGCTGATTTGGCTGGGCGGGATTTCAAAAATATTGCGGTCGAGCAAAATCAAATCTGCCTCTTTTCCCACCTCAATCGAGCCCACTTTTCCTTCCTGCCGCATGACAAAAGCGGCGTGAATCGTGTATCCTTTTACGGCATCTTCGAGTGAAATTTCTTGCGGGGCGCGGGTCACGGCATTTTCCATTCCGACAAATGGGTTCAAATCCGAAACGTCCCAATCGCTGCTCAAAGTGATGCGTGCGCCCGCATTTTTCAAATTTTTCAGCGGTATAATATTGTTGGCGAGTGCCGAGCCGACGAGATAATCGTTGTCGTGCCAGTTGGCAGGTTGGGTAAAATCGCCCACGACCTGCGCGTCGGCGGTCACGTTGAGCGCGGCAAAACGCGGGTAATCGGCCGGGTCAACGTACTCGACGTGCGTCAAACGGTGCCTGCCTTTTGCCGTGCCGCTTTGCTGGATGGCGTTCAAACTTTCGTGGATGCCCCGATTGCCGAGGGCGTGGATGTGAAAATCAAAACCGGTGCTTTCCAACGCAGAAATGTATTGTGCCAGACGGGTTTCGGTGAAATAATTCAGCCCGTTGTTGGTCGGCAAATCGAAGTAATTTATTTTATAATCATCGTGCATCGCGGCGGTCGTGTTGTGGATGATGCCGTCGGCGTAAACTTTTATCTGGTTGATTCTCAATAATTTAGATGGGTCGTTCGAGTACAAATTTTTGATGGCAGCGATTTGCGCGGCATCGTTTTCAGCCGGGTACGCCCACAGACCGAGGTTGACGCGGCAGGTCAATTTGCCATCGTTTTCGATTTTTTTCCAGGTGTCCTGCTGGTTTCTTTTCCAAAAAGTCCGCGCCTCGGAAACCGAAGTGATGCCGTTTTTCGCCAGTTCGGGCAGGGCAAATTCGACCAAACCTTTGTAATCATTTTCCGCACTTTGGGCCGTCGGGGCGAGCGCGAGTTGCATCAAAAGTTCTCCGGCGTTGTCGATCAGGATGCCGTTTGGCTCGCCGTTCGCGTTTTTCATGATGATTCCGCCGGGCGGATTGGGCGAATTTTTATCAAAACCCAACAGTTCGAGGGCTTTCGAATTGCACCAAATCGAGTGGGAAGTTTGTTCCATGATGCCCACCGGGCGGTCGGAAACCACGTCGTCGATGATGGATTTGGGGTCGCGGTCGGCCTCGATGATCACGTCCAAAAGATGTCCCCAGCCGAGCAGCCAACCGTTTCCGGCGTTTGCGTTGTCCGCTTTTTCGATGTCGTCGGCATAGTTTTCGGGGTCAGTTTCGGCGTCGTCGAGGATAAATTTGAAATTTTCGGAAGCCGCTTCGAGCGGGTGCATGTGCACGTCGTGGATGCCGGGCATCATAAAACCGCCTTCCAAATCAATCAATTCGGCATCGGCGGCGGCCATTTTTTTCGCCTCGTCGGTGGTTCCGACGTATTTGATGGTGCCGTTTTTTACCAAAATCGCCTCTGCCCACGGCTGGGAAGCGTTGACGGTGTAGATTTTTCCGTTAAAAAAAACGGTCTCGCCGCTCGCGGAAGGCGTGATGTTTTCGTCGCCGCAGGCAAAAATGGCAAGGAAAGCAGTGAAAATAAATGCAAACATGAGGATGGTTGATTTTTTCATAAATGAGATTTTGAAAAATTAGGGAAGTCAGGAATGGAGGTCGGAATTTATTCCGAACCTTTTTAAAGGGTCGGAATTTATTCCGAACCTTTTTAAAGGGTCGGAATTTATTCCGAACCTTTTTAAAGGGTCGGAATAAATTCCGACCTCCAATTTACAAAGGTTGCTGTTGCGTCACGCAGTGCACCATCCCACCGTTTTCGTACAAATTGCGGCAATCCACGCCGACCACCGTTTTTCCGGGGTACAAACCTTGCAGGATATTTTTGGCCACCAAATCTTTCGGGTCGTTGTAAAAAGGCACCAAAACCTTCGTGTTCGCCACATAAAAATTGACATACGAACCTTTGTAGCCCAAATTTTTGCCGTAGGCCGTCACCACATTGTTTTGCGTCAGCGGCAGATGGACAAAATTGTACGGCGTGTTGTTTACTTTTGTGGCTGCGTACAAAATATTGATATCAGCCTGCGGAACATCCCAATAAAGCAAGTCTGCATTGTTCATGGTAACAATTGTATTGGCATTTGCAAATTTTGCAAAACCGTCGATATGCATATCCGTCGTTTCGAGACCCGGCACGCCGGTCAGCCAAATGAATTTGGTCACGCCCAATTTGTCCGCAAAAATCGCCTCGACCTGTGCCTGCGTTTTTCCGGGGTTGCGGTTCGAGTTCAAAATGCAACTTTTCGTGGCCAAAAAAACGCCCGCGCCGTCGATTTCAAAACCGCCGCCCTCGATTTTCAAAGTGGTGTTCAAATTGACGACCGGTTTGCCGATGGCCGTGCCCACAGCATTTGGGATCGGGTTGCATTTGGCGTAGCCGAATTTGTTGCCCCAACCATTGAAACCCCAATCTTCAATGACCAATTGGTTGCTCGTGTTCCGCACGAAAATCGGCCCGTTGTCGCGCACCCAAACGTCGTTGGTTTTGAAAATTTTGAAATCCACATTTGCCAGCGGCACGCCGCCGGTGGTCAATTTGTTGATAATCCGCGTTTTTTCCGTCGTGTTGTACGCGATGATGTGCACTTTTTCGCTCGAAACCAACTCTTTGGTCATCGCCACCCAGGTCGCGTCGAGGCGGTTCCGGTAGGTCGTGCCGTATTCAAAATGGTGCGGCCACTGCAACCAAGTGCCTTCGTGCGGCTGCGTTTCGTCGGGCATCGTGTAAGTTGCGGTGCGGTCGGCAGCCTGATTTTGCGTGCTGGTTTCCGTTTCGAGAAAAAGTTTTTCTTCTTTATTGCAAGCCGAAAAAAGAAAAAGGATGCCCAAAACGGCTGCCGAAAAAATTTGAAATGATTTCATTTTTGAATTTTTGATGATGAAAATGTGCGGTGATTTTGATGGGACAAAAGTGGCCGGGTCGGCGGGTCGGTCAAATTTTTTTACCCGGTTCGCCCGCAAATTGGAACAAACGGCCAAAAAACCGGAACCGGCGTTTTTCATTTTTAAAAAATCCATTCGTTCCGAAAAAACGCGGTTTCGAGGAAATGAAACCGCGAACCGGGGAAAGAAAACCGAAAAAGCACCGCGTTTCGCAACCTTTGCCGGGCAATTTTTCAATCAAAAAAATCATGTCGTTTTCAATTTCCGACCGCTCGAAAAACGGGCTCGAACACGCCGCTTTTTGGCTTTTCATGTTCTTTTTTGTTTTCGATTACCATTTTTTGGAAGACAATTGGGCGCAGGCTGCCGGTGCAGCCTTGCTCGAAATCCTAACTTATTTTGTGGTGATTTACCTCAATTTGGGGCTGCTGATTCCTGTTTTTTTGAAAAAAAAGCGGCTGGTTTTGTACGTTTTGAGTTTGGCAGCGGTGGTCGCGGGCTACGTTTTTTTGATGCGGGCGACGGGTTGGGAAAACGAATTTTATGATATCGGCGGCTGGCGCAACGTCTTTTCGATGGTTTTGAACACCTCGCTTTTTCTGCTGATTTCGAGTTTGTACTGGTTTTTCAAACAAGGGCAAATCGAGCGCGAACGGCTTTTTGTTTTGAAAAATGAAAAATTGGAGGCCGAACTCAATTTTTTAAAAGCACAAATCAGCCCGCATTTTGTGTTCAATACTTTGAACAATATTTATGCCCTCGCCCTGCAAAAACATGAAAATGCCGCGCCGATGGTGGCCAAATTGTCGGGTTTGCTGCGACATATATTATATGAAGGAAACCGCCGCGAGGTGCTTTTGAGAAAGGAATTGGACGTTTTGAAACAGTACATCGAACTGAATTTGCTGCGAAAACCGAGGTCTGAAAACGTGGATTTTTACGTCGAAGGAAACCCGAACGGCTGGCAAATCGCGCCGATGCTGCTGATAAATTTTGTCGAAAATGCATTCAAACACAGCAATCTCGACCACGACGAAAAGGCTTGGATAAAAATAAACACAGCCATCGGCGAGGCTGGCGAATTGATTTTTTCAATGGAAAACAGCATTTCGCCGACCGTTTTTCAAAACGAACCGGGCGGCATCGGTTTGAAAAACGCACGCCGCCAACTCGAACTGAACTACCCCGAAAACCATTTTTTGGGCATCAAAAACGAGGGCGGCGTTTTCCAAATCCAACTCAAATTGCAATTGAAAAAGACCTCACCCTAAATCCCTCTCCAATGGAGAGGGACTTTAAGATTTCAGAAAGTCCCTCTCCATTGGAGAGGGATTTAGGGTGAGGTAAAATGAAAAAGGATGAAAAAATACACCTGCATCATCGCCGACGACGAAACGCTGGCGCGCGAATTGCTCGCCGCGCACGTCGCAAAAATCCCAAATTTGGAAATCGTGGCGACCTGCCCGAACGCCATCGAAGCAAAATTTGCCCTCGAAAAACACCAGCCCGACCTGCTTTTTTTGGACATTCAAATGCCAAACCTCAGCGGCCTCGAACTTTTGCGGATGCTGAAACGCCGCCCGGCGACCATTTTGACCACCGCTTTTTCGGAGCACGCGCTCGAAAGTTATGAACTCGATGTGCTCGATTATTTGTTGAAACCGATTGAATTTGAACGTTTTTTCAAAGCCGTTTCGAAGGCTGTGGATTGGCTCGACCGGGGGCAAATTGTCCCAAAAAACGAGGCCGCCGCTGCGCCGACCGAGCCGCCGCCAGACTATTTTTTTGTAAAATCGGACCACAAAATCGTGAAAGTGGTTTTTTCCGAAATCCTTTTTATCGAGGCTTTGCAAAAATATGTGCGCATCCACACGGCGCGGCAGCGGATTGTTACTTTGATGGGCATGAGCCAGTTGGAAGAAATTTTGCCCGCCGGGCAATTCGTCCGCATCCATCGGTCGAGCATCGTGAATTTGGAAAAAATCGACAGCATCGAGGGCAATTTGGTGCACATCGAAAAGCATCAATTGGCCATCAGCAAAGGTCAGCGCGAAGATTTTATGAAATGGGTGGAACGGAAAGGATGATTTTTTGCAAATTCAACATTAAGTACCCGAAAATTTACTGTCAGTTTCTTAAAAACCGCGCCGCCTGATTTTTATCTGAATCGCATTTTCGATGGTTCGTTCCGAAACCAAAACGAGGTAGCCGCCACCGCCGGCTCCGCTCAATTTCCAGCCGAGCGCCACGTCGCGATATTTTTCAATCATTTCAAAAATGGAGGCATCGGCCATATTTGGGAACATCGAAATTTGCGCCTCGAACGATGCCCGGAAATTTTTTCCAAATTTCAGAAGGTTCTGATTTTGAATGGCTTGCCAGCAGTTTTCGGCAGCTGTCGCCAAATTTTTTGCCCCGGTTTCAGTGATGTTTGTATTTGACAAAACAGAATAATCCGAGTGCCGCGGGCCGAGGGTCACGAAGTACAAATGTCTTTCGACAAAAGCGATAACTTCCTCGTTTTCAACGGTTTCAATGCTCTCTGGCCAATAATTTCCAGCATAATTTGACTTGTTCAAACCAGGAAAAACGATGCCGATTGCGTCCTGCGAACCAGCGACTTCTTTCGTGCCGGGCGGGTTTTCAAAACTGAAAAGCATTTTGGCAAAGCGTTCGGCATCGCCGACGGGCAGGGCGTTTTTCCACATTTCGATGGCTTTTTTTCGGGTGCTGCTGGCCATGCCGCTGCGGTCGTTGAACTCAAAACCGGGTTCGATGCTGGCCGTCAAAACCGCGCCCGGATGAAATTTTGAGACCCAGGGTTGGTCTAGCCAACCGCCGGCGAGGTCAATTCGAAACGGAATTGTATTTTCGACGCGGAGCGAAGTCGTGCTGCGGGTGGGCAAATTTTCGAGCGGTCGGCGTTTCGAAACCTGGTATTCGATGCCTTTTTCGTGGCAGATTTTTTCTTTGGTTGGCGTGTGGCCGTCTTCATTTACAAAAAAAATGTCCGGTTTCAGGTCTTCCATTTCTTCCAAAAAATCGAGGATTCCGAACCCTCTGTTCACCCGAACTGATGCCACGCAAGCCAATGATTTCAACATAAAAACGCGCTCGGCTTCCGGCGAAATCGGGTAACGACCTTTCAAACTGGCCACATTTTCATCCGAACCGATGCAAACGTGGAGTTCGCCGAGCCGTGCGGCTTCCTGCAAAAACGCGACGTGGCCGGAGTGCAACAGGTCAAAACAGCCGGTGACCATGACTTTTTTAGGCATTGAAAATTGAATTTTTAGGATTTTTTTTGGAATTGCAATCCGTATTTTCTCCGATAATTCTGGAATGACAACCCGGAAATTATCGAAAATTATTGGCCCGCTGCCGCAAAAAATGGTCGGCCAAAACCAGCGCGGCCATCGCCTCGACAATCGGCACGGCACGCGGCACGACGCAGGGGTCGTGCCTGCCTTTGCCTTTTAAAAGGACGGATTCGCCCGCCGCGTTGACCGAAATTTGGTCGCGCAAAATGGTCGCGACAGGTTTGAAAGCGACCCGGAAAAAAATATCCATGCCATTCGAAATGCCACCCTGCACCCCGCCGGAGAAGTTCGTTTTGGTTTTTATTTGACCTAAATCATTGAAAAAGAGGTCGTTGTGTTCCATCCCTGTCATCCCGGCGGCGGCAAAACCAGAGCCGATTTCAAAACCTTTCACCGCATTTATTGAAAGCATGGCTTTGCCCAAATCGGCGTGGAGTTTGTCAAAAACAGGTTCTCCGAGGCCGACCGGGCAGCCGCGAACGACACAATTGACCACCCCGCCGACGGTGTTTCCTGCTTTTTTAATTTTTTGAATCAGGCGGATCATTTTCTCTGCAGTTTCAGGGTCGGGGCAGCGGATGTCGTTTTTTTCGGCTTCGGCGAGGTCGAGTTCGGTGTAGTTTTTTTTCAAAAAAACATTCCCAACTTGGCTGACAAACGCCTGAATCTCAATGCCTTGCGTCTGCAAAAACATTTTGGCGACAGCCCCGCCCGCGACTCGGGCGGCAGTTTCGCGGGCACTCGTCCGGCCTCCGCCGCGGTGGTCGCGGTGTCCAAATTTTTCCTGCCAAGTAAAATCTGCGTGGCTCGGTCGGTAGGCTTCGGCGAGGTGGTCGTAATCTTTCGAGCGTTGGTCTTCGTTCGGGATGACGAGTGCGATGGGTGCGCCGGTCGTTTTTCCTTCAAAAACGCCGGAAAGGATTTGGACGGTGTCGCTTTCTTTTCGCTGCGTGACGATTTTAGATTGGCCGGGGCGGCGGCGGTCGAGGTCTTTTTGGATAAAATCGAGGTCAAAAACGAGTCCGGCGGGGCAGCCGTCAATTACTGCACCGATTGCCGCGCCGTGCGATTCGCCGAAAGTGGTGAGTTTGAAAAGAACTCCGGTGGTGTTTGACATTATTTTGAAAAAAGCTCTTTTCTGAGAATTATCCGTTCGGGTGTGTTGAATTGAAAAATGCGAACAGTAGCCTCTCCAATTGACGTTTTTGAATAAATTACGCCTTCTGAAATTTCAAAATGGGCATCCCAAATATCTTTTCTGGGGTTGAAAAATCGGGTCAAATTATCGTCATCCAGAAAAGTGCCGAGGTCAGAACCTTTGAAAAAATCACAACTCGAGCAAGACGAAGCAAGATTATTTTCATCCGTTTTTCCGCCATGTTTTAGGCTTTTGATGTGTTCAATGTGCAATTTTATGAAAATACTGACTTGTGGGACTCGGCAATATTCACAGCAAAAATTGGCACGTTGAAAAACAAAAAGCCGTAAAGTCTCTGAAATGAAACGGCTCATATTTCGACTTGATAAGTTTGATTCAACATCTTTTGCGCCCTAATTTTTGCCAAACTTATCAAATTATCAATCACTAAATAATGCTCCAATTCGCTGCGCTCGGCTTCCGTTAAACCTTCTTCTCGGTTTTTGAAAAGCAATTCTTCCACGCGTTTTTGCAAATTGTCGGAAGCATGAAATTGCACCAATTTCACTGGATTCATCGCAGCCAAAAAATCAGCGATTTCATCATAAGCAGCATATTGTAAGACCATTTCTTGATTTTTTTCTACAAAAATAAGGGCAAACCCGCCCCAAATTCAACTTTCATAAACCTGAAACCCAACACTTTCACTCGAAGCTGGCGCAGCAACGACGCTCCGGCTGAACGATTCGAGCACCAAACTTTGACCTCCGGTCACCAAATCATCGCCCGCAATCACGGCAGTCATAAAAAGATAGCCGCTGTTCATCAAAAACCGGATGTCTTTTTTGGCAAAAGCGAGGAATTTCAGGTGCCAAGAATACCGCCGCCCGACGAGGCAACCTGCCGAATATTGACCCACAAAATCAGGGGTTTTGATTTTGCTCGTCGTGTGCTGGTTCACACCGAAGGATTTTCCGATGTCAATCGGGTCGGTCGGATTGCGTTTTCCATCTTTATTGAAGTCGCGGTGGACGCGCAAAAGTTCGCGTTGAACGAGCGCTGGCTGCTTGCCTTGGTGCAAACCGACCGCCCACGCTTTATATTGGCCAAAAGCCATGCGCGCCGCGCCGTTCGGGTTCATGGGTTTCATCGTATAATATGCACCGGGCTCGGTGGTGGCTTGGTCGTTGACGACGACTTCGATTTTTCCTTTCGCGGCAATCCGGATAACAAAACGGCGGTCGTTCCACTCATTGAAACGGTCTTCGTTGAGCGTTCCGTCGTCATTCATGCCTTCGACGTAGACAATATTGTACATTTTCGGGCTGCGGGCAATCCAATAATTTTTGTCGCGCATGTACCGAAGGATTTTTTTTGCCAAAATCACATCACCTGAATCGCCGCCCATTTCGTCCCATTCGATGGGCAAAAAAGATTCCGGTTCGGCGCGCAACAACAAATCTGCAATTGCCGGAGTGACCACGCGGTCTTTGTATTTCTGCCCAGTCAAACGGTAAAATTCGTACAAAGCATTCCGCGAATTGAGCCCAAGGATGCCGTCGCCTTTTCCAATCGGGCCAAAAGCCGTGGTCGTGTCGCCGCCGATTACGGGGTCGAGGATGCCCAAATCGCACAATTTGGCCTGAATTTCGAGCGCAGCTTCGCGGTTGGCAGGTTGAGAAAGAAAATCAGTGGTGACCGATTTGTTTTCATCAATGATTTGTTGAAGTGAAGTCAGCATGATGTTGAGATATTTTGATATTGAGATATTTGGATATTGGGTTATTCGCTGGGTGTTTTGTCCTCGCCAGGCGTTTTTGGTTTCCGCCGCCGCTGCCTCGATTTTGGTTTTGCCTTCGGCAAACTTTCCAAAATTACCGTTGAATTTGCCGGTGAATTTGTCGGTGGCGGCGCGAGCGATTTTCGACTGAAAGATTCCAAAACATCGTCGTCTTTTTTTCCAGAAATTGTCGAAACGACGGATGTCTGGGCATTTGCCGGGACAACATAAGTGGACGGCGTGTCATCCGGCATTTTCATGTTTTTGACGGCAATCAATTTTTTCAAAACCTCGAACCAAAACGGCGCGCCGAAAGTCACGGCAATCCCGGTGAGCAGCAGGCCGAGAATTTTGATCAGCCAAAACGGCAAATTTCCGCCGCCCTGCGATTCCGTCCAACCAAGGCCGAGCGGCGACTGGACCACTTCGGTGTAAACTTTTGTCAAATTTTTAAAATCACCCGTTGCCTGTTCCAACGATTTGTCCAAATTCATGGCAGGAACTGAATCTGTTTTGGCCACCGTTTTTTCGGCCATCGCTACAAAATCTTGGCGCAACGTGCTGTTTGCAGAAAGGCTTTGGTAAATTTTGATGGTGTCGGCATTGAAAATCGCAGCCAACACAAAACCGACGCCAAAAAGCCACCATTTTATCGAACGTTTGTACCAATCCGAGGCGCGGTTCATCACGGCGTCGAACCATTGTTCGCAGCGGTCGCGGAAACCTTTGACAGTTCCATCCGATTGCCGGTACAAAAACGAGAGCAGTTTTTTCAAATCGCCTTCCGGCAAATTGGCGATTTTTTGGGAAATATCGCCTGGTTGGTCGCTGTGCAAAATGTCCACCAAAACGGCGGAAAAAGTGTTTTTTGAAATCCATTCGGGCAGTTTGTAGGCTGAAAGTGTCGTTTTTCGGTGCGCGGCGTAGGAAAGTTGTTTGAAAAATGGATGCCCCACAAAATCGTTTGTTTTGCTGCCGAGCATATTTTGGAGCGTTATCAAAAAATGTTTTCCGCGCAGCGAAAGCATGGCCGCGATGATTTCCATGACTGTCGAAGTCAGCAAACTGAACAACAACAGCACGAAAACGAGGCCGATGATGATGGAAAGGATGGTCAATAATGCCTGCATTTTATTTAACTATGAACTATGAACGATGAACTATGAACTTTTGGTGATGAACGATTTATCTAATGGGCTATCGTTAATTACTAAAAATTGTTGGCTCAAATTAAAGGTGTTTTCATGGGTTTTGAATTTTAAAAAATCAAAATTTTTTTTTAAAACAAAAAAAACGCCCGACCTCCAAAATTGGAAGCCGGGCGTTGCGAGTTGTCAAAAATGAAATTTACCCACAAAAAATTTAGGCTCAATTATGATTTCAAGTTGCTGTTTCAAAAAGGTGCGTAGCACCTCGATATTTGTAGAAAAACAAGGAAAAGCGATTCAAAAGGTGCGTAGCACCGTCATATTTCAATGTCAAATGTTCCGGTGCTACGCACC
>JANNMS010000066.1:0-2046 GCA_031398055.1 Saprospirales bacterium | reverse complement strand
GAGAAATCCCGAAGGGATTTTATGTAAAAACTCGCGCCTGAAAACATAAAATCCCTTCGGGATTTGAGGAAAATGCCCTTGCTCTGAGCTATAAACATAGATTCCCTTCGGGAATGGATTTTAATGCGTTTGACCTGATTTCTGTGCTGAATACTTTGACTTTGCTGAAAGAATTTGATTTTAACGACGCCCACCGCAACCATTTTTTTTCTGCAAAAAAGCAATTCATCGTGCTGACCGATGTGGATGCCCAAGAAAACGCTGTTGAATTTATCGCCCTAAATTTTGATTTTTTGGCAAATTTTTCCACCTCCATCGAAGACCAAATTCATCAAAGTTTTTCGGGTGAATTGGGAAAAATTCCAATTGATTTGATTTATGGTTTTCAACCATCCATTTTAAAAACTTGTCGTGAAATTGATTTGTATTATTTAAATTTGGAAAAATCGAAATCGTGATGATTTGCTTTTTTTCAAAAAAACAGGTTTTCGGAGTGCATCCGAAAACCTGTTTTTTTTTTGAAAATGGAAAATTTGAGTTCCCAAAAACCTCAATTTCGCTTTTTCAAATTAATCAAAATTCCTTCGACCGCCTTCCCCGTATTTTTGTCGGAACCGCAAAACGAGCCGTTTTTTCCCGAAACCTCCCCCGCCGAATCTTTCAATCGCGCCGAATATTCCACATCAAATTTGGAAGCCCCTGCCCCATCCAGCCAAACGGAAAAACCCAAAACCTGGCTGCGACCACTTTCCGCGCCGATAAATTCGCCCTCCGTTTCATTTTCCAGCAGTTTTTTGCCTGAAATATTGGCTTTGTATTTCAATTTCACGTCCGCCTGCGCCGGTTTGAGTTTCAGTGAAAAGCCGATGAATTTTTTTTTTGGCTGAAATTCGCCCATCCAAACGCCTTGTTTGAATGCGGTTTCGCCTTTTGAACTGAATTTTACCTTGCCTTGGATGCTCGCGCCGGGCTGCGTGTCTTTTTTAGAAATCGCGTTTTTCACCGCCAAACCAGCATCAATCCGTCCAAAACCATAATAAATGGAGTGGCCGTTTTCATCGTATTCGCCGTCGGTCGCGTCAATTTTTACGGTGGATTTCCTGACCAATTCTTTCACTTCGGCAGCCGTCAAATCCGGGTTCGCGGCCAACATCAAAGCAATCACGCCAGCCATGCCTGGGCAGGCCGACGAGGTGCCATTGAATGAATTGACATAATTTTCGGGCGAATAACCGATGGCTTTGCTGCGGTCGGTCGTGCGGATGCCATCCGAAATCGGCGACGGATGTTTGAAAGGTTTGTACGAATAATCGCCCGACGGAAACGCCACCCAAACCGCCCGGCCAAAATCAGAATAAACCGATCGCAGCCCGGAGTCATTGCTCGCTGCCACGCAAATCACACCCGGAAAACTGGCATACCCATCATTTTCTGTGGATTCGTTGCCATTTCCGGCAGCAAAAAGGATGACGCAGCCTTTTCCATTTCTGCCTTTTTTCAAAGCATATTCGATGGCCAAACGGGTGCTGTCGGGCAGTGCGGCGGAAAGTTTGTGCTGGGCGTGGTTCAAATCCCACCACGGCCCGTCGGTGGGGCCCCACGAACACGAAATCACGTCCGCGCCGTGGTCGGCAGCCCAAACAAATGCGTTCGCCTCGGCCATGCTTCCCAAACCGCTCCGCAAACGAATCGGCATCAAATTGGCTTCGGGCGCCGTGCCGGAGGTGCCGTCGGCAATGCCTGCCGAACAAGCCACGCCCGCGCAGGCCGTTCCGTGGTTGTCGTCTTTTTCGACTGGATTTGCGTCGTCGAGGTTTCGGGAAACGTCGCGGGGATGGATGATTCGGCCTGAAAATTCGGGGTGTTCCAAATCCACGCCGTCGTCCACGATGGCAATCGTGATGCCTTTTCCACGGGTCGTTTTCCAGGCTTCTTCAATATTTACGCCCGCGTCGATTGTTTTTCCGCGAATTTCGGTTTTTCCCAAATGCCATTGCAGCGGATTGAAGGCTTTGAAACGGCGTTCCTGCACGAGTTCGGGGTGGC
>JANNMS010000284.1:0-30038 GCA_031398055.1 Saprospirales bacterium | reverse complement strand
ATGCCGTAGGCATGGCATTTTGGCAGCAACATTCACGGATAAAATGCCATGCCTACGGCATTTCCCTGCTTGATTAACCTTGTTTTCTACTAAAATGCCAACCCTACGGGTTTTTGAAATTTTAATGCGTTTGACCTGTTGGACAATTGGCTTTGATTTTTAAATGAAAAGTAGAGGATAGGATGCTCGGATAATTTTAAAAAAAGTGTTTTTACTGAAAATAAAAATCGCCTCGTCGGGACTCCGGCTGGGCGATTTTATTTTTCATAAAAGTGTCAATTCAATCTCGTGCCACAACAAACCGCTCTTCCATTTTTACCCTAAAACATCAAAGCATAGCCACCTGCCGGTAAATTTTTGACCGGGATCTGGAAAAATGCTTCCTCCTCAAAATTTACATTTTCCGAAAAAAGGACTTTCCCCAGCAGGTCAAAAATTGAAATTTGACCGCCCGTTTTTTCATTTGACAAAAATTCCACGTGCAAAACATCGCTCGCCGGATTTGGGAAAATGGCGAACCCGTTTTCAGATTTCAAACCAATCACCTCGACCTGAACGGCAACGAAACGCGGATGCTGCTGCTCACCAAAATGGGTCTGCGCGACCGCGAAACTTGCGCGATGCTCGGCATGGCCATCACCTCGGTCAAAAAATTGCGGTACCGCCTGCGGAAAAAAACGGGGTTGGAAGAAGAGGAACTTCTGGAAAGATTGAGATAAAAAACTGTCTGCTCTTAAATTTGGATTTTGAAAAAAGGCTCAAATATGATTTCAAGTTGATCTTTTTAAAAACCCAGTTTTGTCGTGTTTTTTGTCATTCAGTAGGAATCCGTCTCAACCCAGTTTTGTCTTGGTTTTGTCTTGCCTTAATTTTCTAAATTACTGAAAATCAATTTTTTAAACTAAACAAGTGGCGTAGTCAAAAGCAAAACTGGATGAAGACGGATTCCTACTGAATGACAAAAAACACGATAAAACTGGGTTTTTAAAAACATCAACTTGGATTCATAATTGAGCCAAAACAAATACCTTCGCCCAAAAATATGAGAAAATGAACTCAAAAAATTCGCCAATCGAAATAGCCGAAACGCACATTAAAATCCAATCGCCGCCCCTACCCTTCCCGATTTGGGCAATTTTCATCCCCGTCCCTGTCCTTTTGATTGCAGGTTTTTTCAACCCAGAAATGTGGTTCGCGGCAATTTGGGCGGCTGTGATTTGCCTTTTGGCCGCTGCAATTTTGAATTTTTTTTACCGAAAATATGAAGTGTTGGTTGATTTTGAAAAACAGGAAATCGTCTGGACCGGTGCGCGGTCATTTACTTTTTTGTTTTTTCAACCTATTTTATCGGCCAAAAACATCCAATTCCATCAAATCGCTTTTTTGAAAACTACGGAATACAACGATGTGGATGGCACCCGAAACCAACCTTCCGTGATTCTTCAATTGAAAAATGGGCAACCGATTCTGCTCAGCCATTTCGAAAGCATCTGGCAACGCGACAAAATTTTGAAAGTTTTGGAACCAGAATTGAAAAAAGCAAAACCTGAATTTGCACTTGCTTGATGCTTTTTTCAAACAAAAAGGCCTGCCCGAAAATCAATTCCGGCAGGCCTTTTTTTTTTCCAAATTTTTCAGAAACAAATTATTTCTGCGTGGGCAAAGCCGCTTTTTTCACATATTTTAAAGTATTCCCAGGCCCATCAATTTGCGAAATTTCCAAAGTTTTGCCATCCGCTTTTACGATGGTAAAACAAACTTCATCCTGCGACATGACTTTCAAACATGGCGTTTTTGCCACCGGATTGCAATCTTTTGGGCACGTCGGAAAAAAAATGTAGGTCGAATTGTCCATTTCTTCGCCATCGTAAACATCTGTGAATTTACCGTCGCTGATTTTCAAAACGGCTTTTGGGTCGGTCGCCGAAACCCATTCACCGAGCAAACCAGACGCTGTTTTCGCATCTTTTTTTGACAAAAATGGGTCGGCAAAACTTGATCTGGCATATTTTCCATCTGCCATGATGTTGTTTCCAAAACCACAAACCGCCGGTTCGCCGGTCAAAGTTTTGATTGCTACGCCCTCGCCAAACGTGAATTCTAATTTGCACTCGCCACCGAATTCGTTCAACGAAAAAACGGCTGAATTGCCCATCAAAGTCGCCTCGCCTTCCATAAAACCTTGGTTGTGTGCTGGCGGCCCACCCACCACGTTGAGTTTGAACTTGAATTTATCGATCGAAATCTGGCTGATTTGCAGTTCGCCGCTGCCCGCATCGTTTGGTTTTTCAAAACCATAAATGCCGGTGATCGGCAGGTCGCTCGGCTCGACGATATCGTCTTCGAGTTCGCTGGCGATGGCCAACATTTCGATTTCGCTGACGATGGATTTTGCAAAATCTCCATATTTTGGGTCATTTACAAAAGGTCTTGCGGTGTCGATAATCTTTTGTTGCAAGGCAAATCGATCCTCGATAGAGGCGTAATTTGAATTGACCAAAACGCTGTCCCGCAAAATGTACAGCCAACCGATGTAATGGTCTTCGCCCGTTTCGTCGCCCTCTTTGAAATTGGCAAAAATGGGTTTTGGGTCGGCCAAAAAAGCGTTCGTCACGGCCACGACTTCTTTCACGCAAGCGTTCGTGGCGCATTTTTTAAAATCAGCCCACGGGCCAGTTTGTGCATTTTGGCAAGCAAAAACTATCAAAAAAAGGAAAAAAATGAGATTTTTCATAAAAAAATAAACCCAACCTTTGAGTTGGAGAATTTAAAAATTTGTTGAAATGACGGAGTTGGCGTCCTCACCAACAACTATTTTTTGAGTCCATTTTTGGAAAAAATTGGTTGTTGGTGAGGACGCCAACAACGGCAAAAATCAGTTCGATTTGCCCTGTTCTTTCAAAATATAGCCATGTGTTTCGACCGCGCGCCCGATGGCTTCTTTGATTTTGGCGCAATCGCAGGCCGAAAAAACGTCCTCCCAAGTCAATTTTGACTTGTCTTTTAAAGTCATAATTCCTGCTTTGTCCTCCATTTCGCCGTTGCCTTTCATCAATTTGTCGCCCACGATTTTGAAAACAACTTCTTCGGATTGGATTGAGCCTTCGATCATGTATTCAAAAATTGCGGTGACCAAGTCGCCCGATTTTTTGCCCTTGAACATGCCTCGCGCTCCATCTTTTTGGTCAGGTTCCCAGGCCATGAAACCGGAAACCTCGTCGCCGACGACGGTCATTTCGATGGCCTCCAAATCTGGGCCGAAGCGTTTTTCCCAGCAAGTGGTGGCGGTTGCAGGTTTTGCGCCGGACATCGGAGCGGTCGCGGCGGGTGTTTCCGTTTTTGGCGAATTTTGGCAGGCGGTGAAAATTGCCGTGGCTAAAAGCAGGTTGAACAAGATGTTTTTCATCTGATTTTTGAAAAATTTTAGGTTGAAAAATGTTTTCCCAAAATTGGGAAATGTGGAATTCGGCGCGAAAAATAGAACAGTTTTTTTAGTGAATCCAGAGATTTTTGGGTTTCAGTGTTTTTCGGATTGGCCAATTTTGGATGCAACGAAATTGACTTTGAATTTTTCAAAAAATAAAATTCCTCAAAACCTGTAACATCTTTTTCTTTCGCCCCGTCTCCTTTTCAAACCGCGCAAAACCAAATCAAATGAATTCGAAAACGAAGTTCACTGCATGGATTTAGCAATTTTTCAACAGCAAATCGTACCGGTTCGGAGCAAATTGTTCCGGTTTGCGCTGCGGATTACCGGCAGCCGGCACGAGGCCGAAGATGTGGTGCAGGATGTTTTGGAAAAAATTTGGAAAGCCCCGGACGAGCAAAAATCGGCGGTTCAAAACTGGGAAGCGTGGTGCATGACTTTGACCCGCAACCGGTCGATCGATAAAAATCGCTCGCGGTCGCTGCGTCGGACGGACGAAATCGATGGTTTGGTCGGGCGCGTTTCGCCGCAAATCAGCCCCGAAAAAACCGCCGAAAGCAACGACACCGTCGGTCAGATCCAAAAAATGATGCAGGATTTGCCCGAAAAACAACGCCTCGTGATGCATCTCCGCGACATCGAAGAAATGACCTACGAAGAAATCGCCGAGACGCTCGAAATCAGTTTGGAACAGGTGAAAATCTGTTTGCACCGCGCCCGGAAAAGCATGCGGGAAAAATTGATGGAGGTGGACGGCGGACAATGGACAGCCAAGCAAAAACCTAATTTTCAAATATCCAATAACCAATAACCTACTCACAGACAATGAATTACGCAAAAATATCCACACTGCTCGACCAATTTTGGGAAGGCGAAACATCGCTCGACGAGGAAGTTTTTTTGAAAAAATATTTCCAAGAAACTTCCGAAAATGAGGTGGACGAACGCCTCCGAAAATTTCGCCCATACTTTTTGGCACTCAAAATCGAGTCGGAAATTGGCTACAAAACCACCGGAAAAACGGTGAACCTGCACGCGCGAACCCGTCCGGACGGGGCAGCCGGATGGAGGTTCTCGATTTTTAGGTATGCCGCCGCGGCCGCGGTGGTCGGTTTGTTGGCCGTCGGAACTTGGTGGTGGACGCACCGCGAAGACCAAAAACAAGTTGCAACCGTCAACCAAAAAATGTACGAAGACACTTTCGACAACCCGGAAGATGCCGCCGCAGAAATCAAAGCAGCCCTCGCTTTGGTATCGAAAAAAATGCGAAAAGGCAAAACGGAGGCCACGAAAGGTTTGAAAAAATTGGGCGACGTGGAGAAATTTATCCCAAAACAGAACTGATTTTTCGGTTCAACCTGCCATCAACTCTTCAACTTTTCAACTAAAAAAAGTCATGTTTAAGAAAATCTTTTTGCTCCCGATGTTTTTGTTCGCCGCACTTTTGGCGAACGCCCAGACCGATGCAATCGCCCGATTTTTCAGTCAATACGCTGATGATGAACGATTTACGACGGTTTACATCAGTCCGAAAATGTTCCAAATGGTTTCAAAAATAGAAACCAACGACCCGGATTGGAACAAAATCCGCGAGGTCATCGCCGATCTCGGCGGCCTGCGGGTTTTGACCGCCGACAGCATTTCGAACGGCATGGAACTTTACAAAGATGCCATGAAACGCATTCCGACCAACGAGTACGAAGAACTACTTTCGGTGCGCGACGGCAAGGAAAATGTGCGGATCATGATAAAAGAAAATGCCAATGTGATCTCCGAATTGCTCCTGCTCGTCGGTGCGCCGGACGAATTCGTGATGCTCAGTTTTTTTGGAAAAATAGACCTCGACAAAATTTCGCGCCTCGCCAAAACTTTGGATATCGAAGGGGCGGAACACCTCGAAAAAGTGAAAGGAAAACAATAAAAAGGGATGAGGGACGAGGAATGAGGGATGAAAATCTACTCATTTCTCGCTCTTTCATTCCTCATCCCTCATTCCTCATTCCTAAAAAAATATGAAACATCTTCTTTTCGGCCTCGCCTGCCTGTTTTTTTCTCAAAACCTGACCGCCCAAGACCAACGACTTTTTTGGAAATACAAAGAATACGACGGGGCGATTGCGTTTGCGGTGCCCAGTTTTTTGCCAAAAATCGCCTCGATTTTTGTAAAAGGAAAGGAAGAACGCCGTTTGATCCGGCGGACTGGCAAAATCCGGGTGATGTTTTTTGAAAATGAAAACCCGATTTCGCAGCAAGAAATCGCCAAAATTTCGGGTTCGAACCGAAAAAATGGCTTGGCAGATTTGTTGACCGTCCGCGACGGCAAAACCAACGTGAAAATTTTGGTGAAAGAAAATGGCCGCCGCATCCGAAAATTGGTCGTTTTGGTGCAGGACGAAGGCGAATTCGTGTTGGTCAGCGTGAAAGGCAGGTTTAAATATTCCGATATCAACCGCATCATCAAAAAATCGCAGGAAAAAACGGATAAAAAATCGGGCAAAAAATCGCCGCTGCCAGATAATCTGCCGGTGAAAATCCCTTTAAAAATCCCAGTTTCGGTAAAAAGGACTGAGATTTAGTTATTGGTTGATTGGTTATTGGTTATTGGATTTTTACGATTTCCGATTCGGCCTAAAAAAATTGACCGGGCGACTGCGAAAGTCGCCCGGTCAATTTTTTTCACGAAATACCAAATCGTAATTCGTAAATCAAAAATCGCAAATCAATTCATTGTTTTACCAAATCCCCGCAACTCGTGTTCCACGAGAAAATTTTGGTAAACGATTTCAATTGCCCACCTTTGAACTCGTTCATTTCGACCGAGTTGAGTTGAACGTTTTCTTGTTTGAAAGATTGAAAACGTGGGGTGGCCGCAGGTTTTTCTTGCGCAGCGGCATCGGATGATTTTTTGAAAAATGAATTTAGCATTGGCAACGGTATTTTTTCAAGACGGTTCAAAAGTAGGCGGCTTTGCCGGAACATCAAATAACCGCCCGATTTTTTATCAAAAATTTTCCGCCTACTGCTAATTATTGCCGCGCAGCCGTCAATTCAAAAGCAGAAATTTCAAATTTAACAAATCTGAAAAAAGGTAAAATCTCCGTTGCCTCGTCCGCTGCTGCCGTTCGCTTGGGCTGCAAATTTTCAAAATCTTTATGTCCCAGAAAATTTAACCCGCTGTTTTTGCCCGTTCGGTGGCTGATTTTTCTGGGTCAACGCTATTTTTTTCCCGAAACTTCCGGTTCGGAATATTTTTGTCTCACTAAAAAAATGCAGCACGAAAATGAAAAGCATGGTTCCTCTCACTTTTTTGATGGCGTTTTTGGGTTGGCAGCCATCGGAAATTTTCAATTTGCGCAACCCGATTCGAATTTCAGAAATCTCGCCTACCAATCATCCGATAACAAATAACAAATCAACCAACCTTTTTCGTTGCCGCGACGGGAAAATCAGTTTCAAGTCCGAAGCACCGCTCGAATTGATCGAAGCCAAAAGCAAAAAATTGCAAGGCCTGATAAATCCTGAAAATCAATCATTTGCGTGGTCTGTGGATGTGAATTCGTTCAAAGGTTTCAATGGCGGTTTGCAGCAGGAACATTTTAATGAAAATTATATGGAAACCAAGAAGTTTCCACAGGCCACTTTTGCCGGAAAAATCATCGAACCGGTTGATTTTCAACAGGTTGGCACTTCAGCCGTGCGGGCAAAAGGCATTTTGACGGTGCATGGTGTGGCGCGGGAACGCATCATAAAATGTTCGTTGGAGGTGAAAAACAACCGGCTGCACGTGCTGACCAATTTCACTGTTCCGCTGGCTGACCACGAAATCAGCATCCCGAAAATTGTCCATCAAAAAATCGCGGAGGAGATTTCAGTTTCTGTGGACGTTGAGTTGGTGGCAGAGTGATTTTTTTTATTTTTTTTCAAAACTGATGTTTCAAAAAATGACAAATTCGTGTTTTCGAAATCGTTGGAAATTGTGGTTTTTTGTGTGTTTGTCATTTTTTTTAAATGAAAAATTGGCCGGCCAAATGCCTGTTTTTCGACCCTTCAATTTGAAAGAATTCAAACAATCTGGCATCACCAAAATTTTTCAAAGCAAATCCGGCTGGGTTTGGATGGGCGGAAAAAACGTTTTGCTCCGGTTCGACGGGCAGGAATTTGAGCAAATTTCGTGGCCGGATTCGCTGGCCGACAACCTGCAAATCACGGCGATTTCTGAAATTAGGGACACACTTTGGTTGGGTTTCAGCAACGGGAATATCTGTTTTTTGCCGCAGCCGGGCGGCCTGCCTTTTCCTTTTTTGACCGAAAAAAATGGGAAGCACGCACTCCAAATCTGGCAGCCCGAAGAAGGCTCGCCCGCCCGCGCCATCACCGATTTTGCCAGCGACGCGACGGGCGGATTTTGGTTTTCGACCTATGGTGAAGGACTTTATTGCCTGAAAACCAATCGTTTGTATCAATTCAATGCAGCCGACGACAAACTTTCGGGCGATGAAATTTACAGTCTCGCTGCCGACGGGCAGGGCAAAATCTGGGCGGCAACCGACCACGGAATCAGCATTTGTTCAATGCCGCAGGACGGCAAAAAATCGGTTCACAGCTTCGGCGTGGCTGATGGTTTGCCCGACGAAATCATCCCAACACTTTGCCCGGACAGCGGCGGAAATATGTGGATCGGCACCGACCAAAAAGGTGTTTGTTTTTTTGATGTCCAAAAACAACGCATCACTTTTCAAACTGCCGACTGGCAATTTGGCGCGGTGACGAGCCTCGCGGTGGTCAACGAATCCGAACTTTGGATTGGAACGGCCTCGAACGGCGTGATCCGCCTCGACATTCAAACCGGGATTTTGACCACGATGACCGAAAACCTGCCGCTGCAACACGACAAAATCCACGGTCTTTTGACCGATTTGGAAGGCGGTTTGTGGGTCGTGGCTGAAAAATCGGGCGTTTTTCGAGCAAATGCTCGTTTCAGTTTGTTGCCGAACGATTTCGGAAATGTGCAGGCCGTTTTGAAAGATTCGCGGCACAGGCTTTGGGCGGGTGGCGAACGTGGTTTGTTTTTATTTGAAAATGGAAAATTTCGGCAAGTTTTGCCGCATCCCGAAAACATCATTTCACTTTTTCAAAGTCGTCTCGCCTCAGGCGAGAGCGAAATTTGGGCGGGCAGTTTTGGAAAAGGTGTTTTCATACTTTCCCCGGAAGGCAAGTTTTTGAAAAAATTGGACGAAAAAAATGGCCTGGTCAACGGCAGTATTTTGAGCATCGCGGGCAGCGGCGACAAAATTTGGCTGGCCTCGCTCGGCGGCGTGACCCAAATAGACGTTGGACATCGGACTTTGGGCGATGGACAAAAACCTACCGCCGTCCAAAGTCCAATGTCCAAAATCCAAAGTCTGCCATCCCTCGGCAGCAACTATATATATAAGGTGTACGCCGACCGGCGCGGGCGGATTTGGTTTGGCACGGACGGCAACGGGCTGGCAGTTTTGGACTCGCCTGAGGCGAGTGGGCAAGTCCGGCATTTTACCTCGGCGAACGGGCTGCCGCTGAAAACTGTTTTGAGCATCGCCGAGGATTTGGCGGGGCGGATTTGGTTCACGGTTTCCGGGCAGGGTTTGTTTTGTTTGGATGGCGAAAAATTCCGGCATTTTGGAAAAGAGGAGCGGTTGCACAGCCTTGAAATTTCGTCGCTCGCCGTCGCCGGATCGGGCGAATTGGTGATTTCGTACCCCGATGGCCTCGATTTATTGAACCCAGAAACCGACCATCTTTTCTTTTTTGATGCAGAAACGGGCATTCCGGTGGCCGAAACAAACCTGAACGCCGCATTTTCCGACGAAAGCGGCAATGTTTGGATGGGCACTTCGCAGGGGATTTTACGGGTGGCATCGGGGAATTTTCGATTTATCATCGACCCAAAAACGCAGTTCACCACGATTTCCCTTTTTCAAAAACCGTTTGATTTTCAGTCAAAAAAATCATTTGCACACGATGAAAATTATTTGGCCTTTGATTTTATCGGACTTTGGTATGCCCAACCGACGTCGGTTCGCTACCGATTTCGGCTGGAAGGTTTTGACCCGGACTGGAAAATTTCGAAAGAACACATCGCATCGTACCCCAATTTGCAGCCTGGAAACTACATTTTTCGCGTCCAATCGAGCGAGCACGGCCGGTTTGAAGGTACGGAAGAAGCCAGTTTTTCATTCAAAATCCGGCGTCCGTTTTGGGCGGAATGGTGGTTTTTGTTGCCGGCGGCGGGGCTGTTTTTTTTCCTGATTTTGAAATTTGTAAAAAACCGCGAGGCACGGCTGCGGCGGGTTGAAAAATTGACGCAGGAAAAAATCGCCTCCCAATTCGAGACTTTGAAAAGCCAAATCAACCCCCATTTTTTATTCAACAGTTTCAACACGCTGATCACCATCATCGAAGAAAACCCGAAAATCGCGGTGGAATACGTCGAGCACCTCTCCGATTTTTTCAGGACGATCATGGTTTACCGCGAAAAAGACCTGATTCCGATCCAAGAAGAACTCGAATTGGTGAAAAATTTTAATTTTTTGCTCAAAAAACGGTTCGAGGATAATTTTCAATTAGTCTCAAATATCAACGGCCAGCAAGGTTTTGTCATGCCCTTGACTTTGCAAATGCTGGTTGAAAATGCAGTGAAACACAACATCATTTCAAAAACGCGACCGCTGAAAATTGAGATTTTTGTGGAAAACGGCGAGTTTTTGGTGGTCAAAAACAACATCCAACGAAAAATAAAACCGGAGTCCGGGACGCATTTTGGCCTGCAAAGTTTGATGAAAAGGTACAAATTGCTGGGGCAGCGGCAGGTCGAAGTGGTGGATGACGGGGCGTTTTTCATGGTAAAAGTGCCCATTCTTTGACACATAGTTTTCATAGGAGTTTTCACATAGAAAACATAAAATTCCTATGTAAACTATGTGAAAAAACCTATGAAAACTATGTGTTTAAAAAAACTAAAAAGTTATGAAAATTCTAATTATCGAAGATGAAAACGCGGCAGCCCGCCGCCTCGAAAAAATGTTGAAAGACATTGAACCCCAAATCGTGGTGCTCGGCACGACCGACAGTGTGGAATCTTCCGTGCTTTGGCTGCAAAACAACCCGATTCCCGACCTGATTTTTATGGACATCCACTTGGCCGACGGGTCGAGTTTTGAGATTTTTGAACATCAAAAAATCGCGTGCCCGGTTATTTTCACGACCGCTTTTGACGAATATGCCTTGCAGGCGTTTCGGGTGAACGCGGTGGATTATTTATTGAAACCGATAAAATCGAGTGAACTGGAGACGGCTTTGTCGAAATTTAAAAAATCGGTAGCACCCGCCGCGCCCGATTTTTCGGCCTTGCTCGAAACGATTCGGAACCCAGAAAACCAAAAATACCTGCGGCGAATGCTGATTCGTTTTGGCCAAAGCATCAAATTGGTGGGCATGGACGACGCGGCGTATTTTTATACAAAAGACAAAATCTCGTTTTTAGTCACGCGCTCGACCGCGAAGCGTTTTCCGATTGATTATCCGCTCGACAAACTGGAAACGATGCTCGACCCGCAGCATTTTTTTCGGATAAATCGCCAATTTATCATCAATGTCGCAGCGATAAAAGAGATGCACCCGTACTCAAAATCGAGGGTAAAAATTGACCTTGACCCGCCGACGAACGACATGGAAACGATTGTCTCGACCGAGCGGTCGTCGGAATTTAAGAAATGGTTGGTGGGGGAATTGGGGGACGCGGAGTGATTTTTCTGTACCAAATCTGATACCTTTGGCAAAAAATTTTTCAAAAAAATGCTTACAGTTCGCGCCATTTACGACGGTCAGACTTTGAAACTGCCCAAAAATATCGTGGTCAAAAAGCCGCAGGAAGTGTTCGTCACCTTTTTGGAAGACTCGGAAACGGCGGAAAACCGGGCGTTGGCCGAGAAATTCGAAGCACTTTATCAAAAATGGAAATCGGAAACCGGTTTATATTCGGGAGGTTCGGCCATTTTTGAAAATGAAAATTACCAAAAAATGATTCGTTTGGGAAAACCCGCAGTGCCTTTGATGCTCAAAAAATTGCAAAAAGAGTTGACAATGCTATTTCCAGCACTGGTAAAAATTACTGGCGAGAACCCAATTTTGGAAAAACACATTGGCTATCCACACAAAATGGCGAAGGACTGGTTGAAGTGGGGAAAGTCAAAAGGTTATGAATTATGAGAAAAAAACAATGGCTTTCGCTGCCCTCCCTTCCAAATTCAATTGATGACCCGATGGAAATCACCAGCCCAGACAATGGAAAATACAATTGCGTGGCGTGGGCTTTGGGTCAAACAGTTGGGTTTTGGTGGCCAAAGTCGGATGGCGTTTTCGATTGGCCGAAGGATTTGCCAAGAATTGAAACCCGCCAAAATTTCATAGAATTTTTCAAAAGGCATGGTTTTGAAACCTGCGAAAACGGGGATTTCGAAAAAGGCTTCGAAAAAATTGCCCTTTTTGAAAAAAACGGAAAACCCGAACACGTGTGCCGATTGCTCAAAAAAGATGTTTGGACAAGCAAATTGGGCATTTTGGAAGACGTCCGGCACAGCATTTTTGCGATTTCTGGCGGGTTTTATGGCGAGGTGGCCGTTTTTTTGAAAAGGAAAATTTGAAAATTTTTACTCGATTTCTTCCTCCATTTCTTCGTCATTTTCAACTTCCTCGCCCACCGCGATTTTTTCCAAAAACTCCGTCTCGTTCCAAATTTCCACCGTGCCGAGCGCGGTCGCTTTTTTCAATTTTGAACCTGCTTTTTCGCCGACGACCAAAATATTCAACTTGCTCGAAACGCCGCTCGCCAAACTTGCGCCGACCCCGGCGGCCAATTTTTCGGCTTCCTCGCGGGTCATTTGGCTCAATGTTCCTGTAAAAAGTATTGTTTTCCCAGCCAAAACGCCTTCGGCAGTGGATTCCGGTTTTTGGTCGGCCTCTGTTTGTTTGAAATTCACGCCGAGCGATTGGATGGTTTCGAGGAGTTCGATGTTCTTTTCATTTTGGAAAAAATTGAAAACGTTGCGCGCCACGACGGGGCCGATGTCCTTGATTTCTTGGTATTTTTCCAAATCCCAATTTTTCAAATCCAGGACATTCTCGACCTCGGCGGCCAGCAATTTGGAGGCTTTTTTTCCAAAATGATGGATGCTCAACGAATAAAAAAAACGGTAAATCGGCTGCTGTTTTGCTTTTTCGATGGCCGTCCGGAGGTTCGCCGCCGATTTTTCGCCAAAGCCTTCCAGCAGCGCAATCTTTTGATAATCAAGCCGATAGATGTCGGCAATCGAGTGCAGCCAGCCGAGCCGGAAGAATTTTTCGATGGTGCTTTCTCCAAAACTTTCGATGTCCATTGCGTTTTTGGACGTGTGGTGAACCATCCGAGCCAAAACCTGCGCCTCGCAATCGGCATTTTCGCAACGCCAGATGGCCTCGCCTTCCGGTTTCACCAAAACGGACTGGCAAACCGGGCAATTTTTCGGGTATTCCACCTCGCGTTCCGAGCCGTCGCGGAGTTCGGCGAGGCTTTTGACGATGTACGGAATCACGTCGCCCGCCCGCTCAACCAAAACCGTGTCGCCGATGCGGATGTCTTTTGTTTTTATAAATTCTTCGTTGTGCAAACTCACATTTTGGACGGTCACCCCGGCCAAAGCGACGGGTTCGAGTTTGGCAACGGGCGTGACCGCGCCCGATTTTCCGACTTGAAATTCAATGTCGCGCAGCCGCGTCGTGGCCTGCCGCGCCTGAAATTTGAAAGCAATCGCCCAGCGCGGATGATGGCTGGTCGAACCGCATTTTGCCTGCAATTCGAGCGAGTTCAATTTGACAACCATGCCGTCAATTTCGTAGCCATAATTGTCGCGGTATTCTTGCCATTTTTGACAAAAATCAATGACCTCGCCGATGTTTTTGCAGACCGCCGTTTCCGGCAAAATGGCCCGCCCGAGCAGTTCGGTGTGCGGGATTTTGAAACCCAATTTTCCCAACATTTCAATGCTTTCGTGGTGGGATTGAAATTTATTTAAAACGTTATTCCCCTGATTATCAACGGCGTAGCCCATTTGATAAACAAATGCTTCGAGCCCGCGCGCTGCCGTTTCGTTCGGATTTTTCATGCGGAGCGCGCCGGTCGCGGCGTTTCGCGGGTTGGCAAAAATCCGCTCGCCAGCGGTTTCTTGGGCTTTGATTATTTTTTCAAAAACATCTTTTCGAATCAATGCCTCGCCGCGCAACTCTGCTTTTGCGATGCCAAATTTTGAAAAATCGGTCTGCAACGGCACCGACCGCAGCGTGCGAATATTTGCCGTGATTTCGTCGCCGACCGCGCCATTTCCGCGCGTCGCGGCGCGGAGCAATTTGTCATTTTCAAAAACCAAAACAATCGTTCCGCCATCAAATTTTGGCTCGACGCAGTACTCAATTTCCGAATCTTTTGGCAGGCCGGTAAGTTTTTTGATGGACTCGTCGAAGTCGTTCAAATCCTCGGCATCGTAAGAATTGTCGAGCGAAAGCATCGGAATTAGGTGGGAAATTTGCTTCGCATCGCCCACCAAATCTTGCCCGACGCGCTGGGTTGGCGAGTCCTCAAAAAGGAGTTCGGGGTGCTGTTTTTCGAGTGATTCGAGTTGTTTGTACAACAAATCATACTCAAAATCGGCCAAAACCGGGTCGTTTTGGACATAATACCGCCATTCGTGATAACGGATGACGTCGTGAAGTTGCGCCAAAATTTCAGCCGGATGTTCTGAAAAAAGGGTCGTGGCTGCCGGAGTGTTCAGCAGTTTTTTGGACAGGTCGTAGAGTTTGCGCTGGGTATCTTTTGAGTACATTTCAGAAAAAGGGATGAGGAGTGAGGGATGAGGAATGTCTAAAAAATTGTCTTTTTGCTCAATTGTACCGCCGCCGAACCAATTGGATAAAAGTTTTGGCCATTTCCGCCCGCGATTTTTCCAGCCAATCGAACCGCCCGACAACGTTTTGGACGAGGTAATTTTTCGCTTCCGCAAAATTTGCAAAATGGTTGAGCGAATTCAACGCATCCGAAAAAGCGTTCGCGTTTCCACCGAACAACTGTTTGGTAAACAACAACTTATCATTGATTCCGATGCCTTTTGTCAGGTCTGGAATGCGGGTTTGAGCAAGCATTTCCGAACGTTCTCGCGCCTTTTTTTCCTCAAAAAGCGACTCCGATTCTGGGCTGACAAATGGCTGGTGAAAAACGGGTGTCGGGACATGATGTACCGGAGCAGGTGCAGGTTCGGGTGCTTTTTCGATAATCGGCGGAGCAACAATTTTTGGCGGCGCAGGTGGTTCGGGCGCTGGTTCATAAATTGGTTGCGGCGCCGGCACCGGTGCTGCAATTATCGCGGGCGGGGCAATCCGTTCGGGAATCACCACCGCTTCGACGAACTCACGGCGCGGTTTTGGCTCGGGACGTTCCGGCGTGAATTCGACCGGTCTCGCCTCAGGCGAGGCGTGGCGAACCGGTTCTGTTTTCGGCGCAGCAGCGGTGGCTGCGACCGTATTTTTTTCAGACAAAAAAGCATCGTACAACTCGCGGGTGTAGGCACAAATAATATCCACATCGATGCGGGCGATGTTTTCCGGCTCTTTGGCCATGCGTGCCATTTCGCGGTTGATTTTGTCGAGGAAAATCTTGGCTTTCTGTAAATCCATGTTTTTTAATGATGAATAATAAATGATGAATGATGAATGCCACGTCTATTTTCGCAGCGAATTTCCGGCAATCTTCAAAAGTTATGCCCATTGGAGGGGTGTTTTTTTCTAAAAAAGCAAATCGCAGTTCCAATTTTAGGTTCATCGTTCATAGTTCATAGTTTATAGTTCATATAAAAATGTTTTTAGAACCCAGTTTTAAAGGCCAGCGGCAAGGCTGGATCGAAGTTGTTTGCGGATGTATGTTTTCGGGAAAAACCGAGGAATTGATCCGCCGTTTGAAACGCGCAAAAATCGCGTCGCAGCGCGTCGAAGTATTCAAACCGCGTGCCGACACACGATATGACGAAGTCCAAGTGGTTTCGCACGACACGAATTCGCTGCTCGCCACACCGATAGATAATTCATCTAAGTTGTTGAAAATCAGTGCAGATACGACGGTTGTCGGCGTGGACGAGGGTCAGTTTTTTGATGCCGGATTGGTCGCGGTTTGCCAAGATTTGGCGTTGCGCGGGGTGCGGGTGATTGTCGCAGGTTTGGACATGGATTATCGTGGGCAGCCGTTCGGTCCGATGCCCGGGTTACTTGCGGTGGCCGAATACGTCACGAAAGTCCATGCGATTTGTGTGCATTGCGGCAATTTGGCGACCCATTCTTATCGTTTGGCGGAGGGCGACGAGATCGTTTTGCTCGGAGAAAAAGAACAATATGAACCTCGCTGCCGCAATTGTTATTCGATGGGAAACATCCTTCGATTGAAATGACAAGTGTCCCAATCGTTTGATTTTGAGCGAAATCTGATGATTTTTTGGGTTGGTGAGATAGTTGGTTTGGGGTTACTTTTGTGAGAAAATTTTAATTTTTTTAAAAATATGGAAGCCGTTTTTAAAAGCAAATCTGGCATTTTCCTTTTCATTTTTTTGGTAAAAACCTTCACCTCGCTGGCCGCAAATATGCCGCCGGGATTTCCATTTTCAATTCAAATTTCCACGCAATTCATCCCTCATTCCTCATCCCTCATACCTAATTCAACCGGTTTGGCGGTCAATAATTTGTGGCTTTGCCCCGACACAAGTTTTGCGACGGCGACCACGCATTTTGTCGCGGCTGGTTCGCTGGTTCAGATTTTGGGAAAATCCGCCGCCGAACAACTCGACCGAGACCAAAACCAACAATTTTTTTGGTACAAAATCGAGACCCGCGACGGAAAAAAAGGCTGGGTTTTTGGCGATGGTTTGGCCATTTTTCAACCGGTTGAAAATTTGCCGGATGCTTTGAAAAAATGGCAAAACAAACCGATTTCGCTGGGTGCAGGTTTTGAAGATGCCCAATTTTGGTTGGCCCAAATCGAAGGCCACGACTCGAAAGAATACCATTTTGAATTTTACGGCGAGTACTATTTTGTGGTGACGAACGCAGCCGGGCAATCCGTTTTTTTGCGGTACGCCGGGCAAAGTGCGATGGGCGGAACGTCGCTGCAACATCTTTTTATCTCCGATTTGACGGGTGACGGTCGCCCGGAAATTGCCCTCGAAACCGGCAGCCGCGAGCAGGGCGATGATTTTGAAAAACGGGTTTTGGAGGTTTTTCAATTACAAAACAGTGCGCTGCGGCGTGTTTTTTCGGAAGATTTGACTTTGATTGACCAAAATGGTTTTCCCACGCCTTGCCTTTTTAAAAATGTAGAATTGGAGGCAAAAACCATCCGCATTGAATTTATTGATTTTCAAAAATGTAAAAATGCAGGGACGCCACCCGGTGAAGATTGCCTCGATTTTGTAACTTATACCTATTCTTGGAATTTGCGGAGCGGCCAATTTGAAATGTTGTACGAACCGACGCGGATGCCACCGGAGGCCACGGCTGCCAATTTTGGCATCGCGCTGCGGCTCGAACCGAACAAAATGGGAACGGCTGTCGCAGTTTTGGGCGCGGGCGAAAAGGTGCGCGTGTTGCGTTTTTTGGATAAAATTTTGCTGGAAAATGGGCAAAAACGGGTCGAATCTTTTCTTTTTGTAAAAACTGCTGCTGGATATTTGGGCTACGTCCCGGCTTCAAAAATGATTTGGCAAAAGACGCGGCACGCCGAGGTTTTGACAAAATATTGCCAAGAACCGCCGTTGCTGCGGTCGGTTTGGTCTCGCCTCAGGCGAGATGATTTTCAGGCGGTGAAGTTGTTGGTGGCGGCGGGGCAGCAGGCGGGGCAGTGAATTTTCATTTCAAAAAATTAAAAAAAATTATGGTTTCATCAGTCATTTTTGAAGGACATCAATTTATCAAAAACCGAAAGGGCGAGACAGAATTTGTCGTTTTGCCTATTGAGATGTTTCAACAGTTGATTGAAATGTTGGAAAATTATGGGCTTGCTCAGGCGATGTTGGAAGCGGAAGATGATAAATATTATTCCCGCGACGAGGCATTGCGGATTTTGGAAGAAGATGAAGAAGTGGTAAATGAACAAAATGTACTTGCATAAAAATGGAAATAGAATACTCGTCCAAATTCCTTAAAGACATGAAAAGTCTGCGGGGAACACCTTCTTATCTTCAAATCAAGGAATTGGTATTTGAAAGAATGCGACATTTGGAAGGTCTCTATGAAATTCCAAATTGTATCCCAATGGAGGGTTATGAAAATTTCTATCGAATTCGAGCAGGCGATTATCGAATTGGGCTGAAATTGGAAGGAAACAAGGTGTTTCTCATGCGGGTTTTACATAGAAAAGAGATATACAGGTACTTTCCCTAAAATTATGAACATCAAAAAAAAGATTTTCAACGACCCCGTTTACGGCTTTGTCGAATTGCCGCACGGCATCCTGCTCGATTTGATTGACCATCCGTTTTTTCAACGGTTGCGGCGGATAAAACAGGTTGGTTTGAGCAGTTTGGTTTATCCCGGCGCGTTGCACACCCGTTTTCACCATGCGCTCGGCGCACTGCATTTGATGCAATTGGCCATCGAAACCCTCCGCTCAAAAGGCACAGAAATCACAAATGCCGAAGCCGAAGCCGTTTGCATCGCCATTTTGCTGCACGATATTGGGCATGGGCCGTATTCCCACGCGCTCGAACACACTTTGATTGACCTGCACCACGAGGAACTTTCCATTTTATTTATGGAAAATTTGAACCAACAATTTGACGGGAAACTCACGTTGGCTTTGGAAATTTTTACCAATAATTATGGTAAAAAATTTTTGCACTCGCTCGTTTCCGGGCAGTTGGACATGGACCGGATGGATTATTTGAACCGCGACAGTTTTTTCACCGGCGTCAGCGAAGGCGTGATTGGTTACGATCGGATTATAAAAATGCTGGATGTCCACGATGGCGAATTGGTGGTCGAGGAGAAAGGCATTTATTCGATTGAAAAATTTTTGATCGCCCGGCGGTTGATGTATTGGCAAGTTTACCTGCACAAAACGGGTGTTTCCGCCGAGCAGATGTTGATCCGATTGCTGCGCAGAGCCAAAAAATTGACTTTGGATGGCACGCCGCCCGGCTGCCCGCGACACCTCCGGTTTTTTTTGGAATTGAGACCCGGCGCAAAAATTTCGACCGAAGAAATGCTCCACCATTTTTCGAGATTGGACGATGCCGACATCGTGGCCGCGATGAAATATTGGCAAGACGAACCCGATTTCCTGCTTTCGTATTTGTCGGATGGCTTGCTGAATCGAAAATTGAACCGACTGGAATGGCATATTTTGCCCGTTCCGAGTGACCGAAAAAATGAAGTTCGTCAGATGGTCGCTTTCAAATTCGGAGCCTCCCTTCCCTCCCCCGATTTGCTCGACGAATTGGTTTTTGAAGGCATCGAACGCAACCGTGCTTACGACCCCGGAAAAGACCAAATCAAAATTTTATTTAAAAATGGCAGTGTCCTACCTATTGAACAATGCTCGGACGTGCCACTCTACACGAATGAAGTTTTGAAGTACTACCTGTGCTATCCGAAGTACTAACCAATTTGGAATCAAACAAAATGAAATAAAAAAATAACTTGAAGTCGGCTATCTTCCAAAAGTGATTTCATACTTTTGTGGCGATTCCTTAACAGAAATCATCATTTTCAAACATTTTTAGTTAACCAAACCAATCTATTGTCATGGGAAAAATGAAGTTTCTCCTTCCTTTCCTTTTTGGATTTGCAACAATTGTCAGTGCTCAACCCGGCGACGCGCCGCCGAATGCACAACCCGGCAAATGTTACGCAAAATGCCTCATCGCTGACCAATACGAAACGACCACCGAGCAAGTTCAGATCAAATCTGCTTCTTCAAAAGTGGTTGCTGTTCCTGCTGAGTATGGCTCTTCGTCCGAACAAATCATGGTGAAAGCCGCCGCAAAACGGGTTATCCCAACTCCGGCTGTTTACGAAACCGTTTCCGAACAGGTCATGGTAAAAGCACCAAGCAAGCGTTTGACCAGCGTTCCAGCAACTTACGAAACCGTCACCGAACAGGTGGAGGCAAAACCTGCCGGCAAGCGCATCATCACCATTCCAGCAGAATATGCTACGGAAACCGAAAAAGTGATGGTGAAAGCACCAAGCAAAAGTTTGACCAGCATCCCGGCTACGTATGAAACTGTAACTGAACAAGTTATGGTGAAACCAGCCAGCAAACGCATCGTGACGATTCCTGCCGTTTATGGCACGGAAACCGAGCGCGTGATTGCAAAAGGCGAAAGCAAACGCATCATCGAAGTGCCTGCGGTTTACGAAACTGTTACCGAACAGTACGAAATCGAAGCAGCAAGCACCCGCGTCGAAGTGATGCAGCCAAAATTCGAAACGGTCACCGACCGCATCGAAGTGAAACCAGCCGCTACCAAATGGGTGAAGAAAAAAGCAGACCGCAATTGCCTTTCTGCTGACCCAGATGATTGCTTGGTTTGGTGTTTGGTGGAAGTTCCTGCTGAATATCAGACAGTTACAAAGCGCGTAAACAAAGGTTGCGATGCAACTGGAGTTGCGGATGCAGGTTGCACAAAAACGATTTCGATTCCTGCGAAATTCGGCACACGCACCAAGCGCGTTGTCAAAACACCTGCTTCGACCCGCGAAGAGGCAATTCCTGCAGAGTACAAAACCGTCACCAAGCAAGTGGTGAAAACTCCTGCAACGACCCGCGAGGAAGAAGTTGCTGCTGAGTACAAAACCGTTACCAAAACAGTTTTGAAAACACCTGCTTCTGTGAAAGAAGTTGAAATTCCTGCTGAATATTCGACCATCACCAAGCGCGTTGTCAAAACTCCGGCTACCAGCCGCGAAGAAGTGATTCCTGCGGAATACAAAACCATCACCAAAACGGTTTTGAAAACGCCTGCTTCGGTAAAAGAAGAAGCAATTCCTGCTGAATATGCAACGGTGACCAAGCAAGTGGTGAAAACTCCTGCAAGTTTCCGCGAGGAAGAAATTCCTGCTGAATATTCAACTTCGACCAAACGCATGGTAAAATCTCCTGCAAGTACCAAAACTGAAACCATCCCGGCTGAATATACCACCGTTACCAAGCGTCGTTTGGTAAAACCAGGCGGTTTCACCGAGTGGAGAGAAGTACTTTGCGGTGACAAAGTTGACAGCTACACGACTCGCCAAATCCAAGCCGCTTTGAAAGAAAAAGGCTACGATCCAGGCCCGATCGACAACGTCATCGGTGTCCGCACGAAAGCAGCCCTAGTGAAGTTTCAAAAAGACAACAACCTCCCGGTTGGCAGCCTTGACTTCGAAACTTTGAAAGCACTTGGTGTGAAATATTAAATTTGAGATATTTGGAAATTGAGTGATTGCGATATTTTTTCTCAATGCTTCAATTTCAATTTTCAAATAAAAAAAAATCCCTGCGACAAACATCGCGGGGATTTTTTTTGAAAAAATAAATGCGGAATCATTTTAAATACTTCTTCAAAAACCAATTATGAAAATTGAAAACCCAGATTTCACTTTCGTAAAACAATCATTTTTTACCTTCGCCACCGATTCGATGGAAACCTTGTTTTTTCCAAAATCGTAAATCAAAATTTGCAAATCGTAAATGCTTTAATTTTATGAAAAACAACGAAGAAATCACGCCCAACAAAAGCCGCGATTGGATGATTTTTGGCGTATCCACCCTCGTCATGTTTGCCATTTTGTGGTTTCAGCCAGAGTGGGTTTGGGTCGTATGGCCTTTCCAATTCACTGCACTCGCGGGTGCTTTGGGCAGACTCTAATTTAGAATTTGGCGAAACGAAAAGGGATTAGAAATTGGCAATACCAATTTCTGATCCCTTTTCGTTTGTTCCTAAAAAATCCATTTATTTTAAATCGTTTGAATGAAAAAGGTCATTTTTTACACGTTTTCCACCCTATTTTTTCTCGTTTTTCTCACCAAAAATGTCTCGGCGCAGGACAAACATTTAACCCAATTTTACGCAGCACCCCTCACTTTGAACCCCGCTTTGACCGGAGTTTTTGAGGGAAAATATCGAGTCAGCGCAATTTACCGCGACCAGTGGCGGCGGGTTTTAGACCATCCAATCAAAACCTTTGCCATCGGCGGCGACTTCCGTTTCAAAGCTCCCGGCAGCAAAAAAGTGAAAAAAGACGCCATCGGACTCGGCCTGCTTTTGTTCAATGACAAAGTGAGTGTCGTCGATTTTTCGACCACCCAAATCGCAGTTTCTGGGGCGTATCACATGGCAATGGATTACGATAATCGACAATTTTTGTCGCTCGGAATCCAGGGCGGTTTGGGTCAGCGGAACATCAATTATGCATCCCTCAATTTCCACGACGAGTTCGATGGCATCAATGGCTACACCCTCGCCACCCTCGAAAACCTCCCGGAAAACAACTTTTCCTACGGCGATTTTAATGTTGGAATGAATTACACTGCCAAAATCGGTGAAAACGGCGGCATTTATGCAGGCATGGCGATGCACCATATTTTGGAGCCACACATTTCATTTTATGGCGATACTTCCAACAACTTCGGCCAAAAATTGTACAAAAAACTCTCCGCCCAGCTTTCGGCAACCATCCCCATTCGGCATGGGTTCAGCATTTCGCCGCGGTTTTTGATTGCTGCTCAAGGCCCACACCTCGAAATGAACACCGGGGCGAACCTTCGTTTTGCGATGGGCGAATACGGCGGCAACGTCCTCCAATTTGGAAGTTGGGTGCGCCCGGTTCGAAACGAAGGAGGAATCGGCGTAGATGCCGTGATTTTGTTGGCCGGAATCGAAGTGGGGCAGGTGATTTGTGGGATCAGTTACGATTTGAACATCCGGGCTCTGTCCACCGCACGGTCGCGGCAGGGTGCGTTCGAAATTTCATTAACCTACCTCGGCGAGTACGAAAACGAGGAAATTCTTTGCCCGAAGTTTTGAAAAATTTCCCATTTTTTCGGTCAAAAAACTGACCTAACTTTTTGATTTTCAGCAGTTTTACAGATATTTTTTCATCAAAAATTTTTTAAAAATATCTGTTGCCAAATTTAGCGTGCCGCAGGTTTTTTCATTTGGTAACTCCAATTTTACCACTCAAATCAAATTGAGGAAACCCAATGAAAGCCGCCAAACCACGTTTTTTTCTGCCCATTTTCAAACTGAAAAGCACTACCGTGCTTTTCAGTTTTTTTATTTTTGGTTTGAAAAATCTGAGTTTTGGGCAAGCCAACGAACAGCCGGAACACATCGAATTTATCGAAAAATACTTCCAAGAATACGATTTCGCCGGCGAAACCGACATCCAAACCCTCGTCGAAACCTTCCGTTTTTACCTCGAAAACCCACTCGACCTGAACCGCCCCGACCGAGAACAATTCCGCGAACTCTTGATTTTTTCAGACCTGCAAATCGAAAATTTGCTCGCCCATCGCGCCCGGCTGGGCAAACTCAAAACGATTTTTGAACTGCAATCCATCGCAGGTTGGGAGTCCGACGAAATTCGTCGCGCCCTGCCTTTTGTAAAAATCGGGGCAGATCCGCCCGTCGAAAATTTCAAAAAACTCTGGAACGCAGCAAAAACCGAAGCCATTTTTCGATGCAATTCGCCCATCGAAATACCTGGCGAGTCGGATGCCGAGGGCAATCGGTTGGGCACGGGTTTTCGGCTGCGCCATCAAACGGGCAATCAATTTTCAGTAGGAATTTTGGGCGAAAAAGACCCCGGCGAGGCGTTTTTTCGGGGCAGCAACGCGCGAGGTTTTGATTTTTACAGTGCCCATTTTTTTGTAAAAAACCTTTCCCCTCGTCTGAAAACACTGGCGGTCGGTGATTTCGCAGCGCGTTTTGGCCAAAGCGTTTTGCTCAATTCTGGCTTTGCAATTGGAAAAACTGCCGAGTCCATCAATATTTTGCGGAGCGGTGAAAAACTTTTGCCGTACACCTCGTTCGGTGAATCGCGGTTTTTTCGGGGCGCGGCGGCTACTTTTTTGCTGGCGAAAAATTGGGAACTGACCACTTTTTTGTCCAATCGGAACCGCGATGCAAATATTGACGAGCAAGATTTTCCAGATGATTTACCGCCCGATTTTCAATCTGAAATTGATTTTTCGGCTTTTCAAAACACGGGTTTGCACCGCACGCCGAGCGAAATTTTTGACGAAAAATCTGTCCGCGAAAAAACCGTCGGGGCATCGCTGAAACGAACCGGACAGCGCGGTGAAATTTCCGCAAACCTGTTGAAAGTTGATTTTGACAAACCACTTTTGCCCGGTTCGGATGCCTACCGAAAGTTTGAATTTTCTGGAAAAAAGTATTTTGGCAGCAGTTTTGACTACCGTTTTTCGGCCAAAAATTTTATCTTTTTTGGGGAAAATGCCTTTTCAAAAAATGGTAAAATGGCCGCAGTCAATGGTTTTTTAGCCGGGCTCGACCGGCGAATTTCAGTGGCCGTTTTGCACCGATTTTTTGATGTCCGATATCAAAATTTGTACGGAACGCCATTTGCAGAAACCCGAAACGGGCAAAACGAGCAAGGCGTTTATTTTGGTTTGGAAATCCGCCCGATTCGCCGATGGCAAATCAATGCTTTTGCCGATGTTTGGAAAAATGATTGGCTGCGATTTCAAACCGACGCTCCGTCAACCGGGCAGGAATTTTTGGTTCGTGTCCAATATTCCATCCGAAAAAAAATGCTGGCGCACGTTCGTTTTTCATCGGAAAAAAAGATGAAAAACGCGAGCGACGGTTTGCAAAATGGGTTGGAAAATCACCAGAAAAAACGGGCGCGGGCGGAGGTAGAGTTTTTTCTAAATTCAAATTTGGCCACGAAAACCAGGTTGGAATGGGCATTTTATCAGGTTGAAAATCAGGAAGTTAGGCATGGTTTTATGGCTTTTCAAGAATTTTCGTGGAGAAAAATTGGGCTGCCAATTTCAGCCACCGGACGTTTTGGTTTGTTCGATACCGACGACACCGATTCGAGGATTTATGCTTTTGAACGGGACATTTTTGCCGCACTTTCTGTGCCGGGTTGGTCGGGTCGTGGCACTCGTTTTTACCTAAATTTGAATTGGAAAATCAATTCGCGGTTGCAATTGGAAAGCCGTTGGGCATCCATTTTTCGATTGAAAACGGTTGCCGAAACCCAAAAACAGGGGTGGGAAAATGAATGGAAAATGCAGTTGCGCTGGCGGTTGGGTAGATGATTTTACAGCAATTCTCGCGTTGTTTTTGGTATTACACTTTTTTCAAAGCGAGAATTGCGGATGATTTTACAAATTTTTGAGATAAAAAAGGCCGCAACTCGTGTGTCCAGTGTTTCCCAAATTTCCCGGCAATTTTTCAAATCCCAACTTTTCGTAAAGCCGTACTGCTTTGTCCATTTTCGCCAACGATTCGAGGTACATTTTCGAAAAACCGATTTTTCGAGCATCTTCCAAAAGCCTTCTCAACATCAATTCACCCAACCCAAACCCGCGTGCTTCCGGATAAAAATACATTTTTTTCAATTCGCAGGTGTCTGCGTCGCCATCTTTCAAAGGTGCGATGCCGCCACAGCCAACCAATTTTCCATCCGAATTTTCCAAAACATAGTATTTCGAGCGCGGGTTGTCATAATTCTCAAACATGAAATCTACTTCTGCGTCAGCACTCGAAAAACCATCGCCGACGGCTCCAAATGTAGCCATCACTTCTCGGATAATTTGCGCAACAGCTTGATTATCTGCTGGTTGAATCGGTCGAAGTTCGAAATCGGTCATTTTTAGGACTTGAATTTTGAGATAAAAAAACGCAGCCCCGATTTCTCTGGACTGCGTTTCGAATCGTTTTGAGTAGCGCGGACGAGATTTGAACTCGTGACCTTGCGATTATGAATCGCACGCTCTAACCAACTGAGCTATCGCGCCTTGCTTTTTCTGGCCGCAAATGTAAACCGTTCGTTTTCTTTTCGGCAAAAGTCGGCAGGAAAAAATTTTAGATTTTGAGTTTTTGAACAACATGGATTTGACATTTTCAAAAAACTTCAAAAACCCAGGCCCAGTGTCCCGCCGGATTTGCTTTCATTTTTGCTGTCGGAAAAATCAAAATTTCATCCCCCACCCGAGTCCAAATCAAATTTTCGGACGAACCGAGCAAACGGATTTGCCCATTTTTTTTCGGGAAATGACCCCGAAAACTCAGTTGGTCAGGCAAAAAATCCTCGCCAGTTTGGGCTAAATAAATCGCAAAAACCTGCTCCCCTTTTTGGGTAAAAACAAAATCGCCATCCTGAAAAACACCGTTCGTTGGGCTGTGCGTTCCGTAAATCGCGGACGAATTGATTTTCATCCAATCTCCAATTTCTCGCAACCTGTCGTAAGCTTCCGAGTGAAAATCACCATCTGGGCTGGGCGCAATATTTAACAAAAAATTGCCGCCGCGACTCACCACCGAACAAAGCAAATGCACCAGCCGCCGCGTCGTTTTGAAATTTTCCTTCGGAATGTACGACCACGAATCGCCCATCGTCATGCAAGTTTCCCACGGCACGCCGAGCGGTTTTGGCGGCACGCCTTGTTCTGGGGTCAGGTAATTTTCGAACGGCCCCGGCACCCACCTGTCCACCACGATAATGCCCGGCTGGCGTTCGCGCGCCATTTTTGCGACGCGGGTCATGTCGATTTCCTGCCCGGCGGGGATACCTTTTTGCCACGATTCGGAGCGGTTCACGACCGAATCCGGGCGAACCCAGCCACCGTCCAGCCAAAGCACATCCAACTTGCCGTAATCCGTGCAAAGTTCTTGCAACTGATTGAAAGAGAAGTCTTTAAACCGCTGCCAACGTTCGGGGTAGCGGTTCAAATCATAATTGATATTTCTATCTTTTGGCGGAAAATAGTCCCACCAAAAATCCTGCGAGTGCCAATCCGGTTTTGAAAAATATGCCCCGACCTTGAATCCTTGCTGCCGAAATTTTTCAAAAATCTCGCGGGTCACGTTCGCTTTTGGATTTTTTGAAAATGGGCAACGCGGGTCGGTGATTTTGTAATCCGAAAATTTGGTGTCGAACATCGCAAAACCATCGTGGTGTTTCGTGGTGAAAACCATGTATTTCATGCCCGCATTTTTGGCGGCAGCCGCCCACTTTTCCGGCGCGAAATTTTTTGGGTTGAAAGTGGTTTGCAGGTTTTCGTAGTTTTTTCGGTATTCGAACCAGTTTTCGCCGCCGTTTTCGGGTTTTCGGGCGCACCAACCTTCGTCTTCTGGGCACAAACTCCAACTTTCGACGACGCCCCACTGCGAATACGGCCCCCAATGCATCAGCAAACCGAACTTCAAATCTTGCCACTCGGCCAAGTTTTTTTGCACCGCTGGGTCGGTCGGCGGGATGTAAAAACGTGCGCCGTGATCGTCGGACTGGGCGAAAATTGGGGTGGAAAAAAGGAAAATGAGGAGGAGGAAAAGTGGATTTTTCATTTTTGGATAAACCTGAAATAGAAAAGTTAAGAAATCACGACCACCGAAGTCCTTGAAATTTCAAGGACTCGGTTTGCCCCAATTTCTTTCAAAATGAGCGGCAAGTTTTTTTCAAAAATGGCCACCAATTCATCGTTCTGGATGTTGCCCGTTGCAATAAAAACCAATTTCCACGGCTCGGATTTTTGAAAATAGGAATTTGGGCATCCACGATAAATTTCATGCGGCAAGGGAAACGACGTGTTTGACTTTGGTGATTTTCCATGCAAAAACGAGGCAGGCAAACAAATCCTCCTCCTCCAAATCTTCGTAATCTTCCAAAATCTGAGCATTGGTCATGCCCGAGGCCAGTAATTCAAGCAGATTTTCAATTGGATACCTCAGCCCACGAATGCAAGGTTTGCCGTGGCAAATGGCTGGGTCAACCGTGATTCTTTTCAACAATTCTTCGTTGTTCATTTTCAAAATTTTAAAGACTCCATTTTAAAATGGAGCCAGTTATTTTTTGTCAAAAGTATGGAATTTCCAGAATTCTGGAATTTTTCAAATTTCAGATTTCTGGGCAGCGTTTTTCAAAAGTAAAGAGCAAAAGGGTAAAAGGGAACAAGAGTTAGTCCTGCGCCAAACGAAAACCGACGTCATCCTGCCGTTCGTCAAGAGCACAAAGGTTGCGCTCGGCGGAACGATAGCCAAAGGGTAGCCACCAAGCCCCTCCGCGCCAAACCCGAGCCGTTGTATCTGCTTTGTTTTTTGAATCGCAAGGATATGGCTTGTAAATATCTTGGCACAATTCACATACATTTCCAGACATGTCGAAAATGCCGAGTTCATTGGGCGTTTTGGTGCCCACCTCCTGGGTTTTTGAACCGGAATTTGAGCCGCACCAGGCCACATCGGTAAGCGTATTTCCACCTGCGAATTTGTATTTTTTTGAAAAATTGCCACCACGCGCCGCGAATTCCCATTCATTTTCGGTGGGCAGACGGTAGGCTATGCCGTATTTGGCTTTGGCTTTTTTCAAAAAATCTTGGATATCGTTCCACGAAACGCGCTCGACTGGGCAATCGTCGCAGTTTTCGAAAATGGACGGCCGCGTTCCCATAATTTCAAACCAATCGGCCTGCGTCACTTCGTAAATTCCAATTTTGAAACTCGAAACCGAAACTTGATGCTGGCATTCGTCGTCGTTGCGACCTTTTTCATAGGTCGGGCTGCCCATCCTGAACGTGCCTCCGGTGACTGATTTCATTTGAAAACCGGATTTAGAACGGCCTTCGCCGGGTGGTTTTTGCTGTTTATTAGCGACTTGCGGCTCCTCGGTTTTAGTTTCTGCTTTTTGGTTTCTGTTATTTTGAAAAATTTTCTTTCCCAAAAACCAAAACAAAAGCAGCCCCAAAACCAATCCTCCGATTTGCATGGCCAACCGAATCGGGAAAGGTTTTGCATTTTCCAACCGGGCTTGTTTTTCGGCAAATCGAGCGGCGGCGGCGCGGCGTTCGTTTTCATTTTTTTCAAATTCTCGTTTGGCAAAATCTTCGTCGGCGCGGCGTTTTTCGTCCAAAATTCGCTGGCGTTCGAGTTCGTCGTGCTGCTTTTTTTGGATTTTTTGAAATTCGCGACGTTCGTTTTCTTCGCGTTCGCGTTCGGCGGCGATGATTTTTTGCTCGGCGGCGAGTTTTTCGGCGGCCAATTGGTCAGCGAGGCGTTTTTGCTCGGCTGCTTTTTCGGATTCAATCCGTTGTTTTTCAAGGATTTGCATCCGTTCGCGCTCGTTTTGTTCAAAATGCAGTGCCTCGATGCGGCGGCGGATTTCGCGGGTGACGGTTGCCCAAGCCTTGTCGGTGGTTTTCCAGTGGTCGAGGTCGGTGACGGCGATGCCTGCGGGGGGCAGCACTTGCAATTTTTTGATTTCGGGATAGGCTTCCCAGTCGCAGTCGCGCCCGATGATGGGGATGATGATGGCCTCGCCGCGCTCCAATTTGGCGAGTGCGGCGACAAATTCCTTCTCCCGGATGTAATCGGAATTGAAAAAATCGGCACTGATGATCATCAGGAAAAGTTCTGCGTCGAGCAGTTGTTTTTTGATGGCGGCGTCCCAGTGCTCGCCGGGCAGAATTTCTTTGTCGCTCCAAAGTTTGACCAAACCGTTGTCAATCAACGATTTGAGTTGTCGTTCGAGGGCGACGCGGAGTTCGCGGTCGGCTGCGGAATAGATGATGAAAGTTTTCAGTGCTGCTGGCATCGTGTCGGATTTGCGGTGGGTGGATGTGGGAAAAAAGTTGCAGTGGGCAAAAGTATCAAAATTGTTTTGATTTGTTGGCTGCTGAAAATTGGGGGTAATTGGAACACGAATGACACGGATTGGACGGATTTTCGCGGATTTAGGCAAAAACTGGGGTTGGACGGGTCGTTTCACGATGACAAAACTTAGGTGATTTTTGACATAAAAAAAGCCTCCCCCCAAAAAATGGAGAGAGGCCATCCCAAAAACCGATTTTAAAATAAAATGGGTGATTGGTTACTCGATATTGGTTATCGGCGATCGGTTACTGGATTTGGCCAAAGCCAACAACCAGTAACCAATCAACCAATAACCAATTCACTATTTCGTCTGGATCATCTTTTTCGAAGCCGTGTTTTCAGCCGATTCGATGCGGTAGTACATCACACCAGTGGTGTTGAGGACTGCGCGGTCGATGGTGATAGCGTTGTCGCCTTTTGCAAACTCACCTTTTTGGGTGAACAAAGTGCGGCCGGTTTCGTCAAAAATGGTCAAAACAGCCTCAGCAGCAGCTGGCAAGTGGAAACCAATCACCGTTTTGTTGATGAACGGGTTCGGTTGGTTTTGATACAATTCAAATCCAACACCTGCGATGGTGCTCGAGCCGTTGCCATTGAAACGGAAAGCAACTTCCTGGCGTGCGCCTTCGGTGCTGTACGATTCAGATTTGGTGATGCGGCTCGAAACGCCCAACATTTGG
>JANNMS010000280.1:0-1908 GCA_031398055.1 Saprospirales bacterium | reverse complement strand
TGTGAATTGGAAAGTCAAAGCGCCGGTCGCGCCAATGGCTTGGACAGTGTTCGCTGCCACATTTTGTGGTGCGCCGCCTGCCCACCAGCCGCCTGCCAATGGCGTGAAGCCAATCGGGTTCGGGCTCGCGATCAAAGTCGTCCCAGGGCCCGTGCCGTCATATACGTACAAAGCATCAAAAGACGTCTCTGTTGCAAATTGGGTGAACGTCGCACGCACTTTGTAGCACGCAGCGTCCGAGGGGCTGAAAGTCACGAAGTTCGTCGCCGACGGGATCAACGCCGGGTTCATGTTGTTCGTGTAAGTCCCCGCTGGGCCACCGCTGTCGTAAAAATTATAAAAACAAGTGCCTGGAGGAGCGATCGTGTTCACGCTCGAACCGGCGGTGGGAAAGTTTACTGTACCCTGTGAGTGCGCCGTAAAAGACACCAAACACAGCGCGAACAGACTCGCCCATTGTGTAATTTTACTTTTCATCGAGATTAGCTAGTTTAAATTAATAATTTTTTTTGAAAAGGCTTTTTGAAATTATTACCTTCATTTAGTTGGTCAAAAAGCCAACAGCCTCATCATAAAGAGCAATCATCCCATTTTTCGGGCCTGCCGTAGCAGCCGTAGCAAGTGGGTCGTTCAAGGCACCCGCAGCATCAACTGTTGCTTTGTCGGTGGCAACCTCAGTGGTTTCACCTTGGGCAATCAAGCGAATGATGCCTTTGTAGTACACAACATGCTGCAAAGCATTGTTGTAGTCGGTCGAACCAGGGGAACTGGCTCCCAAAATCGTAGCGTGGACTTTCACCTGAACCATCAGGGCAGCCTGCGCATCTTGTTCAGATTTCCAATTCAGCGATTGGGCACTTGCCGAAGAGGCAAAAGCCATTGCGCCGAATAGAAAAAATACAAACAGAAGTTGCTGAGAAAATGACTTCATGAGCATTTTTTTCATGTTGAAAAAAGATTTGAGTTAATTAAATAAATGTTAGTGATTCTCAATTCGGGAATAGAATAACTGTCAGTTTGGTAGCAAACTGAGCATAGAAAAAAGTAGTAAATGAGAGATTTTGCAATGCTTATTCAGGAAGAATAGCATTGGAAATATTATAATAATAAAATTAAAAGAAAAGAAAACCTGCGATGGAGAATTGCCGATTAAAAGGTGTGAAGTTTAGGCTTGCAGGTAAAGTAGTTATTATTCGCACAAGAAGTAAGGCAAAGGTAAATTCGCAATTCACTTTTGCAAGGCTATCTATAAAAAAATTTTTCTATTTTAGATTTTGAGGAGTTTTCCAGAACAATGGGCATGTATTGAATAGAAAACGTTTCTAAGCGCAAAAAAAAAGCCCCCCTCCATCATTTGGAGAGAGGCCATCCCAAAAACCGATTTTAAAGTATCAAAATAAAATCGGGTATCGGCGATTCGGCAGGTTCGCGTGCCGTTTATCATTTTTTGAAAATTTGTGGATTTGAAGATTCGAGGATTTGAAAATAAATTTTCAAATCCCCAAATCTTCAAACTTTCAAATCTTCACTTACTTGGTCTGAATCATCTTTTTCGAAGCCGTGTTTTCAGCCGATTCGATGCGGTAGTACATCACACCCGTGGTGTTGAGTACTGCGCGGTCGATGGTGATAGCGTTGTCGCCCTTTGCAAACTCACCTTTTTGGGTGAACAAAGTGCGGCCGGTTTCGTCAAAAATGGTCAAAACAGCCTCAGCAGCAGCTGGCAAGTGGAAACCGATCACCGTTTTGTTGATGAACGGGTTCGGCTGGTTTTGATACAATTCAAATCCAACACCTGCGATGGTGCTCGAGCCGTTGCCATTGAAACGGAAAGCAACTTCCTGGCGTGCGCCTTCGGTGCTGTACGATTCAGATTTGGTGATGCGGCTCGAAACGCCCAACATTTGG
>JANNMS010000217.1:0-46294 GCA_031398055.1 Saprospirales bacterium | reverse complement strand
CCCACGGTCCAATGACTGCGAAATTCCAGTGCAGAGAGGGCAGCGATACGAACGCCAGGGTGGGTGTGTTCCAGCAGCTTGAGTGCAGGGCTGGCATCGTAGCGGATTGCTTCGCGGAAAGGCCTGACTTCGGGGACGTCTTTACAGCGGATGAGCTCAGGGGGCCAGTCGGACTTCAGTTCCAGCCGATTGCTCAATAGCCGAGCTTTGCGATACATGAACGACCCGGAGCGCTGAAGCCAATAGGCTGCAAAGCCAACGAGTCCAACAAACAGAATCAGCACCTGACTGAGACTATTGACAAGCGTATTGGGCGAGAGAGGGAAGAAAAAGAAAAACGGCATCGCCAGGATGGACAGAAAGAACGCAGAGAACTTGGCGGAGGGGACCTGACGGAAGGCAGAGAGTGCAAACAGACTGATAGCTGCGACGATGCCAAAGCCGACGAGAGGCCAAAATTGGCTCTCGGACGAGGCAAGCAGTACCTGCGCGAGCAGCAAGATCGAGGGGAGCAGGAAGGCTACCCACCGAAGCACCAGTATCATTGAAACTCCATCAGAGTCTGGGGAACGAGGGAGTACCTTGGAATCTAGCTTATTATTTGAGCGGGAGGAAGGGTGCAAAAAAATGACGAGGTGAGAAATTTTCAGTGAAAAAACCGGCCAGTGAAAACGTTGGCAAAACCTGCGCAACTGCCTGAAAATCAATTTTTAATAAAGAAAAAACTTGCGACTCGAACTCCGTTTTTAGTTTGAAAAATTTCGAGCCGGTTTTCGTGCAGCAGTTTTTTTTGTCGTCCGATTTTTCGGAATCGCAGGTGGTTTCAGTTTGGTTTTTGTGGCAACAACTTTCGGCGACAACTGATTTTTCAGGTTTGTCGCAGCCGTTTTCGGAGATGAAAAACGACAACTGCGTTTTGCCCGCGCAAAAACAATAAATGGTTTTCACACTCACCCCCGCCGTCGAAACGAACAGCGAGACGAGCCAAAGCCAGATAATTTTTTTTGCAAAATGGTACGGCATACTCAATTGATTTGTGCTGCAAAATTAAATCAAAAAACGGGTAGAGAGTTTAAAAGTATTCCTGAACGCCGTTCTGTCACGTCAATTTTCGATAAAAATCAATTGCCAATTCCTTGCCAAATCTGGAACGGAGTTCTGGAGTACTTGCTATTTTTGCACCTCAAAAATCAATTACTGCCTTGAATATCTGCAATTTATGAATTTTAAATACTTCCTCGTCCTGCTTTTCGGCCTCGTTTTTTTCATGTCGTTTGCCCTGCAAAATGACGAGCGGCCTGCCGAGTTTTTGAATTATAAATTCAAAGGAAAAAATTTCCAACTCACTTTTTCAAACCGGTTTGACACGACCCGTTTTTCGGCAAAAAGTCCAAATTTTGAAAAGAGGCTCGACTCGCTTTCCAATGTTTTTTACCAAGAAAAAAATTATATCGAAATCATCCGGCAGGATTTTTCGATGCGCCCGACCGTCGGCGTGGCGATGGGTTTTGAATTTGAAGAGGCGAACGGCGAGTATCCATATTCTCCGGCGCACGCCGTGCTGCAACTCAAAGATTTTCGGTACGGCGGTGTGATGTTCGAAAAACGGGATTCGATGAATTTCACTGGCGTTTCGAACGACGTGTCCGACGACCTCGATATTCAAATCGAAGGTTTTGAAAATGACACGATTTTCGGCACTTTTCAGGGGCTTTTGATCAACGCGGCGGGCGGGATGGCGCAGGTTTCGGATGGAAAATTTCGGGTGCGGCTCGTGCGTCGGTGAAATCAACCGCGTTTTTGTTTTCTTTCCCTACGTTTGTGGGCATTTTCAAACCATCATTTTTCAATGAAAAACTTCCTGCCCACCTGTTTTTACACCATATTAATAGGTGTATTTTTTTCCTGCGGAAAATCTGAAAAGTCAAATTCCAACGCCCCGGTTTGGCCGGACGAAAAACCCGCGCCCGCCGATGCGCTTTTCAAACTGCTTTCCGCCGACCAAACCGGTGTTGATTTTGAAAACAAAATCGAGGAAGATTTCCACCAAAACATCATTTTCAATACCTATTTGTACAACGGCGGCGGCGTGGCGGTGATTGATTTTAACCGCGATGGTTTGCAGGATTTGTATTTCACGGCGACGCGCGGCAAGTGCAAATTGTTCCAAAACAAGGGCGATTTTAAGTTCGACGACGTGACCGACCAGGCAAAAGTTGGCGTTCCGATTGGCATAAAAACGGGCGTCGCGGTGGCCGATGTCAACGGCGACGGTTGGCAAGATTTGTACGTTTCACGTTCCGGGATGGTGGCCGACGACTCGCGCAGAAATTTGTTGTTTTTAAATAATCACGACGGTACTTTTTACGAAGCCGCGAAAGAATGGGGAGTGGATGACGTTTCGGCGCACACGATGGCCAATTTTTTTGACTACGATCTCGACGGCGACCTCGACCTGTACATTTTGGTGCACCCCACTGATTTTGGCACTTCAAATAATATGCTTTTGAAAGACCTCGGCGGCGGCAAAGTCACCCGCCAACCGTTGCCGCCAAAACCTTTGGACACCGACCGATTGCTCAGAAATGATGGCACGAAATTTATCGACGTCACCGAAAAAGCAGGGATTTTGAATCATGGCTACGGTTTGAGTGTTAATATCAGAGATTTGAATGACGACGGTTTTCCAGATATTTATATTGGCAATGATTTTATTGAGCCAGATTTTATTTACATAAATAATAAAAATGGCACTTTTTCGGAACGCGCCCAACAACTGCTCCGGCACATGGCCAACCATTGCATGGGCGTGGACATTGCCGATTTGACGAACGACGGCCTGCCCGAAATCATGTCGCTCGACATGCTTCCCGAACCTTATTTTTTGCAGCAGCAACGCGCCACGACGATGCAAACCGAGCGGTACAACACACTCGTTCGCAACGGTTTTGGCCACCAACCGATGCGAAATATTTTGCAATTGAACTACGGAAATGGGCAATTTGGCGACATCGCCTGCCTCGCCGGGATGTTCCAAACCGACTGGTCGTGGGCAACTTTGATGCAAGATTTTGACCTCGACGGACGGCGCGACGTGTTCATCAACAACGGATATTTTCGGGACGTGACGAACAACGATTACATCGAATTCACGACCGACAGCATCCGAAAATTGCCCGGCGGCCTCTCACCAAAAAATTTCCCGGACATCAATAAAATGTTGGATTTGATTCCACCCTTTCGCTTGAAAAGTTATTTTTATAAAAATTTGGGCGACCTCAATTTTGAAAATGTCTCGACGGCCTGGGGCATCGAAAAAAAGTCGTTTGCCAACGGCGCAGCCTACGTTGACCTCGACAACGACGGCGACCTCGACCTCGTCCAAAACAACCTTTTTGACAAGGCATTTATTTACAAAAACACGGCGGCTGACCAAAAACTCGGCAATTGGCTGCAAATCCAACTCGAAGGAAGCCCAAAAAACACGGCAGGTTTGGGCGCAAAAATCCGAGCGACGACCGACGACGGACAGATTTTTTCAGACGAAATGGCACCGATGCGCGGCTACATTTCGGCCTGCCAACCGCTGGTTCAATTTGGTTTGGGAAAAATCACGAGTATCGAAAAATTGGAGGTCGAGTTCCCCGGCGGTCGCCTCGTTTCGATGGCTAACGTGCCTGTAAATCAACGGCTTACGATAAAATTTTCGGATTCAAAACCCGGAAAACTCACTCCCCTGCCCGCGCCAAAACTTTTATTAAATGAATCAACCGGCGGTCGCGGCATTGCTTTTCAGCATGTCGAAGACGAGTTCGACGACTTCACCCGCGAGCGACTTTTGCCCTGGAAATTGAGCCGCCCCGGCCCGCCGCTCGCCGTCGCGGATGTCAACGGCGATGGTTTGGAAGATTTTTACGTCGGCGGTGCGACGAATCAGGCGGGCGCACTTTTTTTACAAAAAAACGGGGGCGGTTTTTCAAAAACCTCCGACGCAACTTGGGAACTTTCAAAAGCCTACGAAGACTCCGCTGCCCAGTTTTTTGATGCTGACGGCGACGGCGACTCGGATTTGTTGGTGGCCAGCGGTGGCAATTCGCAGGCTGCCGGGAGTCCACATTATCAGCCGCGTTTGTATTTGAACGATGGAAAAGGTGGGTTTTCTAGGTCGAACGATGCGCTGCCAAATTTGACAGAAAGTTGCGGCTCGGTGGCCGTCGTGGATTTGGACGGCGACGCGGATTTGGACATTTTGCTCGGCGGTTTTTGCGTGCCGGGCAGGTATCCGACCTCGCCGAAAAGTTTTATTTTGAAAAATGAAAAAGGCAAGTTTTCTGACGTAACCAATTTATCCGCCGGAGTTTCAACGAAGGCGGGTTCATTTTCAATAGATTTTGAAAAAATTGGGATGGTTCGAGCGCTCGAAATTGCAGATTTGGATGGCGATAAAATCCCTGAAATTTTGGCTGCCGGAGAATGGACTGCGATTCGGGTTTTTAAAATTGTTCTCGCCTCAGGCGAGAGAAAATTGGTGGACGCGACCACAAATTTTGGTCTCGAAAACAAACTCGGTTTTTGGCGCAGCCTGCACGCCGCAGATTTTGACAAGGATGGCGACATGGATTTGGTGGCTGGAAATTTGGGTTTGAACACCCGTTTTCAGGCGTCGGATGCTGCGCCGCTGACAATTTATGCCTCCGATTTTGACAAAAATGGAAGCCTTGACCCAATTATGTGCCTCAACGAATTTGGGCAGGAAAAACCTGTCGCGCTCAAACCTTTGATGATAAAACAGTTGCCGATTTTGAAGAAAAAATTTGTCCGCAACTTGCCCTACGCCCTCGCGACGGTCGAGGATTTTTTTCCCAGAGAAATTTTGGAAGGAGGTATTCATCTGAAAGTCAACGAGTTGGCGAATGTTTTTTTTGAAAATCAAAATGGTACGCTGGTCGGGCGACCGCTGCCGAACCTCGCGCAAATTTCGCCGATCAACTCGATTTTGAGTTTTGACGCAAACGGCGACGGCCATTTGGACATCGTTTTTGTTGGAAATGACCACGGCCAGCAGGTCGAAACCGGGCGGATCGATTCTGGAAATGGCCTGATTTTGCTCGGCGACGGGAAAAATAATTTCAAACCGATGAACTCGCGGGAAAGCGGTTTTTGGGCAAATCAAGATGCGCGGTCGCTGCGGCGGGTGAAATTGGCGGGGGAAAAAAGTGTTTTTTTGGTGGGGAATTCGGGTGGGGCGTTGCAAGTTTTTGAGTGAATTTCAAATTCAAACCAATCCGATTTCTTTTCGTTTACCCATAAGTTTTGGCAAACGGGTCTTGTACTTTTGCCGCCCAATCAACCAATTTCAAATCATCAAATCACCTAAAAATAAATGCACGAAATTTTAGAAAGTCAGGACATCCGTGGGCTGGGCAGCAATTTGGAATTGTTGGCGCAGCAGGTCGTTGAGGGATTTATCGTGGGGCTGCACAAAAGCCCTTTTCATGGTTTTTCGGTCGAATTTGCCGAACACCGGCTTTACAATGTTGGCGAAAGCACGCGGAGCATTGATTGGAAAGTTTATGGACGCACGGACAAACTTTTTTCCAAAAAATTTGAGGAAGAAACCAACCTGCGCTGCCACATCGTGGTGGATGCGAGTTCGACGATGTATTTTCCGTGGGACGAAAAAAATCCTGAAAAATTCAAGTTCAAAAACAAACTTTCGTTTTCGGCGCAAGCTGCGGCAGTTTTGATGTATGCTTTGAAAAAGCAGCGGGATGCATTTGGTTTGACCATTTTTGATGACGAATTACGCTCGACAACGAAAGAAAAAAGCAGCACAGTTCATTTTCGATTACTCCTCAGCCAACTCGCAGGGGCGATTGAAAACCCGCAATTGGGCAAAAAAACCGACCTCGCCAAAAGCCTCCACCAAGTTGCGGAGATGGTACACCGACGTTCGATGGTGGTCATTTTTACGGACGTCGTCGAACGGATGGAAGACAGCGAGGCACTTTTTTCTGCGCTCCAACATTTGCGGTACAACAAACACGAGGTCATTCTTTTTCATGTGACCGACAAATCGAAGGAACTTGATTTTGAATTTGAAAATCGTCCGTACATTTTTGTGGACATGGAAACGGGCGAACAGGTAAAACTTCAACCGAACCAAGTCAAGGAATTTTACACCGAGCAGGTCGGGAAATTTGTCGAGGCTTTGAAAATGAAATGCCTCCAATTCAAAATTGATTTTGTCGAGGCGGATATCCAAAAAGGTTTTTACCCGGTTTTGCAAACTTGGATGACGAAACGGGCGAAAATGGGTTGAGTTGAGATATTGGGAAATTGAGATATTTGGAAATTAAAAAAGCCCATTTCGAAAAAAATCGAAATGGGCTTTTTTAATTATTTAAAAACTCAATCTTCCTTTTTGTCGTCTTTTTTATCAGGTTTTGAATCTTTTTTCTCCCAGGTTTTTACCCAATTTGCATTTTCGCCGGACATGATTTGCTCGCATTTTAGGACAAAAACCTTAAAATCGTAGGGTTCGTCCTGAAATTCGCCGACCTGGTTTTGGTAAAGTAATTTTTCGCGGAGCAACGATTCGCCCGTCAATCGGTAGGACATCCAATTTTCCTTGTATTTTTTGAGGTTGGAAATTCCTTCCAGAACCACGATCAAAACACCCAAAACGCCCGCGACATATTTCAAAACATTCCAATTGTCGGAGTATCCGATCAGGATTGGGATCAGTGCGCCGCAACAAATGACCATCGTTTGACAGAAATAAAACCCGCGTTTGTTGCGCGTGCTTTTGTCGGAATACCAATTGATTTGATTGTCAATCCTTTGTTTCAGGTATTCTGCTGGGGTCATTTCGGCGGTCGGTGCGTTTTCCATTTTTCGATATTTTTGATTTGATTTTGAGGCAATTTTCGAAAAATTTTTCCAAAAAACTACTCCAGATCGGAGAAAAATTTCCGCACTTCGGTCGCGTCTTTTGGTTTGATTCGGCCTGCCAAAATCAAGCGCATCTCGCGGCGGCGCGCCGCACCTTCGAATAAATTTTGTTCTTCGGAAGAAAGCGGCAGCACGGGCGGCACGGGGCGTGGCGTTTTTCGATCATCGTCTAAGGCCACGAAAGTAAAATAGGCGTGGTTGCAGCGGCGCGGGTTTTGGCCTTTCACATCGTTTGCAAAAACCTCGACATAAACCTCGACCGAGGTCGTAAAAGAACGGGTCACGCTGGCTTCGAGGGTAATCACGTCGCCGAGACGGATGGGATTTTGGAAAGAAATGTGGTCAACCGCAGCCGTCACGACGTGCGCTTCGGCGTGTTTTCCGGCGGCAATCGCGCAAACAATGTCCATCCAACGCATCAAATAACCGCCCATCAAATTGCCCATCGGATTTGTGTCGTTGGGCATGATAATCTCGGTCATCACGGTTTTGGAGTCGGATACTTTTTTGGGGACGAGGTTGGGTTTTGATTTTTTTGCCATGAAATTTTTAGAGGGTCTTTCCTTTTTTCGAGGTCTTTTTGGAATTTTGAATCGAGGTGGTTTTTGCTTGTGCCGCATTTTGCAATTCCTCGCGCAGATTTTTCACCCTCAAAACAGGCAGGTTAAATATTTCTGCCACTTCATTGTCCGTGCTTTTCGGAAATTTGGCCAAAAATTGGATGACTGCGGTGTTCATGCCTTCATCCCTGCCTTTTTCCATGCCTTTTTTTTCACCTTTTTTCACGCCTTTTTCAAGGCCTTCTTCAAAAAGCATCATTGCTGTGGTTTTTACACCAGCTCTCAAATCTGCTGGCAAAACTTGTGTGGCTTGCATAACTTCTTCTTTTTTAATTGATGAAACATTGATAATGTATGAAATCGTGAGGTTCGCAAGTATTTGCAAAACACTGAGGTTCATATTTTCCGCCTCAAAAATAAGCAAGTTGGGGATGTTGTTTTTGTAAAATTCATCATCCCACGCGTGTTTCATGGCCAAAAAAATATTCCGGACGAGCATCGTGTCGCGCATAGCCAGAATATTTTCATCCGACATTTTATTCAAATTGATGGCCTCGTATTCAAAATCAAGCAGGTACTTTTTGAGTTCGTTTGGCAATTTTTCAAACAAATCACGCATCTGCAATTCGTCCCATTTTTCCTCGCCATTGTAAATTATTATCGGAATCGGCAACGTAAAACCTTCGCGGTCATTTCGAAGGTCATCTTCCAAAATATTGAGGATGTACCGAATGATTTGCAGGATCAGTTCCCGCTGCGAGATTTTCCGTTTGTGTTCAAAAAGAAGACAAACCCTGATTTTTTCCCCGCCCTTTTTGAGTTCGCAAGTGTAAATTAGATCTGAAAGATGTTCCTGCAAGCCTTCATCAATGAATGAAGTCGGCTCGGTGGACAAAGTTTCCAACCGCAACTTTTTTAATACTTTCTTCGGAAGTCCTACCTTTAAAAGTTCGATGGCAACCTCGGGAATCGAACCAACCGATTTGAAATAATGGTCGTGCGGTTTGGCCGTCATCAACGAAAAAGCAGGGGTATCTTTCATAGTAAATTTTCAATTTTTGGGTAAAAAATCAATTCAGGCGATACGTTTCCCATTTTCCACCGCCCGTTCGGGTTGCAAAAGTGTGACCGCTTTTTCGTCGCCGACTACCCCCAAAACCAAACATTCGGAGACGAAATTGGCAATTTGCTTCGGTGGAAAATTGACGACCGCGATGATTTGTTTGCCCACCAAATCCGTTTTTGAATACAATTTCGTGATTTGGGCAGAACTTCGTTTCATGCCAAATTCGCCAAAATCTATCAAAAGTTGAAACGCTGGGTTGCGTGCTTTTGGAAAATCAGCGGCTTCGACGATTGTGCCGACGCGCATTTCTACTTTTTCAAAATCCTCCCAAGACAACATTTTTAAACTAGGAATTTAAAATTAAGAATTAGAAATTTGGGATTTTTCGACACATTCCTAATTTTTAATCCCTAATTCCAAATTGAAATTGCCGCCGATTCACCCATTCAAAAGTGCCAAAAAGCAGTGCCGAGTAAAAAAGGTCGCCCAAAATGGTGTTGACAAAAAACGGAAAAATGCCGGCTGCATAGCACATCGCCAAGCCTGCCGGGGTGTGCGGAAAAGTTGGGAAAGCGTACCACGACCAAAAATTGCTGACCAGATAAAAAATCACCGAAACCGTCAAACTCGCCGCGACAACGCGCGAAATTGTCACTCCATTTTTTAAAATCAGCCATCCGGCCAACATCATCGCGGCCATCGCAAAATACAAAATCCATGAAGTGAAAAGCGTGAACCCGTCAAAATACTGCGGATAAATAATGTTGTTGTAAATCAAATCGCTCAAAAAAAGCGCGGCTGCCGGAGCCAAAAGTTGCAGTTTGTTATTTGAAAAATAGGCCGCCGAAAAAATCGACATCGCGCCGATTGCCGTAAAATTCATCGGGTGCGGCAACAAACGGGTCAGGGCAGCAGCCAAAATAAGACCGAGAGCAAGGCGTAGTTTCATATTATTTTAGATTTTTAGAAATTGGTTTCGCCACAAGCGTTTCAATTAATTAAAATGAAAAGCTTGCAGTTACTTTTAAGTTTGTGCGGCAAAAGTAGGAATTGGTTATTGGTTGATTGGGAATTGGGGAATTAGTTTTTTGCCAAATCGAACCAAATCCATTCCACCAAAAACCATTTATCAAAAAAAAAATGACAATCCGTTGCGGAGAAAAATTGCTCGATTTATCAAAACCGGTGGTCATGGGTATTTTGAACCTGACCCCGGATTCTTTTTTTGAAGGAAGCCGCCTGCAAAATTTAGATGAAACCCTGCGGCAAGCCGAAAAAATGCTTTCCGAAAACGCGGCAATCCTTGATTTTGGAGCGGTTTCGACGCGACCGGGCGCAGCCGAAGTCAGCGGAGAAGATGAAAAAAAAAGGTTGATCCCGGCAATCGAAGCCGTCTTCCGTGAATTTCCGGAGGCGGTGATTTCAGTAGATACTTTTCGGTCGGGCGTCGCAGAATTGGCCCTCAAATCGGGCGCGAAAATCATAAACGACATTTCCGGAGGCCAATTTGACCCGAAAATGTTTCGAACGGCGGCACGTCTTGGCACACCATATATATTGTCCCACATCAAAGGCACGCCACAAACCATGCACCTCGAACCAAAATATGATGACGTGGTGCAGGAAATTTTGGATTATTTCATCCGTGAAGTGGGTAAATTGCGGGAACTTGGCGTGGCGGACATCATCCTCGACCCAGGTTTTGGTTTTGGAAAAACGATTGCCCACAACTTTGAAATTTTGCGAAAAATGCAGGTTTTCAAAATCTTAGATTTGCCCATTTTGGCCGGTGTTTCTCGAAAAAGTATGGTCTGGAAAACCTTGAAAACGACTCCCGAAAATGCTTTGGTTGGGACGGCGGCACTGCATGTTTTTGCCTTGCAACAAGGTGCGAAAATTTTGCGGGCGCACGATGTTCGAGCGGCAAACGAGGTGATAAAAATGTGCTTGGAGATCGGAATTTATTCCGACCCTGTCAAGTTTTAGTCGGAATAAATTCCAACTTCCAATACTAAATAATTTATTTATCAATAATAATAATGAAAAAAACTAAAATCGCAGGCATCGGCCACTATCTCCCCGAACGCGTGGTCACGAACGCCGACCTGATAAAAGTGATGGACACCACCGACGAATGGATTCAAGAACGCACCGGAATCCGCGAACGTCGCTACGGCAAAAAACACGAAGAAACCACCACAACTATGGCCGCCGAAGCCACCAAAATCGCCTGCGAACGCGCCGGAATTTCACCCGAAGAAATCGATTTTATCATTTTCGCGACGCTCTCGCCAGACTATTATTTTCCTGGCTGCGGCGTGCTTTTGCAACGCGAACTGGGCATCACGAAAACCGAAATCGGTGCGCTGGACATTCGAAATCAGTGCAGTGGATTTTTATACGCCTTGAGCATCGGCGACCAATTTGTGAAAACGGGGATGTACAAAAACGTGCTCGTCGTCGGCTCCGAAATGCACTCAATGGGTTTGGATTTTTCGACGCGCGGCCGAAATGTCACCGTAATTTTTGGCGACGGCGCGGGCGCGGCGATTTTGCAGCCGACTGACGAACCAAACCGGGGCATTTTGACCACAAAACTGCATTCCGATGGGACGTTTGCCGAAAAATTGGCTTTCATAAATCCCGGTGCGCACGGCGGTTATCATGCCAAAAAACTGGGCGACGAAACTGATTTTGGCTATCCGCCCGGCGACGTTTTTGGTGAAATTTTCATCACCCCAAAAATGATTGCCGACCAAGATATTTTCCCAAATATGGAAGGCCAGTTTGTTTTCAAAATGGCGGTGCAAAAATTTCCGGAAGTGATAAAAGAGGCGTTGGCCGAGGTCGGTTTGGAGATTTCAGATATTTCAATGTTGATTCCGCACCAAGCCAATTTGCGGATTTCTCAATTTGTCCAACGTGCGCTGCGGCTGCGCGACGACCAAGTTTGGAACAACATCCAAAAATATGGAAATACCACCGCCGCCAGCGTTCCGATTGCACTTTCCGAGGCATGGGAAGCGGGGAAAATCCAGTCCGGCGACCTCGTTTGCCTGGCTGCTTTTGGCAGTGGATTCACTTGGGCATCGGCTTTGATTCGGTGGTGATTCGAGTTTTGAAATAATTTGTGATGCGCTCAAAAATTTGCGAACTCCTTAATCTTGTTTATGTTTGCCGCACCGAAATTTCAAAATATTGAAATTTTTGCCCAAATAACTGGCAACTTATAACTAATAACTCACCAACAATGGCAAACGATAAAGCACATATTTTTTACGTAGAAGATGACGAAAGCCTCAGTTTCGTTACCCGCGACAACCTCGAACTCAATGGTTACCACGTGACCCACGCCGCCGACGGCAAAATCGCGATGAAAGCCATCATCAACAACAAATTTGACCTTTGCATCCTCGATGTGATGCTGCCGGAAGTGGACGGGTTCACGCTCGCGCAGGAAATTCGGAAACGCGACGAGCAAGTGCCCATCATTTTCCTCTCGGCAAAAAGTTTGAAACAGGACAAAATTCACGGTTTGACGCTCGGCGCGGACGATTACATCACCAAACCGTTCAGCATCGAGGAGTTGCTTTTGAAAATTGATATTTTCCTGCGGCGCACGAAATACGCCAATATTTTGCGGACCTCAACTCCTGTGAGCATCGGAAAATACAACTTTGACCACAAAAACCTCTCGCTCGCCTTCCAAAATGAGCCGCCCGAAACGCTCACCCAAAAAGAGGCCGACCTGCTGAAAATGTTTTACGAACACCGAAATCAAGTCGTGAAACGCTCCCACATTTTGATTCAACTTTGGGGAAAAGACGATTACTTTCTCGGTCGCAGCCTCGATGTTTTTGTCTCGCGGTTGCGGAAGTATTTGCAAAATGACGAGACGATTAAAGTTGAAAATATTCACGGCGTCGGTTTTAAATTTCGGATGGACGAATAATTTTACTTTGAATTTTCATTCAAAAAAATTGAGGTTTTTAATTCATCTCCTTGTCATTCCGAAGGAATCTGCCCAAAAAAGATGCTCGAATTTTTAAACTTTGAGTTTCGATTTTAGCCCAGATGATTTCAGCATGACAACGTGGTGAATTAAAAACCTCAATTTTTTTTTATTGAAAAAGTAGGACTGAAAATGAAATCTGATTTTCTTTTTGTCAATGCCCACAAAACCCATTTCCTGAAATTCGGGCAGGGCGAAAAATTGCTCATCGCCATCCATGGCTTCGCCGACCGGGCGCGGATGTTTGCTGTTTTGGAAAAATATTTAACCGAAAAATACACAGTCATCGCCCTTGATTTGCCATTTCACGGACAGACAGAATGGCAATCCGACACTTTTTCAAAGGCCGAAATTTTGGAAATCATCCACCAAATTTTGGAAAAAGAAGGCAAGCAAAAATTCAATTTCATGGCCTTCAGTTTTGGTGCGCGAATCGCCCAAGCCATGCTTCCCGAACTCGCCGAGCGCATCGAAAAATTGTACTTGCTCGCGCCCGACGGCATCAAAACGAAAGGAATGTCCGCCGCAAACCATACCCCAATTTGGCTGCGACGTCTGCTTTTTCGGCTGTTGAAAAACCCCAATTGGTTTTTAAAATTGCTCAAATTTGGCAGCAAAATCCACGTCGTCCCGGCGATGATTCAGACGTTTTTGAGTTTGAATTTGAGCCGCCCCGACCGTTTTCGCCGCACATTTGGCTGCTGGCTTTCCTTGCCTGATTTTTATCTCGGCAGGCGAAAAATTCAGGCGATTTACCAAAAAACCGGCCTGCCGGTGGAGATTTTTTTTGGAGAAAAAGACGAAATGATTCATTTCAAATCGCTCCAAAAAATGTCGGACAAACTGCCCAACATGAAAATCCATGTTTTGGACACGGGACATCGAATTGTGGGCGAAGAACTTGGGAAATTGTTGGTCAAGTAAATTTTTCAACCCACATTTTTCAGCAAACCAATTTGCCCCAAATGATAAATATCGTGCTGAATCACGCCTTCCAAAAGGAACTCAAAATTGTATTTCCTGCCCGGCACTTTTTTTCTCAAAATGGATTCATCTTCCTGATTTTCAAGGAGTTGAACAAAGTGATTTTGCGATTCTTGCAATTTTGAAAGTGTCAATTTCCAACCATTTTCGCCCGGTGGAATTTTCGTTGGCCAATCCATTTCGCCATCCATTTCAATTTCAAAATCATCATTTCCAGCCAGTTTTTGGATCACAAATTCGCGCCACGAAATGATGTGCAAAACCAATCGGTGGACGCTGCGCTGGTCGCCAAACGCCTTGCGGTTTGCCATTTCAAAATCTATTTTTCCTAAAATTTCGAGCATCGAATCGCCAAACCAGGGCTCACCGGAGAAGGCATTTTTCAATTTTTGAAGGATGTCTTTGATTTCCATTTTTAAAGTTTTTGATAAAATTTTATGTAAAAAGACCACGCGCTGGGCATCACCGTTTTGGATTCAAATTCTCCAATTTTTCACAAAAAAAATCACCCACATGAAAAAAGCATTGTTTTTTTCCCTTTTGCCAGCCTTGATTTTGTTGCTTGCAACTTCCTCCGTTTTGGATAAAAATGTAGGAAAATCAAACCCGGTTGCCGCCGTCGAACCCGCCTCCGAAATCCCACCCGCCACGATTTCTGATGAATTTTCGGAAGAAAACTTCGATTTTGACGAACCATCCGGCGAAGTAAGTTTCAAAGATTTTTTGAAAAAATTTCCCAAAAAATCCTTGCCCTGCGCCGTCAATTCCTACCAGTTGCTCAACAAATTAAAAAAAGCAGTGGCACGGGACGAAGATTTTGAACGCCCGAAAAATACGCTTTCCTACGAATTTACCGAGTTTTTGCCACAAGCCAATCGGGCGATGATGAGCCGGATTCCGCAATACATCGTGCCGTTGATGGCTTTTGAAAACGAAAACTTTCATACCGTTGTTTATTCCATCTCACGCGGATATTCCGAAATGTACCACTCCGAATTTATCGCCACGTTTGATAAAAATGGGAAATATCGCGGAACACACGAATTTTCAAGTTATGCTCCCGACAAAATTGTGGCCGTTTCATTGGACAAAAACCTGCAAATCGTTTCCAAAATCTATGATGTAAAATGGAAATTGGACACTGAAAAAGAAGGCTACGAAAAAAATGAAATCTCCGGTCTGACTTTTTTGGAAGAAAAAACAATCGATGCGACCGAGGTTGTCGAGCCGGATCAAAAATTCAGAAAACGAAATTTGAAAAAAGAGGTGCCAGTTGAAAAAGAGAAAACGGTGAAAGCCAAATAAGTGGACTTGTAAAAAAAATTAGCGAAAAATGGGCACGTGGGTTGAAAACCGCGTGCCCATTTTTATTAAAATCAGTTGAAAAAATCCCATTTTTCAAAAATCCAATTGACATTTGGCATTGCGAAAACTCGAACCGTTTCGGTTTTTCCAAACCACAACTTTTTTCAAAAACGAATTTATCAATCAATTTTATGGAGCAACCTTCGACAAAAACTTTTCAACCGTACATCGCTGCGGAAAATACTTCGGTCAAAGAATTCACTTGGCGAGCCATCATTTTGGGTGGTTTGTTTGGTATTTTGTTCGGCGCAGCGACCGTTTATCTCGCTTTGAAAGCCGGTTTGACTGTTTCGGCTTCAATTCCGATTGCGGTGATTGCCATTTCGATTGGCCGCCGATTTCTCGGCACCACGATTTTGGAAAACAATATCATCCAAACCTGCGGGTCGGCTGGCGAATCGGTGGCCGCCGGGGTGGTTTTTACTTTGCCTGCTTTTTTGTTTTTGAGCGACGGCATCGGCAAAGGCTATTTCAATTATTTCACGATTTTGATGATTGCAATTTTTGGTGGCATCCTCGGAGTTTTGATGATGATTCCGCTGCGTAAATCGTTGATTGTCAAAGAACACGACAACCTGCCCTACCCCGAAGGCACGGCCTGCGCCCAAGTTTTGATTGCCGGAGAAAAAGGCGGCGACTACGCAAAACCCGCATTTTTGGGTCTCGGAATTGCGATTGGTTATGCCGCTTTGCAAAAAGTTTTTCATGTGATTGCCGAAGTGCCTGCCTTTTTCACCTCAATTGTGGATAAATATTGGCCTGCCGCTCGAATCAGCGGAGAAATCACGCCCGAATATTTGGGACTTGGCTACATCATCGGCCCTCGGATTGCAGGCGTTTTGGTTGGCGGCGGCGTGCTTGCTTGGTTTGGTTTGATCCCACTTTTGGGGACGCTCGTGCCACACGATGTCATTTTTGCCCAACTTCAAAAGTTGCAATACATCGACCCGCTCAACTCGCTCACCTTTAAAAATTATGCTTGGAATCCCGAAACGCAGACTTTCGGCAACCTTTCGGAAGCAATTTATAAAGCATACATCCGTCAAATTGGCGCAGGCGCGGTGGCAGGAGCGGGTTTTATCACCCTTTTCAAAACGATGCCGACCATTATTTCTTCGTTCAAAGAAAGTTTTGGTTCGATTGGAAAAGGCGCGGCGGCGGCAGTTTCGCGGACGGAAAATGATTTGTCTTTGAAAGTTGTCGGCTGGGGAAGCCTTGGTTTGGTGGTTTTGATGGCCATTTTGCCCAACATTCCGGGCGACAGTATTTTAAGTAAATTATTGATTGGGGTGCTGGTTTTGGTGTTCGGATTCTTTTTTGTCACCGTGGCGAGCCGGATTGTGGGCATCATCGGAAGTTCCAACAGTCCAATTTCGGGGATGACGATTGCCACAATTATGGGCACTGCACTGGTTTTTATCGGCGTCGGCTGGTCTGGAAAAATTTACGAACCAATGGCTTTGGTGGTCGGTTCGCTGGTCTGCATCGCGGCGGCGAACGCGGGTGCCACTTCGCAGGACTTGAAAACGGGTTATCTCGTCGGCGCGACGCCAAAATATCAGCAATTGGCTTTATTTATCGGGGTTATTGTTTCGTCGTTGGTCATTGGTTTTACCGTTCAATATTTGGACACGCCGAGCCAAGAACTGCTCGACCGGGGCATCCAACACGCGATTGGCGAAACTTATGCCGCTCCGCAGGCCACTTTGATGGCGACTTTGATAAAAGGGATGTTGTCGTTCAATTTGGATTGGCAGTTCGTTTTGGTCGGACTTTTTGTCGCAATCACGATGGAATTGTGCTCGGTGAAATCGCTTTCGTTTGCCGTTGGCCTGTATTTGCCGCTTTCGACGACACTCCCAATTTTTATGGGCAGCGTAGTTCGCGGCATTTCAGAATGGGTCGGCAAACGAAAAGGCGAATCCGCAGCCGATGAAGACCTCGGAAAAGGAAGCCTTTTTGCAACTGGTTTGGTGGCAGGCGGTGCGCTGGCCGGTGTGATTGTCGCCCTGCTTTCGGTGGACAAAGGCGTGAAAGATGCTTTGGCAAAAATTTCTGCTGAACATGGCTTGACCGGAATGCTCGGCGAGGGAGGTTATCAAATTTTGGGCGTTTTGTTTTTTGTCGCGTTGGGCTTGGTTTTGTACCGGGTTTCGAGGCAGAAATAAGTTTTTTTGAATAAAAAAAAGGGTCAAACTGGATGGTTTCAGTTTGACCTTTTTTTTTGTGGACGAATCATAAAATTTACTCCATCAATTTTTTCAAAATCAACTCCCCCGTCAATTTCGGGTCGGCTTTTCCGCGACTCAATTTCATGGCCTCGCCGACGAAAAAACCCATCAATCCTTTTTTTCCTTTCCTAAATTCTTGGACTTTTTCTGGATATTTTTCCAAAACTTCGACGATGATTTTTTCCAAAAATGCCGTGTCCGAAGTTTGAAAAAGGTTGAGTTCGGCAGCCAAATCGCTTGGCAAAACACCTGTTTTTTCAATCAAAATTGGAAACAAACGCTGCGCCGCAGTGCTTGCCGAAATCTTTCCAGTTTCTATAATTTGCAGATAATCAATTATTTGAGCCGTCGAAAGTGGAATTTCGGAAACTGATTTCCCATTTTCATCAGCCCACGGCTTAATTTTTTGGATGATGAAATTGGCCAGCGGTTTTGCCAAATCGGGCGAGGCATTTTCCAATATTTTTTGAAAAAAATCAGCCGTGCCGCGGTCGGTCGTCAATTGCTCAGAATCGGCTGGCGAGAGTTGATATTTTTCAAAAAATGCATTTTCCAAAACCTGCGGCAGCACGGGCAGTGCGGTTTTTATTTCTTCTAAAAATTCTTCTGAAATCCGAACCGGTGGCAAATCGGGCTCCGGAAAATATCGGTAATCGTGGGCATCTTCTTTTTCCCGCTGCGAAAAAGTTTGGCCAGTGGCTGGGTCAAAACCTCGAGTTTCTTGCTGGATTTTTCCGCCGTTCGCCAAAATCGAAATTTGCCGACCGACCTCAAAATCAATCGCCCGGCGGGCAAAACGCATCGAATTGACATTTTTCACCTCGCATCGCTGCCCATATTTTTCCTCACCAATTCGCCGTACCGAAATATTCACGTCGCAGCGCAACGAACCTTCTTCCATATTTCCGTCCGAAACTTCGAGCCAGCGGACGAGGCGTTGCAGGGTTTCCATAAATTGCGTGGTTTCCTCCGGCGACCGCAAATCTGGTTCGCTCACAATTTCCAAAAGTGGCACGCCCGCCCGGTTCAAATCAATCAAAGAATGTCGCGGTGATTGGTCGTGGATACTTTTTCCGGCATCTTCTTCGAGGTGAATGTGGTGCAGCCGAATCGTTTTTTTCTGGCCGCCGGGCATTTTGATTTCCACCGCCCCACCCTTGCAAATCGGTTCGCGGTCTTGCGTGATTTGGTAGCCTTTCGGCAAATCGGCGTAAAAATAATTTTTGCGATCAAAAGCCGTATGCCGATTGATTTCGCAACCCAACGCGAGGCCAAGTTGCACGGCTTTTCGGATGGCTTCGCGGTTCAATTTTGGCAAAGTTCCGGGGTGCGCGAGGCTCAAAATACTGATTTGGGTGTTCGGGTCGCTGCCAAACGAGGTGTCGTCGCCACAAAAAATCTTGCTGCGCGTGTTCAACTGAACATGCACTTCCAAACCGATAACAGTTTCAAAATCAGCGATTTGTGTGGTCATTGGCTTTCTAAAAGTTGATTGACTTGCTGTTCGGTTTGCCTCAGTTTTTCGCGACAAAAAGTGATGAGTTCGCGGGCGCGTGCCACTTTTCCGGCAAGCATGTCGAGGTCAGTTTTTTCATCCTGCAACTCGGCGAGGAGATTTTGGAGTTCGTCCTGCGCCGAGGTATATGTTATTTCTGTTGCGTTTTTTTTCATTTTAATTACTTTTCAAACCAAACTTTTGTCTTGTCTTCCGGGTAGCCATTGTAATTTACAAAAATTTCACGTCCAGCCTCAATGCGTTTAATGCAGTGAAAATCAATGGTTTGCGCCTCAAAATCCATGTCGTATTCTGCATTCGGTTCGTAGGAATGGTTGTAAAGTGAGCCGTAGCCAAGTGCGAGGGCATATTGGCTATCGTCGTCGCCCCAATCAAAATAATAGTCGTCCAAAATGGTCTGGCGGATGTGGACCAACTCACTTTTTGGGAATAAAAGGACGGGGCAAATCTCAATCATGTCGCCCACCTCGATGGGTTTGGCGGTGAAAACGCCTTTCCCGTGGTGCTCCGATGGAGCGATGTATAAAAATCCATTTTGCATTTTTTCGGTTGCCGGTGTTTTTTCGGAAGGGCAAAAGTAGAAAATTGGATGGTTTGAAAATGGACAAAAAAAAGCCCGTAGCACTCATTGCGAGGTACAGGCTCATTAAACAAACATACTATGAGAAAACTGGGTCAAAGATAACCGAACCTCTTGCCATACCCAAAACCAATTATCCAACGGCAACAAATATTTTTCTTTTGATTTGATTTTTGCGGGGTGCGGCGGCTGGCGGCTGTTTTTTGGGGAATTTCAAAATGCTTTTCATCTGCATGTTTCAAAGTCGTTTCATGAAAACACACCCAAAAACTAACCAATTTTGATAGCATTTTAAAATAAAAAATCCTGCATAAATCTTTTTGCGGAGCACTACTTTTACCCAAAAATTTTCCAAAATGAAAAATATTTTTCTCTGCTTTCTTTTTTCGCTCGCGTTTTTCGCTTGCAAAACCGGCCAAAAAACCACCTCCACACCCACCAAAGACGACGGACAAATCGAAGTCGTTTTTCTCCAAATCAACGATGTGTACGAGATTTCCTCGCTTTCTGGGCAGGGCGGCTTGGCCAAAGTGGCTGCGTTCCGCAAAAAATTGAAGGAAACAAACCAAAATGTCTACACTCTTTTGGCGGGGGATTTTATCTCGCCCTCGGTCATCGGCTCGTTGAAATACGAAGACAAACGCATCCGCGGTCGTCAAATGGTGGATGTTTTGAACACGATGGGGCTTGATTTGACCTGTTTTGGCAACCACGAATTTGATTACGGTTACTCCGATTTACAGGCGCGGCTCGACGAATCCAAATTCCAGTGGCTCGGCGCGAACCTTCGGATGACCGGGGCAGACGACGGCAAACCATTTTACAAAAACAAAAACGGCGAGCGTGAAAATTGTCCAGACAACCTCGTTTGGACTGCCCGCGACTCGGACGGCACTTCGGTGAAAATCGGTGTTTTCGGCGTGACTTTGGCCGTCAATCCACAGCCGTATGTCAAATACGGTGATGTTTTTGCGACGGCTGCCAACCAGTTTAAAGAATTGCAACCCAAGTCGGATGTGGTCATCGGATTGACACACTTGGCGGTCGAAGATGATAAAAAATTGGCTGCACAACTTCCTGGCCTTCAATTGATTATCGGCGGCCACGAGCACGACAACCAGATTTATAAAATAGGAAAAACGACGGTTGCCAAAGCAGATGCAAACGCCAAAACAGTTTATGTGCACACCTTAAAATTCAACACGAAAACGCGCGAAACCAGCCTGAAATCTGAATTGGTAAAAATGGATGCCTCGAAACCGGAAGACTCGGAAACCGCCGCAGTCGTGGCGAAATGGGAAAAAATCAAACTCGAATCGCTCAGTTCCCTCGGTTTTGATGCCAATAAAAAGGTGATTGATTTGAAAGAACCACTCGATTGCCGTGAGGCTGCGGTGTGCAACCGTCCATCGAAAGCGGGCGAAATGATCACGCAGGCGATGTACAAATTTGCCAAAAACTCGCCCGACGCAGCGGTTTTGAACGCCGGTTCGATTCGCGTGGACGATATTTTGACTGGGACTTTGACCGAATTGGACATCGTTCGGATGTTGCCGTTCGGCGGGTCAGCCAATGAAATTGAAATTCGAGGTAGTTTGCTACAAAAAATGCTGGATGCTGGCGAAAAAAACGCCGGAAAAGGTGGGTATCTCTGCCGGACTGGCATCACCAACGAAGGTGGAAAATGGCTGGTTGGGCGCGGCATTTTGACTGCGGACAAGATTTACAAAATCATTTTGCCCTCGTTTTTGCTGACCGGAAATGAACTGAACATGGAATTTATGAAAGCAGAACCGACGGCTAGCGGCACATCCAATCCCGATATTTTGAAAATTTCAGTGCCCGATGCAAAGGATAAATCAGATTTGAGAAATGATATCCGGCTGATGGTGATTGCGAATTTGCGGGGTTGATTTTTTTGAAAAATCGATTTTAGCCAATAGAGTTTATGAATAAAATGTCCGAATCAGAATTTGCAGAATTTTAGAATTTTCAGGATTAGCAGCATTCTGAAAATTCTAAAATTCTGCAAATTCTGATTCAGACCAATAAATAATATGGAATTAACAATTCAAACCCCGGCACTGCTTTTTCCCGCAGTTTCGCTTTTGCTTTTGGCCTACACCAACAAGTTTTTGGCCATTGCCAACCTCATCCGAAAGTTGTATTCTGAGTATTTGGAAAAACCACAACCCAATATTTTACCTCAAATTTTCAATCTCCGGCGGCGACTTTGGCTGATTCGTTGGATGCAGGTAATCGGCGTTTTGAGCATCATTTTTAGCCTTGCCACCATGTTTTTGGTGTACGAAGGGCATCAAAATTCAGCAAAATTGCTTTTTGCCATCAGCCTTTTGTTGATGATTGCTTCGCTTTGCATTTCCGTTTTTGAGTTGTTTTTGTCGGCCGGTGCGCTGCGTTTGTTGTTGGTAGATTTGGAAGAAAAAGAAAAAGGTGGATTTTGGGATAAGTTGACAAACCGATTTTAGCATTAAAAATACCGTTCCAACATCCCTTCTTTCATGGAATATTCGGAAGTATAAATTTCAAAAATGCCCGTTCGTTTGATGACAAATTGGATTAAAACCAGTGCGACAACTATCATTTCCATGCGTTCTTGCGAAAGTTGAGGCATTTTTTTACGCTCGGCCAAAGTGCTTGCCGTGAGTTTTTCGGCTATTTTTTCAAAATTTCGAACGTGTGTGTACCCGTAAAATGGCGGTTTGGTGATTGGATCGAGCAAAAAATTATCGATCACATCAAAAGCACCAGCTGCCCCAATCATTGTTTTGACCGGAAATTTTTTGAGTGCAAGCCACATGTTTTTCAATGCGATGTCTAAAAAATCTTCGACACCCAAAATTTCGTCGGACGAGATGGGGTCGGTTTTGTGGAAATTTTGAAAAAGCACGCTCACCCCGATTTCAAAACTGCCGCTCCACAACATTTTTTGCCGGTTGGCAATGATAAATTCGACACTTCCGCCACCGATATCAATAATCAAAACATTGTTATCCGGGAAAGGCACGGCTCTCCGAACACCTCGAAAAATCAAATCCGCCTCGATTTCTCCGGTGATGGTTTCGGCTCGGATGCCTGTCGTGTGCTGCACTTTTTCTAAAAAATCTTTGGCGTTCGAGGCTGTGCGCAGTGCCGCAGTGCCGAAGGCTTTTATATTTTTTGGGTGGACATCAGCCGCATCCAATTGAGTTTTGAACAATTTCATGGCTTTCAATCCCCGTTTAAAAGCCAAATCGCCGATTCGCCGCAGTCCTTCTTCTGCCAATTTTACAAAAATTCGATGCCGAACGAGCGGCTGCCATGCCCCACGATCGTCGCGTTCCACGATTAAAAGATGGAAAGTATTGGTTCCCATGTCAATAACGGCGCACCTCATATTATTAAACGACTGATAAATAACGGTTTGGAAAAGACCACAAAACTAATTCGACTTTGCTATAAAAATTTGCAAACCAATTTTGGCGAACTCCAGACCATTGATTTTATTTAACAACACTCATTTTCCGAACCGTAGAATTTCCAGCCGCCGTCCGAATTTGATAAAAATACTGCCCGGCAACCCAGTTTTTGGTGTCTACCAAAATTTTTGAAAAACCATTCAACTGAATCGGCAAGTTTTCAATTTCAATGCCCAATTGATTAAAAATCAACAAATTGGCGTCGCCGGAAATATTCGCTGGGTTTTCCCAAAACACCAAAGTTTGGCCAGACGTCGGGTTCGGTTGATTTTGGGAAAGTGAAAATTGGCCGATCGGCAAAGTTTTGGTCCCGGTAGGCGTCGAAAATTCTACCGCCAAATCATCAAAATAAAAGCCATCAAATTCCTGAAAACCATCGGACACCATCCGAAATTCTATAAAAATTTCCTTGCCCACGAAATCCGACAAATCCATGCTTTCTGCCACCCAATTATTTTTGCTGCCCTCAAAAACTGGCTCGTCGAACGGTTGGCCTTGCTCGCCGGGCACGGTGTATTTTCCACAAATCGGGGTGCGAAAATCTTGATTTTCAAAAACTAAAACCTGCACAAAATCATAATTTGTCTCTATCGACCATTTTGCAAAAAAATTCAAACGTGGTGAAACCACGCCTGCCGGAATGAGTATCGGAGCAACCGAAATCAAACTATTTTGATTGTTTGAAAAATAATCCCCGCCGTCGGAATCCGTAAAACTGAACGGCGGCGAGACAAAATCGGAAGCCGTCAAATTCCAATTATCCGTTGTCCAATTGTCCAGATTTTCGGCATCGTCGTTGAAAACGGCTGCCGTCGAATAGCCAAAAATTTTGGTAAAAGTGTCGCGCCAAACGAGGTCGCCATTTTCCAAAACCAGTTCAAATTTGAATTCGTCGCCCACCGCAACCGTGTTTTTCAATTGAAATGAAAACTGGTTCGTCGCGCGTTCAAACTGTTGAATATCAAATGTTTGCGGTGCAGAAACGTTCTGAATATTTATTGAAATTGGGTTCAAACGAACCGTCAAATCGCCATCCCAAAAACCATATCGAACCAGCGAAAACGGGATTTCAATATTTTTTTCTTTAAAATATTTTTGACTTTCGTCAAACACTTCGCCGAACCGCAGCAAGCACAAAGCCGCTTTTTTATTCATCAAAAAAGCCGTTTTGTTCAAAAAATCTATCTCCGATTCGGGCGGCCAAAAACCGTACGCCGCCGGGCCGATTTCGGGAGTCAAAGCAAACGAACCGCCTTCGGCAAAAAACCAATCATCGGCATCGCCATTGACTGGATATCCAACCGTTTCACTGCCCAAACCTGTTTTAAATTTATTTTCGCGCGACAAAAGCGTTCCCAATTTTGGGAAAAACGGGTGCGCCAACGAATCGGCGTAAGCCCAGGGATAAATCAAAAGATTGGAATACGTATGGTTGTTAAAAATGATTTTGAAATCGTGCGTCCGCGCAAAATCGCGCATCATCCGAGTCTCGGGTTCCGAAAATGGCGCGGGGCCACGATAAGTTTGGGTACCCATCTCTGGCGAAGAACCGGCGTCGTCAAAGCCCCATTTGTAGCCGTAATTTCGGTTGAGGTCGACGCCAAAAGTTCCGTCGGCGTTTTTCCGCCGGTTTTTTCGGAACATGCCGCCGCCGTTGGGTTTAATCGATTCATTGTAAAGATAGCCGTCGGGGTTGACGCAGGGAATAAAATACAATTCCGCGTTGTTTACAATGTATTGAATTTCAGGGTTTTGGCCATAATTTTCGAGCAAATGCCACATCCAGAAAACCAATGCAGACATACTGTTTGGTTCGCGGGCGTGGTGCAAGGCATCGTACAAAATTTCGGGTTCGGCCTCCTCGAAATTTGGGTTGTCCGAGATTTTTACAAAAAAAATAGGCCTGTTTTCGTGCGTCAAAATGGTGTCGTTGATTGGTTTTCGCATCGAAATCAAATTTGGAAATTTCGCCCGCATTTCATCCAATTCATCCATCAATTGTTGATACGTCAAATAACCGCCCATCGAACCGTTTTTGTAATTTACGGGCGTCGGAATGCCGTAAAAATCAAAACCAGCCGCTGCGCAATCGGCATTCCGATCGGCTGCGGGTTGCGGTTTTTGAAGTTGTTTTTCGTACCAATTTGAAACATCTTCGATTTCAATTTTGGTCTGAAAACCTGCATTTTGAACCAATTTCAATTCAAAATCAGACAAATCGGTCGTAAAACTGCGCCCTGCGACAAAATCGCCATGGTCAGTTTCGATGCCGAGTGCGGCCAATTTTTCGATATTTTTGCCTTCCAAATCCACCCGGACGCGGTGGTATTTTTCGATTTGTTGGGCAGTCAAAATTTTGACAAAAAAGAAAAGCAGGAGAATGGACAGTGATTTTTTCATTTTACCTTTGTTTGAAAAAAAATTCAATATGACAATTCAATTTGAAATTCAAGATAATCAAGACGTTCAACTTATTTTAAACTTGTTGAATCGTTTAAAAATCCCATTTCGACAGTTTCAAAAAGCACCGAAACCAAAAACCCAACGAGAAAACCGTCGCGACTTTATTTTAAATTTTGAAGCGAGGGAAAAATCTTCTTTTGGCGATGCTTTGGAATGGCAACGGCGGGAAAGAACCGACAATTTTTTACCATTCCAATCCAACTGATGAAAATTTTGGACTCAAATATCTTGATTTATTCTTACCAAACTGAGTTTAGGCATTTGCGATACCTCATTTTAGCGATGGATGCTGCTATTTCTGAAATTACAAGGTTGGAGGTTTTGGGTTTTCACGGTTTGACGACTTCTGAAGAAGAATATTTTACCAATATTTTTGAAGAAATCAGATGCCTTCCGATAGACCAACCCATTTTGGAGGAAGCAATCAAATTAAGAAAAAAATACAAACTTAAACTTGGAGACAGCATTGTCGCTGCCACCGCCATGCTGTTCGGAGGTGATTTGACAACCCGGAACGAGGTTGATTTTTCAAAAATTGTCGGTTTGAAAATCACCAATCCAATTGACATTTAATTTTTCATGCTAAAAACTGACCTCGCCACGCTCCGCAGAAATTATGCCCGCGAATCTTTGGACGAAAAAAACGTGGCCGCCGACCCATTTTCCCAATTTGCCCGATGGTTTGAGGAAGCCCAAAGCGGGCAAATTTTAGAACCAAACGCGATGACCCTCGCCACCGCCAACCGAAAACGGCAACCGTCCGCACGAACCGTTTTGTTGAAAGAATTCGATAAAAATGGCTTTGTTTTTTTCACCAATTATGAAAGTCAAAAAGGCCGTGACCTTGCCGAAAATCCGCAGGCCGCGTTGCTTTTTACTTGGTTGGACTTGGAAAGACAGATTAGAATTGAAGGAAAAGTGGAAAAAATCAGTGCCGCCGAGTCCGAAATTTATTTTCAAAGCCGTCCAAAAAGCAGTCAAATTGGGGCGTGGGCAAGCCCGCAAAGCCAAATTATTCCGGGTCGTGAAATGTTGTTGGAACACGTTGCCGAACTCGAATACCTATATAATAAGGTAGAAAAACTGCCGCTGCCCCCATTTTGGGGCGGATATCGATTGATTCCCACGGTTTTGGAGTTTTGGCAAGGGCGAGAAAGTCGATTGCACGACCGGATTATTTATTCGAAAAAAAGGGGAAAATGGAAAATCGAGCGGCTCGCTCCGTGATACTTTTGGAAAAATTTTTCAAACCAGTTTTTCATTTCAACATTAAAAATCTACCTTTGCCCGCCCTAAAAAACGGGGCGTACAAAATTTAATTTTCAACCGCAATTCTGAATCACTTTACAAAATAGTATGGCACACCATCGTTCCGCGTTAAAACGCATCCGTCAAATTTCAAAACGTCGTCTGCAAAACCGTTACTACAAAAAATCGGCGCGCACGGCGATCAAAAATTTGCGCGAATTGAAAGAAAAAGATAAAGCAACTGAATTTTTGCCAAAAGTCATCTCAATGATTGACCGCTTGGCAAAAAAAGGCAATATCCACCGCAACAAAGCCGCAAACTTGAAAAGCGGTTTGATGCGCCACGTCAACCATTTGGCAGTCGCGGTCGCTGCTTAATTTTTTAATGACAAATGATGAATGAAAATGATGAATTTTTCGGCCATCGCTTTTCATTGACTTTCATTTAAAAAGTGTATTCCGGTTTTCGGGATACACTTTTTTTATTGACAAAAAAATGTCCTACCAATTTTACCCACTCGCCATCCGAGATATTAGCCGCGAAACTTCCGACACCGTGTCGGTTGTGTTCGACGTGCCTGCCGATTTTTTAGAAAAATTCCAATTCAAACAAGGCCAACATTTGAATTTGCGAACGGAAATCGACAGCGAAGACCTGCGGCGTTCCTATTCAATTTGCGCCGCGCCACACGAAAATTTATTAAAAGTCGCCATCAAAAAAGTGCCGGGCGGCGTGTTTTCAACTTTTGCAAATACAAATTTGAAAGTGGGCGATGTGCTGCAAGTCATGCCGCCGCAGGGACATTTTTTTACAAATTTGTCGGTTGAAAATAAGAAATTGTACGTTGCTTTTGCTGCGGGGAGCGGCATCACGCCGGTCATTTCGATTTTAAAAGCAACTTTGAAAGAAGAGCCGGAGAGTAGATTTGTTTTGTTTTTTGGAAATCGCGGCTTCGATTCCATCATTTTTCGGGAAGAATTGGAACGGTTGAAAAATCTACACCCGGCTCGGTTGGCGGTTCACCACATTTTTAGCCGCGAATCTTTGGGCAGCCAACTTTTTCACGGGCGTTTGGATGGGGAAAAATGTAGAAAATTTTGCAAATACTTTTTTCAGCCCGACGAAGTGGACGAATTTTTTCTCTGCGGCCCGGAAGAAATGATTTTTTCAGTCCGCGATGAACTGCAAAACCAGGGCGTTGACCCGAAAAAAATTCATTTTGAACTTTTTACGGTTGGAAAACTGGCCAAAAAAGCAGCTGCATTTCAAAAACCCGCACACGAAAATGCTTTCGATGCAAGTATCAAAGTGATTCAAGACGGTGCAGAATTTGATTTTTTGTTGCCATCCGACGGTTCAAATTTGTTGGATGCTGCGATGCGGGCGGGCGCGGATTTGCCTTTTTCATGCAAAGGCGGCGTGTGCTGCACTTGCAAAGCAAAAGTTTTGGAAGGCGAAGTGGAAATGGAAATTTGCTACGGCCTCGAACCCGACGAAATCGAAGCGGGGTACATTTTGACCTGCCAATCTCACCCAAAAACGAAGCGGGTCGTGGTCAGTTTTGATGTCTAATTTTTTGAACGATGAACTATAAACGATGAACTATGAACAGTCAACAATTCGTGGTTCATCGTTTATAGTTCATCGTTCATAGTTAATTTAGATAAACTGCCATTTCCTCCACCCCACGAATCTGCACATCAATATCATTTTTCAAAGTCGTGGCCAGCGACAAACCCACGTAATCCGCTTTGACCGGAAACGATTTGTGCTTTCGGTCAACCAAAACAACCAGTTCTACTTTTTCGGGCAGCACTTCCAAAAGTGGCCGCATGGCATAAAAAATCGTGCGCCCGGTATTCGCCACATCATCCACGACGACAATGCATTTTCCATGCAACGACTCCGCCGGCATCTCGATAAACGGCTGATAATCAGTAGGATTTGCGGGGTTGAGACGAATTCGAGTGAGCGTAAACTGGGTGTCCGTGCCCACCAAAATCAGTTCATTCAACAAAAGTTGTGCGAAACCCAGCCCGTTGTCGTTCAGCCCGGCGAGGATGATTTCGGGCGTTCCAAAATTTTCTTCCAAAATTTGGAAAGCCAATCGTTTGATTTTTTGGCGGATTTGGCGGTCGTCTAAAATTTTCATGCGGTCAAATATTTTGAAAAAAACAAAGCCCACAAAGTTGAACTCGTGGGCTTTGAAATTTAAAATTACTTCTGATTTTTCTTTTTCTCTTCTTGAAATTTGATGACTTCTTCCATCACATCTTTCAATTGCTCGCCGCCGATTCGTTTCATCAGGATTTCGTGATTTTTACTTAATATAAAAATTTGTGGGGTTGTCCGCACATCATACAAAGTTTTATAACGGCTTTGAATGTACGGGTCGTAATAATTGTAAAAGAACTCATCCGAAAAACCTTTCTCTTCCGCGCTTTTCCAACATTCTCCGGCTTTGTCCGTGACCGCCGTACAAACCGCAAAAACTTTTACGCCTCGGTTTTTAAATGTTTTTGCAAACTCAACCATAAATGGCGCCGCTTTTTTGCAATGCCCACATTCCGGATCCCAAAAAAACAAAACCGTGTAATCTGAATCGACATCCCAAAGTGCATGCGGCTGGTTATTTTTATCTTTTACCGTGATGTTCGGAGCGATTTTTCCAATCAAAATGGGTTCGAGGCGGTTGGCGTTGTCAATAATTTTATCCAAATCCTCTTTGTCCGTCCACGGTGCTTTGTTTTTTGCATAATATTCTTTAACCAAATGAACGTAGCAGGCATCAAAACCAACAATCTGCGATTTGGCATAAAAATTCAAAAAGTGAATCAGGTAATATTTATAAACATCGTGGTTCGGCTCCATCTTTTTGAGCAAATTATCAATCGCCAAATTGATGGTGTCCGGGTGCTGCGGCGTGAGTTTGTTGATAAAATAATCCACTTTTTGGTGCAAAACCGGGCCACGCAAATTGCAATCGTCCGCCAAATTTAGGTTGTCAAAATAGTGCTCGCGGAACCAGTAATATTTTTTGCGCTGCACCTCTTTTTCGTCGCCTGTAAATTCTGGACCTTCGGGTTCGATGGCTGCGTTGACAATTTTTGCGGTCAAAGTTCCCGGATTTTTTTTCACCACTTCGGCTTGATAAACTTTTACGCTTTTATCTAAATCGTTCATTGCGTGGACAATACGGGTAGAATCCGTTGGATTTGAACGCAAACTATCGAGTTCTGCTTTCAGTTTTTCGGACTGCGGACGTAGGCCAGTCAAATGATTCAGATATTTATAAAAGGCTTCCATGTCATCCGAACCTTTGATTTTCATAGTTGGTACGGCGTTTTTCGCATCAAATTCCATTGTGAATTTTTGGTCGTCGCCCATCAAAACTTGGATAAATGAGTTGTCCGGTTTCGTCACCAACAAATAAATGCCGCAGGGCAACAACGTGTCCGCTTCAAAAGTAAAAAACCCATCAATTCCGACTGCTGCCGTGTCTTTGACATAAGTTTTTTCACCGTAATAAAATCCGAGGGTGAGTTCTTTTTGGTCGTAATTGTTCAATTTGGCTTTAATTTGAAAGCCTTTTTGTCCAAAAAATTGGGTAGAAAACAGGAGAGAAAAAATGGCAATGGCGAATTTGAGTTGCATAATTTGCGATAGATTTTTTTTTGAAAAAACGGTTTGTCCATCAAAAATTGACTTTCCAAAGTTGAAAAGCAGGGCAAATATCCGAAAGTCGTGCGGCTTGACTTTTTGTTTTTGAAAATGTTAACAAGCCGATTTTTGTTGAAAAATTAGACTCTGAAAATTGAAAAAACGCGTCGGTTCTGTTGGTTAAAGTTAGGTTAACCAGAAATCCGCTGCCGCAAAACTTCATACAAAACCACGCCCGCGGCGACGCTCACATTCAAAGAATCGAAATCTGAAACCTGTGGGATTTTCGCCACTGCGTCCGACATTCGAAGCAATTTTGACTGCACCCCGACGTCTTCCGACCCCATAATTATGGCCGTCGGAATTTTAAAATCAACTTCAAAAATCGGTTTGCTGCGATGACCGAGCGCGGTCGAGACAATTTGCAAACCGCTACTTTTTAATAAATCGACTGCCGAGACGAGGCTTTTTACGCGGCAAAGCTTTACTTTTACCATTGCGCCTGCCGATGCTTTCATCGCTTCTTCGTTTGCCGGAGCGCAGCCGCTCGCCGGAACCACCACAGCATGAACACCGCCGACGACCGCCGAACGACAAATCGCCCCAAAATTTCGGACATCGGTGATGCCATCCAAAAGCAAAAAAATCGGCGTTTTTCCACTTTCAAATACCTCGGCCAGCACCGTTTCCATGTCAAAATACTCGACAGCCGACAGCCAAGCCACCACGCCTTGATGCGCCCCGCGAACCATCCGATCCAGTTTTTCTTTCGGCACTACGGCCAACGGAATTTCAAAATCGCGCGTCAAATGCCGAAATTCTTTTTCCATCTCGCCCCGCAAACCTTGCTGAAAAAACACTTTTTCCACCCCTTTTCCAGCCCGAATCGCCTCCGCGACCGGATGATGACCGTAAATTGTTGTCTCTGACATCGTTCAAATTTTGGGCGAAAGTACCTCTGTCAGAATTGACAACTTTTAAAAAGTTGTCAATTCTCAATTTTTATCTTTGCCTTAAATTTCTAAAACCCTTCGAAATTCACACTCAAAAATTCATAAAAAATGATGCGCAACCTTTTGATTCTCAGTTTTTTAACCCTTTTTCAGTTGGGCAATCTTTCGGAAATTTTTTGCCAAAATGAAGCCACAACTTTCACAGCCACCGCTAGCAAAACTGAAATTTTGCTCGGCAACATCCTCGAAATCACTTTTGAATTGAAAGGAAATCAGGGCGGAAAATTCACGCCTCCAGATTTTGACACGGCGGGTTTTAAAATTCGCGGCGGCCCAAACCAATCTTCTTCTTTTTCGATGATAAATGGCGTGACCAATTATTCGATCAGTTATTCCTATTTTTTGGTTGCAAAAAAAGAAGGTGAACTGGTCATCCCGGAAGCCACGATGGATTTGGATGGCGAAATTTTGAACACCAAACCACTGACAATCAAAGTTTTACCAAACCCGGACGGGCAAATTGAAAATGAAGAAAACGATGAAAATCCTCAAATTTTCGAGCAGCCAAAACCGGAAGCGAAACCAAAAACGAAAAGAAAAACAACCAGAATTTAATTGAAAATTGAGATATGAATTTTTGTCAAAATTCAAGAACTGTGTCATTCCGCAGGAATCTGCCCGGATTTCCTTCCAAATTTCCCAACCAAACTTGGGCAGATTCCTACGGAATGACAATGCGGATAAATTTAGATTTCTGCTTTTTTTTAAGAAAATGGGCTTTCCATTTGCCGTTTCTCGCTATTTTTTCAATAATTTTTCTCGTTCCATCCTTTTCCCAAACCAAAAACAAAAACCTCACCGTCGAACTCGACCCGCAAAACCCACGGGTCGGCGAGCCATTTCAACTCACTTTTCGACTTGAAAATATGGACGGCGAGTGGCTCGGCAACCCAAATTTTGGGGATTTGCAAAAACTCAGCGGCCCAAACCCAGAATTTTTCACCCAAATTATCAATGGAAAAATGACCAAACGGATTTCGTGGTCATTCATGTTGCGGGCGGGGCGCGAGGGAAATTTTCAGGTCGGTGCGGCGCGGATTCGAGCGGAAAAACAGGTTTTGGCCACCGATGTTTTCAATATTTCAGTAAAACAAGCCGCGCCCGCGCCAAAAACAAATGGGAATCGACAGGAAGATATTTTCATCGCCACCGAATTGAGCACCGAAAAAGCCGTCGTCGGCCAGCAAATCGTCGCCAGTTTTGTGATGTACACGGCCATCGGGGCGGAAAGTTTTGATTTGTTCGACGAGCCCAATTTCGATGGTTTTTTCACCCGCCCACTCGACCGTTTTGGCAGTCGTGGGCGGGAAGTGACTGTTGGAAAGAAAAAATACATCGCCCGAACTTTGAAAGCAGTGGCACTTTTTCCCCAAAAAACAGGGCGTTTGACGGTGCCTCCGATGCGTTTTGCCGTTTCGGTGGCCACAAATGGGGAATCGGACGACCCATTTTCCCATTTTTTTGGCCGCCCGACGCGGCAATTGGCTTTGGAATCGGAGGAAAAATTTGTGGACGTGCGCGCCTTGCCCGAACCTGTTCCGCAAAATTTTTCGGGCGGCGTGGGCAATTACAATTGGAAAATCACTGCCGACCCGTCCGACCGGCAGTCAGCCGGGCGAGGCCGCCGCGAATTGAGCACGGACGAGGCTTTGACTTTGACTTTCAAAATTGAAGGCAATGGCGATGCCCAAAAATTCTCGTTGCCCGCACTCGTTTTGCCGGAAGGTTTGGAGGCATTTGAACCCAAAATTTTGGAGGAAGAAACCTTCGAAAATGGCGACGAATTATTGCACTCAAAAACGGTGGAAATCGCCGTGCTGCCCCGACAAACCGGTACTTTCACCATCGCTCCAAAACTGACTTTTTTCTCGCCGGACAGCAATCGATACGTTTCGCTCGGAACCAATGAATCATTGACAATCAATGTTTTAGCTGGAAAAAATGGTTCAAAAATCAATCAAGCACCGGGCGACGGAGGGCAAATTTCTGGGCTACGGACTTCCGCAAATTGGCAATCGGAAGATAACTTTTGGGTGTTTTCGACTTGGTTTTGGCTGGCGGTTGCGGCACCTTTTTTAGTGACTTTTTCGCTGTTTTTACGCCAATTTTTCCAGCAAAAAATGGTAGAAAAAAATGCCAAAAAACTTGCGAACTCACCTGAATTGAAGGCCAAAAAGTTGTCCGAAAATCTGCATCGCCAATTTGCCGAGTGCCGAGAATTTTTGAAAAAAAATGACGCTCCACATTTTTACGAATCCCTCGAAAAGACTTTGACCGATTATTTTTCAACAAAATTGAACATCGCCCCGGCTGAATTTTCCCACAAATTGGTTTTGGAAAAATTGTCTGAAAAAAATATCTCACCCAGTTTGATTGAAAATTTGAACGGGATTTTTCGGCAAATTGAAATGGCGAGGTTTGCTGGTGCGGCCGATTTTTCAAAAATGGGAAATGTTTTGGCGGCGGCGGAGCAGTTTTTTCTGGAAACCAAAATTTGAAATCCAGACAAATTTTAAATTTTACCTTTGCCCAAAATCCAAACCGACGGCTCGGCAAAATCGCCCCGTCGGTTTTTTTAATTAAAATTTTCGATGGAAAAAATCCTAATTCTTGATTTTGGCTCGCAGTTTACTCAATTGATCGCCCGACGCGTCCGCGAGGCAAATGTTTATTGCGAAATCGTACCCTTCAATAAATTGCCAGAAATCACGCCCGAAATCAAAGGAATCATCCTTTCCGGCAGCCCATTTTCCACAAAACAAGTCGACGCCCTTCGGCTCGATTTGGATAAAATTGCCGGGCATCGACCGATTTTGGGCGTTTGCTACGGTGCACAACTTTTGGCGGATTTTTACGGCGGCACGGTCGCCCGTTCGGAAAAAAGAGAATATGGAAAAGCCATTTTGCGAAAAAATTCTACTTCGAATCCACTTTTTAAAAATGTAAAAAAGCAGTCGCAAGTTTGGATGTCGCACGCCGACACGATTTTGGAAATCCCCGACGGTTTTGAACTTTTGGCCGACACGGAAAGCATTCCGGTCGCGGCGTTTCGGTCAAAAAAGGGTCGGTTCGTGCAGCCAATTTATGCCATCCAATTTCACCCGGAAGTTTATCACACCACCGAAGGCTTTTCGATTTTGAAAAATTTTGTCCACGGAATTTGTGGCTGCGGTGGCGATTGGACACCCGCGCATTTTGTGGAAGAAACTATCCAAAACTTGAAGCAAACGCTTGGAAATGAACACGTTATCATGGCTTTGTCGGGTGGCGTGGATTCGACGGTGGCTGCGATGTTGCTGCACCGGGCGATCGGGAAAAACTTGTTTTGCTTTTTTGTGGACAACGGATTGCTCCGAAAAAACGAGTTCGAGGAGGTCTTGGAATCGTACAAACACATGGGTTTGAATATCAAAGGCGTGGATGCAAAACATGAATTTTACACAGCTCTCGCCGGACAAATCGACCCGGAAACGAAAAGAAAAACCATCGGACGGCTTTTTATCGAGGTTTTTGAAGCCGAATCACATGCCCATCCGGAGGCAAAATGGCTTGGCCAAGGCACGATTTACCCAGATGTTATTGAATCGGTGAGTGTTCACGGACCGTCAGTCACGATAAAAAGCCACCACAACGTGGGTGGTTTGCCGGACAAATTGAAGTTGAAAATTGTCGAGCCGCTGCGCAGTTTGTTCAAAGACGAGGTGCGAAAAGTTGGGAAAGAATTGGACATCCCGCAGTCCATTTTGGGTCGCCACCCGTTTCCCGGCCCCGGTTTGGGCATCCGGATTTTGGGCGACATCACCCCCGAAAAAGTGCAAATGTTGCAGGAAGCCGACGCGATTTACATTTCAAAATTGAAAAAACACGGCTTATACGACTCGGTTTGGCAGGCCGGAACGATTTTGCTACCAATCCAATCGGTTGGCGTGATGGGCGATGAAAGGACTTATGAAAAAACAATCGCGCTACGGGCGGTCAATTCAACGGACGGGATGACTGCGGAATGGAGCCGATTGCCGTATGATTTTTTGGCCGAGGTTTCGAGTGAAATTATCAATCAGGTGCGGGGAATCAACCGGGTGGTTTTTGATATTTCGACGAAACCGCCGGCGACGATTGAATGGGAATAATTGCGATTTACGATTTTAGATTTACGATTTACGATTTTGGCGTTGCCCAAAAATCGTAAATCTAAAATCGTAAATCGCAATCATCCTTCCACAAAATACATATCAATTTTCCCTTTGTTTTTGGCTTCGAGCGCGCCTCGATATTTGCACGCGACCTCGTTTTTTATCTGTTCGTAAGTCACGCCGGAAATATTGATTTTCCCGCCCTCGCCAGCCTGTTCGACCCGCGCCGCGATATTTACGGTGTCGCCCCAAATGTCAAAAGCAAATTTTTTGCTGCCAACGACCCCCGCGACGACCGGGCCAGCGTGAATTCCGATGCGAGCATCGAATCGCGGATGGCCTTTTCGGCTCAATTCAGCGTTCCATTTTGCCAGCCAATCTTGCATTTCTTTCGCGGCGTCCACCATTTTTAGAATGTGGTTGTTGTCCGTGAACGCGGTCAAACCGGAAGCACACATGTAGCAATCGCCGATGGTTTTGATTTTTTCCAGCCCATTTTTTTGGATGATGCCATCGAAGGCTTTGAACGCCGTGTCGAGTTCTTTGACCAAATCTTCGGGCGACAAAATCTCCGCGATTTTTGAAAATCCCACAAAATCGGCAAACAAAACGGCCACCGATTCATGCGATTGCGGGTTGGTGTAGCCCTGTTTTTTCAATTCTTTTGCCACCAGCGCCGGCAAAATATTGAGCAATAAATCTTCTGAACGTTTTTGCTCGACTTTGATAATTTGATTGTACTGTCGTGCTTTTATAAAACTGTAAAGCGACCCGCCAAACAACAAAAACAAAGCAGCAGCGGCGGCCAACAAAAAATTTCTGCTCGATTTTGTCTCCGAAAGCATCAATTCATTGTTCATCAAATTCACGGAATCGAGGCTGGCGCGGAACGAAAGCGAATCCAAAAGTTGGTTTTGTTGCATCAAAATCATCTCGGATTTCATTTGTTCGGCGGTCATTTGGCTGATCGCAGCCTCTTTTGCCGCGAGTTGCTCCATCAAAACGGTGCTTTGTTTTTTCAAATCCTCTGTTTTTTGGATATTGGTAGTTTGTGCGGCAAGTTGTTGTTGAAGTTTTTGATTGAGTGCTGCTTTTTCGGTTTCCAATTTTGAAAGTTCATCGCGGAGCTCTTTTTTAGAGTCAGGCGAATTTGAAATTGAGGTTGGCGAACCACCGTTTTTCACGGCTGCTATTTGGGTTTCCAATTTTTGAACGTCGGCAGTCCGTCCACTTTTTTCAGCCAAACTTTTGAGTGCTTCAAAATTTGAAATCATCAAATTTGGGTCATTCAATTTGGCTTCCTGAATAATTTCATTGCTCAACAAAAATTTTGGCGCAGCCCTATTTTTACCAAAAACCGTCTTTTTTTCAGCGGCTGCCAAACCACGTCCTTGCCAATGCAATGCTTTCGCGCGCAGGTCGGGGCGAGCCACTTTTTTGGCCAAAGTCGCGGCTTCGTCGGCACGTTCTGCACATTTTTGGTACAAACCAATTTGGAAATTTGCCTCGGCGATTTCGATGATTTTGTGCGCCCGCGTCCCGCCAGAAAGTGGAATCAACTCGCGTTCGAGGTTTTGGATTTGCGCGTTTTGAGCCAAGTTTTTATTTAAAAATAAACAAAAAAAGGCAAAAAGAAAGGTGAAAAACTGAGTTGAAAAACGATGGACAGCAGGATTTAAAATTTTCATTTTGGAAAAAATTTGTTCCTGCAAACCTACAAATTCTATTTCCAAAAATGAAAAATCCCCTTTCGACACGACGCCAAAAGAGGATTTTTGTAAAAATTTCACAACTGGAAAAATCAATTTTCGTGTGGAATCGTCAATTCTTGACCGACTTCGATTTCATCGGCGTCGTCCAAAATATTCCGATTGGCTTCAAAAATCTGGGTGTATTTTTTGGGTTCGCCGTAAAAATGTTTGGCAATTTTACCGAGCGTGTCGCCGCTTTTGACCGTGTATTTTGCAAAATAGGCTTCGGTTGCAGGGCGGATATCGGCAACGATGTCCGATGGATTGCTGCCACCGATTTCTTTGATTTTGTCCCAAATGACGTTCTTTTCGTACGGTGTGGCGACTTCACCGTAAACTTTTAATACGCCATTTTCCTCTTTGACAGAACTATTTGCCATTCCGAGGTTGAGCACTGCTTGGTATTTTGATTGTACAGACATAATTTGAAATATGCTTTGAGTTAAAAAATTTGGTTGAGTCGCAAAGATAGCCATTTGAAAATGACTGAACCCGCGATTGTTTTATTGACTTTTTAAAATTTTTTAGTCACCGAAAATACATCAAAACCGCGCCAAAAATCGTGATCAAAAAAAGCAAATACGAGGCCATCCGAATGCTGTACCGCAGGTGATTTACAAATTCAAGGATGTTTTTTTGGTGATTTGGATAGCGCGGCAAAATCTCGGCTTCCAATTTTTTCCGATTGAAAATGTGCGCCGCTCCGAATTCTATCTTGTTCTGAGTCAGGACTTTATACGATTTAAAAACCTTCACCCGAAAGTAAATATTTAAAAAAAGCATCGCCAAAAACAGGCCGACGATGATGACCATCAATAAGTTGAACATGATATTTTGATATTGTTTACTGGGAAACTTGGGAATTGGTTACTTGGAAATTGACCCCAATTTCCAAGTAACCAATTCCCAAGTTTCCAATTTCAGACTTGGATGACGCCGGGATTAAATTTTTCAATCGGCGAATTATTGGCTGCTTCGATGCCCATCGAAATCCATTTTCGGGTGTCGCGCGGGTCAATAATTGCGTCCACCCAAAGCCGTGCGGCGGCGTAAAATGGGGTCGTTTGCTCTTCGTACCGCGCCCGGATTTTTTCAAAAAGGGCTTTTTCTTGCTCCGGTTCCGGCAGTTCGCCCTTCGTTTTTAAAGAACTGACCTGAATTTGGGTCAAAACTTTCGCGGCTTGTTCGCCACCCATCACTGCGATTTTCGCCGTCGGCCAAGCCGCAATCAATCGTGGGTCGTAGGCTTTTCCGCACATCGCATAATTTCCCGCGCCGTAAGAATTTCCAATAATTATTGAAAATTTTGGTACGGTCGAATTCGCCACCGCGTTAACCATTTTTGCGCCGTCTTTGATGATGCCGCCGTGCTCGCTTTTTGTCCCGACCATGAAACCGGTGACGTCGTGCAAAAAAACGAGCGGGATTTTTTTCTGGTTGCAATTCATGATAAATCGCGTTGCCTTGTCCGCCGAATCCGAGTAAATCACGCCGCCGATTTGGATTTCGCCCTTCGCGTTTTTCGTCACCAAACGGTTGTTGACCACGATTCCGACCGCCCAACCATCTATTCTGGCATACGCGCAAAGTATTGTTTTGCCATAATTTTCTTTGTAAAAAGTCAATTTCCCATCGTCCACGAGGCACCGCAAAAGTTCGGAAGTGTCGTAAGGTTTTGGGGTGTGGGCTGGGAAAATTTTAAAAATATCGTCCGCCGGGCGGCTCGGCGGCATCGTGGCGACGCGGTCAAAACCTGTCTTTGCAAACTTGCCGAATTTGTCCATCAAATCTTTAATCGTGTCGAGGCAAGTTTTGTCATCCGGCATTTTGTAATCGGTCACGCCGCTGATTTCACAATGCGTTTGCGCGCCGCCGAGCGTTTCGGAATCCACATTTTCGCCAATCGCGGCTTTCACCAAATAGGGCCCGGCGAGAAAAACCGACCCCGTCCGTTCGACAATCAACGCCTCGTCCGACATGATTGGCAAATACGCCCCGCCAGCCACGCAAGCACCCATGATTGCTGCAATTTGAGGAATTCCAGCCGACGAAAGCCGTGCATTGTTTCTAAAAATGCGTCCAAAATGCTCTTTATCTGGGAAAATTTCGTCCTGCATCGGCAAAAAAACGCCCGCGCTGTCCACGAGATAAATGATTGGCAGCCGATTTTCCATGGCAATTTCTTGCGCCCGCAGGTTCTTTTTTCCGGTTATCGGAAACCACGCGCCCGCTTTGACCGTCGCGTCGTTCGCAACAACAATGCACTGCCGTCCACGAACATATCCAATCACCACCACCACCCCACCCGCCGGGCAACCGCCATGTTCGGCGTACATTTCGTGCCCGGCAAACGCACCGATTTCGAGGGTCGGTTTTCCGGCATCCAACAAATATTGGACGCGCTCGCGTGCCGACATTTTGCCTTCGGCGTGGAGTTTTTCGATGCGTTTTTTGCCGCCGCCTTCCGCGATTTTGTCCAAAAAACGGCTCAATTTGCCAAGCGACAAGAAAAAGGCATCGTTGCTTTTTTCTTTTTCGAGGTCTAATTTTTCTGAAATTTCCATCAACTAAAATTATTAACCACAAAGGCACATTAGAAAACATAAGTTTTTGATTTGTAAAAACTTATGTTTCCTAATGTGCCTTTGTGGTAAAAAAAAATTTGTGTCAAAAATCTAAATTCTGGTTCCAAATATTCATCCGAATCCCCGCTCCGAAAACCGAAGTTTTCAAATCCAAACCGTCAGATTTACTGTCTTTGTCGCGCATCAAAATCCGAAAATCCAAAAACAGGTTGTGGTACAATTGCCAATTCATTTCTGCCGCCAAAATGGTTTGCGTCGCCATGATTCCTTGCGAAATTTTGTTGTCGTAATCCTGCCGATTGATTTCGTTGTCCAAAAGTGGGCTGGCTCCCCAGTTTTTTGCGGCTTCATCTTCCCCATATTTTGAAAATAAAAAACGCCCCTGCAAAGTCAATCGATGGATTGGTTGATACCTCAAAATGCCCACAATTTCCCGGAAATTCGCGCCCATCGGATGCGCCAACGGCTGCCGGTAATGGGTAAAAGAATTCAAAGTATCGGAGTGCGAATAAGTGTACGGTCGCACCTGATTGAATTCAAATTGCAAGTCTAAATGTTTGATTCCCAGCGCGTTGATGTATTTCAAGCCAGTTTGCACCCCGTTTTTGTTTCCCCAATAACCACGTTGTTTTGACTTGAAAATAAAGTTAAAATCAAACTCGTCCAACAAAATCTGCCCGTAAAATTGGAACTGTTTCAAGAAATTGTACCGCCAATCTAAACCAATCAAAACATTGTCCGGGCTGCCGATTGCCTGCTCGACCGTGCGGTACAAAATCACGGGATTCAAATATTGCAACTCAAAATTTTCGGAACGGTTAAAAACCGTCGCCTCAAAAAAACCAATGGCCAATCGCGGGGTAATTTGATAATTCAAGTAATGAATTGCCGCGTATTTTTTTGCCAAAATACTGTCGCCAGTCGCCGGTTTGAAAGCCGACGGGGTGAGTTCCATGAATAAATTTTGGTAGTGGAATTTCCAGACCCGCGTGTTCAATTTCAGGTAAAAATAGTTGTTCGAGAAATCAGAAAGAAAAAGCGAGCGGTAGCCGTTGCCGATGTTGTGCCGACCGTGTCCGAGTTCCACGCCGATATGTTTTGAAACATTGAACCCAACATTTGCCTGTGCGTTCGCAAAATCATAGGCATTTTCAGTGTTGAACAATTTACTGTCGAAGTTTTTGAAAAGCCCATTGCCCGGCACAGCATTGTATTTTTTGATAAAACCGTTGACGTAATCTGGAAATTTGGTCTGCGTTTCCAAAACATTGGTATAAAACCATGCTTTTCCGTCCACATCCCCACGGATTTCGAGGCCACGTTGGTTGGCAAACAAAATCCCTTTTTCATCCTGACTTTTTCCAAATGCTACGTTCAACATCGGGTTGACTTTCAATCGAAAACCGGGGACGTTGACCTCAAAAAAATTGGCCGGCGTTTTGTAAAAAATGCCAAAAAGCGGATGGTCATTTTTTTTGTAAAACGAATGGATTTCAGCCAGGTTCGAGGTGGCACTTTCCGAAGATTGAAATGGGTCATTCGATTCCGAAACCTCTGTTTCCATCAAAGTATCAGGCAGAAATTCATTGTTTTCGTTCCACAAATATTGAAAATTCCGATTGTCACGACGATTCGACTCGGCGGCATTTTTGAAAGCGGAAACCGCCAAACCAGCGATATCTTTTCTCGAAAAAGGTTTGAGTTCGGGGTGAATTTGGCTTTCGCCTTCCCCCAAAATCAGGTAGCGGTCAGTCAGCCATTCGGCCATCGAATGTGCCGGAGCGGTGTACGATTGGGCCGAAATCGAAATTTGAAAAAGCAAAAAAACTGCGGCAAGCGACGAGGTTAAACGGTTCATTTTCAAATAATTAGCGGAGATTTTGGATGAAAAATTTGTTGAGTTGGTGCGTCAAAAGTAGCGCAAGCCAATCAACGAACGATGATTTCATCCATAAAAATCCACGAATCGCCACCCTCGCCGAGATGCCCGGCGGGAAGTTTTCCGCCGTTTTTTACCACAATTTTCAACCACTGCGTCGAGGTGTTCGGCGGCGTTTCCCAATCCGAAGTTTGAATAAAAGTTATTTCATCCAAACCATTGGTTTTCAATTCGTTGATCCAAGAAAGTGTCCAATTTTGACCTTCGGCAGAGGTATAAAATTCAACGTTTTTTGGCAGCAAAATCCATGATTTCGCGGCCTGCAAAAAACGTGGGGAGACTTTTTCAATCTTTAAATTTTTTCCAAAATCAAAAGTAAATTCAACGTCGTTGCCTTGCCAGCCGAGCCAATTTCCATCGTGAAAATCAGTGGTGCCGAGCAAGCAATCGGTCAATCCAATGATGCCCGGTTCGTTGTATTTTTTGTCTGGAAGCGTGGAAAATTTTGGGGGAGTTCCGAGAATCAGGTTGTTAGCCATTTCAATATAAATTTCTTCGTGCATCTGTTTTCCGTTGCGAAACGGAGCAAATTTGACGCGCATCGGTTTGGGAATCAACAAACTATCTTCAAAAATCAGGCTCGGCGAAAGCAGCGGTTTTTCCAAAGTGAAGCCGTAATTTTTCATTTCGATAAATTCTGGGATGTACCAAAATTCGAGGTCGCGCATCGATTTTTCAACTTTCAAAAGCCACTTATTTTCCACCGGCAAAAAAGAAGTTTTGTACGAAAAAAGAGGTTTTGACTCGCCGCCGTAGCCAATTTTCAAAGAATCAAACATCGGGTAATGCATTTTCAAACGGTCGTGGAAACGGGAAAAATTGGTGTCTCCCCCACCCGACCAAGCCACTTCGGCAATCGCTGCGAGGCGCGGAAAAAGCATGTTTTCCAAATTCAAATCCGTAATGTTTTCAGACCAAAGTGTGGCTTCGATGCCCATGATTTTCGATTGATTCGACAGCAAAAAAGTGTCAGCCAGCGGGTCAAAACGGAACACACTACCTAAAGTCAAATCACCCGGCGAACGATTCAAATAACAATGGCTGCCCGGCGATAAAATGACCCGGTGACCGCTCGAAAGTGCTTCATTTGCCTTTTCCAAACCTCGCCAAACTTGCACGACGGCCAAAGAATCCGCGCCGCCTTCCAAAATTTCGTCCCACCCGGCGAGCGTCCGGCCACGGCTTTCCAGAAAATTTTGGATGCGGCGGACAAAGTAGGATTGCAAATCTTCGGGCGATTTAAGTTCTTCATTTTCAATGCGTTGTTTGCATTTTGGACAATTCGCCCAACGGTTTTTCGGCACCTCGTCGCCGCCGATGTGTATTATTTTGGAAGGGAAAATTTGCAAAACCTCGTCCAAAATATTTTCCAAAAAAACAAACGTCGAATCATTGCCCGCGCAAAAAACATCTGAAAAAACGCCCCACGAATTCGGCACGGGCTGCGCCTCGCCCAGGCAGGAAAATTGGGGAAAAGCTGCCAACGCAGCCCGGCAATGCCCAGGCATTTCGATTTCAGGAATGACCGTGATGTGCCGCTCGGCACAGTATTTAACAAAATCCCGAAGTTCATTTTGGGTGTAAAAACCACCGTAAACCGTACCATTTTCTTCATTTCTGAAAGCAGAAACGCGCGTCAATTGTGGGTATTTTTTGATTTCGATGCGCCAACCTTGGTCTTCGGTGAGGTGCAAACGCAGCACGTTAATTTTGTAAAACGCCAGCAAGTCGGCCTGTTTTTTCAAAAAGTCTATCGGCAAAAAATGCCGCCCGACATCGAACATCACACCCCGATAATCGAAACCGGGCACGTCGGCGATGTCGCAGGCATGGATTGGGATTGCCTCTCGGTGTCGGTCAAAACCAACGAGTTGCCGGAGCGTTTGCAGGCCATAAAACAGGCCGCGTTGCAGCGGTGCGTCCAAAACGATGCTGTCCGGGTTAATTTTCAAAAAATAGCCGTCGGCCAGCATTTCATTGCCCGATTCTTCGAGGGCTGGATTGTATTTTATCAGGATTTTTTTGCCCGTAACATATTCTGTTTCAATGTTTTGTAGCCGCAAATCCATGCCAGTTTGGTTCAAAATTTCATCGTGGATTTTTTTTGCAAATTCAAATCCAGCAGAGTCGGCGGCAATTTTTACTGAAATGTCGAGGGTAAAAATGCCCGGTTTTGCACGCAAAATCGCAGGCGATGGGATGATTGGGCGAACGATTTGGGCAGCCAAATCACCGATAAAAAACAGAGAAATAGCGAGGAGAAAAACGTGTTTTTGCATGGTCAAAAGTAGAAACGGGCGGAGAATTCTTTGTTTTCATTTTTGCAAAATACAGACAACAGTTTGAGGTCAATTCCAAACCGTTGTAATTTACCTTTGCCGCAACAATTTTAAAGTTCAATTTGAAAATGAAAAATTTCACCCTTGTTTTTTGCCTATTTTTCGCCACGTTTTCAACCGTTTTTGCCCAAAAAGGCACGGTGCGTGGCAATATTTATGACAAAGCGACCGCCGAACCAGTCGGGTTTGCCTCGGTCGGTTTGGAAGGAACGACTTACGGAACGACCACCGATTTGTACGGTTTCTTCTCGATTGCGAATGTCCCTGCCGGAAAATACAAACTCAAAGTTTCATTTTTGGGCTACGACGAACACTCGGAAGACCTCGAAATTTCAAAAGGTCAAATCGTTTTTTTAAATATTTACATCACCGATTCCGGCCAAAAAATTGGTGAAGTCGTCATTTCTGGGCGAAAAGAAGCGGCAAAAACCCAGACCCAAGTTTCAAAAATCACGGTCACGCCAAAACAAATCCGCTCTCTGCCTTCGGCTGGCGGCGAACCGGACATCGCCCAATATTTGACGGTGCTGCCGGGCGTGATTTTTACAGGCGACCAGGGAGGTCAACTTTACATTCGCGGGGGTTCGCCGGTGCAAAACCGGATTTTGCTGGACGGGATGACGATTTACAACCCGTTCCACTCGATCGGTTTTTTCTCGGTTTTTGAAACCGAATTGATTCGCTCGGTGGACGTTTTTACCGGCGGTTTCAATGCCGAACACGGCGGTCGAGTTTCGGCGGTCGTGGATGTAAAAACTCGCGAAGGCAACCGGAAACGCATTGCTGGACAGGTTTCGGCCAGTCCTTTTCAAGCAAAAGCCTTGATTGAAGGCCCCATCGTGCCGCTGAAAACGGACGACGGAAGCAGCATTTCTTTTGTTTTGACAGGCAAAAAAGCATTGATTCAGGAGACTTCAAAATCTATTTATAAATATGTGAACGACTCGACAGGCATCCCTTTTGACTACACAGATTTTTACGGAAAAGTCTCGTTGCTCACCGGAAACGGCACGAAACTCAACTTTTTTGGCTTCAAATATGACGACGGCGTGAAATTCCCGGCTATCGATTTTTCATGGAAATCGGGCGGTGGCGGCACAGATTTTACCCTTGTCCCGGCCAATTCGAATACCATAATTAATGGTGTCATCACTTATTCAAAATACGATTCGCGCCGCGACGACCAAGACCGGACGCCCCGGACGAGCAGCATCAACGGTTTTTTCGCGGGCTTGAATTTTACAAATTTTGGGCGAAACAGCGAGTTCAAATACGGCCTCGAATTGAACGGTTTTACCACCGATTTTAAATTTGTCAATTTTCGCGGCCTGAACATCGAGCAAAAATCGAACACCACGGAGGCCAATACTTATTTCAAATTCAAACAAAAACTGGGCAATTTGATCTTCGAACCGGGTGTGCGTTTGCAATATTATGCCTCGATCAACACATTTTCACCAGAGCCGAGGTTGAGTTTAAAATACAATTTGTCGGACAAAATTAGATTGAAAGCCGCTGGTGGTTTGTATTCTCAAAACTTGTTGAGTTCGGTGGACGAGCGCGATATCGTGAATTTGTTCGTCGGATTTTTATCCGGCCCAGAAGAAACCGTTTACGAACCCGGCACAAAAAATCGGACCAAAAACCGCCTGCAAACTTCGACGCACGGCGTGGCGGGCATCGAAATTGACCTGCCGAACAATTTTGAAATCAATTTGGAGACGTACTACAAAAAATTCACGCAACTCCTCGCGCTCAACCGAAACAAAGAAATTCCGTCCGACCCGAATTACATCAAAGAAACCGGCGACGCAAAAGGCATCGATTTTTCGATAAAATGGGAAGGAAAACGCGCCTATTTGTGGGGAACTTACTCGCTCGGTTTCGTGACCCGAAACGACGGCGAGGAAGTTTATCCGCCCGTTTTTGACCGCCGCCACAACACAAATATGTTGTTCACTTATCAACTTGGCAAAAGCAAAAAATGGGAATTGGGCGTTCGCTGGAACATGGGCTCCGGTTTTCCATTCACTTTGACGCAGGGATTTTACTCCAATTTTTTGTTTGACGACGGCATCAGCACGGATGTGGCGAGCGGAAATCCTGACCTCGGCATCTTGTTTTCGGACAAACGGAACGACGGCCGCCTACCCTATTATCATCGGATGGACGTTTCACTGAAACGTACATTTGAATTTGGAAAAAATACAAAATTGGAGGTAAATGCCTCTGCGACAAATGTTTACAATCGGGAAAATATCTTTTATTTTGACCGCGTGCGATACGATCGGGTGAATCAATTGCCGATTTTGCCTTCGTTGAGTATGACACTTGAATTTTAATTTTTTTTGGATAACAATTGGAACACGGAGGACACGAAACACACGGAATTTCACGGAAATTTTTTTTTGTCCG
>JANNMS010000181.1:0-8163 GCA_031398055.1 Saprospirales bacterium | reverse complement strand
ATTTGGGTTGCTGGAAATGATTTCAATGCCACAATTATCGGTCGCTGTGGCAGGCGGAACAGTCACGTCGGCATCGCAAACGCCGGGGTCGGCAGATTGTGAAATACTCGCTGGGCAAGAAATTACTGGATTTTGATTGTCAACCACCAAAACTGACATTTGGCAAGTGGAAGAATTGCCGTTGTTGTCTGTTCCGGTAAAAGTTACGGTGGTCAAGCCGATTGGAAATGGCGAAGGTGCATTATTTGTAAAAGTTGTCGTGCCGGGGCAATTGTCGGTGGATGTTGGATTTGATAAATTGACCGTCGCGGTGCAAACTCCGGGGTTTGTATTTGCCGTCAAATTCGGCGGGCAGGTCAAAACGGGTGGCTGGTTGTCCAAAACCGTGATGGTCATCGAGCAGGTCGAAGTATTTCCAGCATCGTCAAAACCTGTAAAAACGATGGTCGTCGTGCCGAGTGGCCATGGCCCGGGGGGCGTGCTGGTGAAAAAATCGAAGCCGCAGTTGTCGGAAGTCGTCGGGTCGCCGATTGGAAAAGTTGAAATGCAGGTTCCGGGGTTGGCATTTGTGGTTACGTTGTTTGGGCAAATCATCGTCGGCGGCTGGTTGTCGGTGATGGTCACGGTCATCGTGCAAGTCGCAGTATTGCCATTTACATCCAAAGCCGTCCAAGTGACGACGGTCGTGCCAACTGGGAAAATATTTTGCGTCGGGCTGCGGGTGATGCTTTGGATGGCACAGTTGTCGGTCGCCGTCGCCGGTGGAATCGAAACCGTGGCTTGGCAAGCACCCGTCGCGGCGGGCTGCGTGATGTTTGCCGGGCAAGTGATGACCGGGACTTGGTTGTCCGAAACAATCACATTTCGGGTGCAGGGAGACGCGGAATTTCCGGCAGCATCGAAAGCATTAAAAGTTACGGTGGTCGTTCCGATGGGGAAAAACGAGGGCGCGTTGTTCGATTGCGTCGCGCCGGGGCAGTTGTCCGTCAAATTTGCCGACGGCATATTGAAGTTCCTGCCGCAGAGTCCGGGCGTATTATTTAAAGAGATTGCGCCAGATTGGCAGGTCAAAACCGGGGCTTGCTGATCCACCACAAAAACATTGAGCGTGCAAGTCGAAATATTTCCACTCGCATCCTCGACAGTATAAGTTACAACAGTTTGTCCCAAAGGAAAAACAGGCGGCGCGTTGTCCGATTGCGTCACGCCGGGGCAGTTGTCGCTCACCGTTGCCGGGGGCGGATTGAATGCTCTGCTGCATTGGTTTGGAGCGGTTGAAATGGTCTGGGAAGGCGGGCAAGTGATGGAAGGCGGTTGAAAATCAAAGACTTGGATCGTCCAATTGCAAGTGGAAGAATTACCCACGTTATCCACTGCCGTCCAAGTGACTATCGTTGTGCCAACCGGAAAAAATTCCAAAAAAAGATTGGTCAGACCATTGTAATTGTTGGTTGCCTGCACAGAACCCGCGCAATTGTCATTTGCAAAAGCACCAACTTGGTCAAAATATTGGGCTTGGCAACTGCCGGTTGGAGCACTCAAAGTGATGTTTTTTGGGCAACTCGCCGCTGGAAAAACGGGCGGCTGGTTATCCACAACGGTTATCGTTTGGGTAAATGAACCATAAAAATTATCGCATTGGATAAAACCAACCCAAAAAACAGTGGTTGTTCCGAGTGGAAAAGTGTCCAAAAAAGTGGTCGGCGAACCTGCTGGGATGGTAAAATTTGAGGTCTGCTGGTCATGCAAATACGTCCAGCAAGAATTACAGGAAAGCGGTGCCCCGTTTAAGTATGGAGTTGTGATGTTAACATACGCCTGACAAACGCCCGGAGCGGTATTTACCGTAATATTTGGGGGAAAAACGAGGGTGCACTGGGCAAGGCTTTGGGATGAAAATTTGAGGATAAAAAATAGCAAAAAGATTAATTGTACAGTACGTTTCATATTGGAATTTGAGAATTGGTTAGGGAAAACGCGGCTGGGGAGAGTTGCTTAATGGGTTGATGCGCCCAAATGTAAACACTTTGTAAAAATAATTTTGCTTTTTAGCCGCAAATTGTCCGGTCAAAAACGAAACTTTTTTGAAAATCCTTGCCCCTCGTAGAAATTTAAAACCCATGAAACCGCAACAAATGCCCAGGCATTTTTTCATTGTAAATGCACAAAATCAGGCCGCGTCGTTTGTCCTTTGCACTCGGAAAAATGATTTTGATAGGATTGTGAAAATATCCGGCTTCGCCAAAAAGTTGCAATTGCCCCGGTCGCGGGCGTTTAAAAAGTCGCAAATCGGCAGCAGTTTCGGGCAACGGCACATCCCCAAATCCTTCTTCCGCCAAAAACATTTTCACCATCTCGAAGACCTTTCCCAAATTTGCCCCCGCAAAAAATGTACGATATTCCCAACCATCACTTTCGCCACCAAGATATTTTTCGCCCGCCGCCGGGAAATTTTCTCGCATCAGAACGTGCGGTTCGTCCGCCGTTTCGTCCACGACAGGCACAGAAAAATCATCGGGTGCGATGATTTCTGTAAATTCTTCCGGGAAGCCAAATTGGTCGTACAATTTTTTTGAATGATGAATGATGAACGATAAATTTCAAGGCAAAAGTAAAATTTTTTGTTTTGAAAACTCAGATTTTCTCACCCCCAATAACCAATCAACCAATAACTAATCAACCAATAAATGACCGCACACCTTCTGACCATCGGCGATGAAATCCTCATCGGACAAATCGTGGACACCAATTCCGCTTGGATGTCGCAACAACTCAACCTGCACGGCATCCAAGTCACTGGAAAAAGCAGCGTCGGCGACACCCGCGAAGCCATCATTTCTGGCATCCGGCACGCCGCTATTTCTGCCGATGTAATAATTATGACTGGCGGCCTCGGCCCAACAAAAGACGACATCACCAAAAAAACGTTGGCCGATTTTTTTGGCTCGACGATGGTTTTTCATGCCGAAACTTTTTCGCGCATCGAACATTATTTTCAAAAAATCGGGCGACCGATGCCGCACACGATGCACAACCAATCCACTGTGCCCGAGAAAGCAACTGTCCTTTTAAATAAGGTTGGCACCGCGCCTGGGATGTGGTTCGAGCAGTCCGAAAAAATTTACATCGCGCTGCCCGGCGTGCCTTTTGAAATGGAATATTTGATGACAAACGAGGTCATCCCGCGACTTTTGACCCGTTTTCAGGCGCGCCCAATCGCCCACCGAACTTTGTTGACCGCTGGCGAAGGCGAAACAAACATCGCACGACGCATCGAAAAATTCGAAGACGCGCTGCCCGATTTTATCAAATTGGCCTACCTCCCGGCACTCGGTTCGGTGCGGCTGCGGCTCACCGGAATTTGGCCGGGCGAAGTCACCGAAAATGCCGAGCAAAAACTTGCTGAAATTTTGGATGAAAAAAAATCAGAACTCACCGCGCTGCTCCCCGATTTGATTTATGGCTTTGAAAACAGCAGTTTGCAGGAGGAAATCGGCAAAATTTTGCGGCAGCAAGGCAAAAAAATCTGCACCGCCGAAAGTTGCACGGGCGGCTACATTGCCCATCTTTTGACTTCAGTGCCGGGCGCGTCCGATTATTTTCCGGGAGCGGTCGTGTCATATTCTTATGAAATGAAAACAAAACTGCTCGGCGTGCGCCCCGAAACGCTCCAAAATTTCGGAGCCGTCAGTGCCGAAACCGTCCGCGAAATGGCTGTCGGTGCGCTCAAAACTTTGGAATCCGACGTGGCAATTGCAGTTTCTGGAATCGCCGGACCGACCGGGGGTACGCCCGAAAAACCCGTCGGGACAGTTTGGATGGCCGTCGCCGACAAAAATAGAACGGTGGTGGAAAAGCATATTTTTGGCCGCGACCGCCAGAAAAATATTCAGTTGACAGGAATTTTTGGACTCAATTTGGTCCGAAAATTTTTGTTAGATTAACGTGAGTTCGGAATTATTTAACGTGATTTCAAGAAAAAACATTTTTGTAAAAAACATCAACCTTCAACCAGCGTCCCGATTCTTTCCCCACAAACAATTCGCCGCAAATTATCATGTCCGTTGATGTCAAAAACGATGATCGGTTTATTGTTTTCTTGACAAAGCGTGAAAGCCGTTCTGTCCATCACGTTCAATTCCAAATTGATAACTTGGGTAAAAGTCAGTTTTTCAAAACGTTTTGCATCGGGGAATTTTTCAGGGTCGGCGGTATAAATTCCATCGACGCGCGTGCCTTTTAAAATCACGTCCGCATCAATTTCATTGGCGCGGAGCGCGGCGGCGGAGTCGGTCGTAAAATACGGGCTGCCCGTCCCGGCGACAAAAATCACGACCCGACCTTTTTCCAAATGTCGAATCGCACGGCGGCGGATGTATGGTTCGGCGATGCTTTTCATCTCAATCGCACTGACCAAACGGGTGTAAACGCCCACACTTTCGAGGGTAGATTGCAGCGCGAGACCGTTCATCACCGTCGCCAACATGCCCATGTAATCGCCCGTAACTGGTTCAATACCAGAGCCTTCCGCCTGAATTCCTCGAAAAATATTGCCACCGCCGATGACCACTGCAACCTGTACATCCATTTCCACCAATTCCTTGATTTGATAGGCATAATGTTGGAGCATCGCGGCGGTGATTCCGTATTTCTGCGTGCCCATCAGGCTTTCGCCAGACAATTTGAGTAGGATTCTTTTGTATTTTACCTTCATCTTGGTGATTAGTTATTAGTTTATTGGTTATTGGGAAATCAGGGAATTGGTCAAAAACTATTTTTCCAATTCGCCAATAACCAATAACCACCGTCGGCAAAGGTCTACAAAACTCGCAAAGCCCGTTGTACCAAACTTACTTAATTGAGTTCAAAATTTCCCATTTTGCTAAATTCTGTTTTTTTGGTGAAAACAATTTCACATTGCCTGACTACTTTTGCCTGCTTTTTCAAAGGCATTGACCCAAAATTTTGTGAAAAATTTTCCAAAACTACATTCTAAAATGTTCAAACAACTTTTCCTGACGCTCGCCGCCGGGGCAATATTTTCAATCAATTTTGCCTTCGGCCAACAACCCGACCCGGTGCTTTTTTCGGTAAACAACACGCCGGTTTACCAATCTGAATTCAAATATATTTACACCAAAACCAACCAAGACAAGGCCGATTTTTCGGAAGCCTCGATTCGGGAGTATTTGGATTTGTACGTAAAATTCAAATTGAAAGTCGCAAAAGCACGCGAAATGCGCCTCGACACCATCGAAGCCCTGCGCTCGGAACTCGACGGATACCGCCGCCAATTGGCCAATTCCTATTTGATTGACCGCGAAGTGACCGATAAATTGGTCAAAGAAGCCCACGAACGGATGTTGAAAGACGTCGAAGTGAGCCACATTTTTTTCGCCTGCGACCGCAATGCCAAAGCCGCCGACACCCTCGCGGCTTTTTCAAAAGCAGCGGTCGCGTTGAAAATGATTCAAGGTGGCGATGATTTTGCAAAAGTGGCCGCCGCCCAATCCGAGGACAAATCGGCAAAAGAAACCGGCGGGTATTTGGGCTACGTCACTGCAATGTTTCCCGACGGTTTTTATTCGATGGAAAAAGGCGCGTATTCCGCAAAATCGGGCGACGTTTTTGGCCCCGTGCGCTCGAACAGCGGTTATCATGTCGTGAAAGTGGGCAGTTCGCGCCCCGCTCGCGGCGAAATTGAAGTGGGTCAAATCCTTTTCAGAAAAGGCGATTCCGAAGAAAAAAATACGATGATTCGCAAAACGGTCGACTCCGTTTACGCGGCTTTGCAAGGCGGTGCAAGTTGGGATTTGCTTTGCTCAAAATATTCCGACGACAAAACAACCGCTCCAAAAGGCGGTTATTTGGGATTTTTTGGCATCAATCGCTACCAAAAATCTTTTGAAGATGCGGCTTTTTCCATCCCTGCCGATGGTCAAATTTCGAGTGTGGTCGAAACGAGCATCGGTTGGCATTTGATAAAAAGAATCAGCCACCGCCCGGTCGGCAATTTTGAAACGCTGCGTCGCGGCCTCACCGAAAGGGTCAAACGCGACAGCCGCAGCGCGATCGCCAAACAAACTATGATTGCCCGCATCCAACGCGAAGGCAAATTTACTGAAAAACCAGATGCTCTGAAAAAATGGGCCGCTCAACAAGTGGATTCCGTGTTTTTGACTTTCCGTTGGAAACCGAGCGAGCCGGAAATTAAAGATGTACTGGCTCAATTTGGCACTGAAAAAACATTTACCATCGCCGATTTCGAGGAGTTTTGCTTCCGTGCGAGCCGCGAACGGATGCGCGGCGCAGGAAACCCGTTGAACGAGACGATTGATAAATTGTACCAAAATTGGAAAGAAGAAGTTGCGATGGGTTTTGAGGAGAGCCAATTGGACAAAAAATACCCCGATTTCAAATCTTTGATGCGCGAATACGAAGAAGGAATCCTGCTTTTTGATGCCACCAAACAATTGGTTTGGGACAAAGCGAACACGGATTCGGTCGGTTTGGTCAAGTTTTTTAATGAAAATTTGAAAGAAAAATACAAATGGGACGAGCGCGCAGAGGTTTCGATTTACACCATCAAAACCGACGACCCAAAAATCATCCAAAAAGTACGCGAAATGGCTGCGAAAAAACCATCTGCCGACGTGCTGAAAAAGATGAACAAAAAGGAGAATTTGGTGCACGTCATTACAAAAACGTATGAAAAAGGCAAAAACAAAGACCTCGACCCGATTTGGCAAGCAGGCGGAATGACTGCATTGAAATCCGACGCCGGAACGAAAACTTCGACGTTTTTGAAAGTGGAAAAAATTACGCCGCCGACCCCAAAATTGCTCGACGATGCGCGTGGTTATGCTGTTGCAGACTATCAGGACTACCTCGAAAAGAAATGGATAGAAGATTTGCGGGCGGCATACCCTGTAAAAATTGACGAGGCGGTTGTCAAATCAATGGTGAAATAAAATTTGTGCGAAAGAATATTTCTCAAAAATGCTTGCCTGATGAAAATCAGGCAAGCATTTTTTTTGTTGGAAAATCTGAAAAATCTGCATTTGTCATTGGCTTCTCGGTAGATTGCATACCGAAACGATCATCCAATTTCCAATCAAAAATCAACCGACCATGCCTTTTTACTTGCTCTCCTGTCTGTCCATTTTTTCGGCTTTCTATTTTTTCGCCGATTTTAGTTACTTCCTGTCTCCATTTTTCAAATATTGAAAAAATTTCCTTCCGGTCTTCTCCCCGGAAGTCTATCATATTTTCAAACCATTTCATTTTCTCACTTTTAAATTTTAAAGCATGAAAAAACGAATGATTTTTCTGCTTTGGCTGCTCGGCGGGGTCGGGTGGCTGGGTTGCAGCGGTTGCAAGGAAAAAAACGCAACTGGGCAAATCCTTGAATTCGGCACCGAAAAACCCATTTCCGGTGCCACGCTTACCCTGCGAGCCTGCGAGGGCGAAGTGCTGGGCAATTTCAACTGCACCGATGTGGCTACCACAAAATCCGATGCCGATGGCAATTTCGATTTCGACCAAGATGGCACCGTGATTTCTGGCGACGCGCCCGGTTTTTGGGACAGTGGTGATGATTTTGCTTTTATCAATCGAAAAGATGGATGCCCTGTGCCTGCTACGCTTCATCTTTATCCGTTTGCTTGGCTAAAAGTAAAGTTAAATAATGAAAGTGGAGCATTTCAAATTACTGCTCCGGGAGAAAACCTTATTTCAAATGGTAGGTCAATCTATTTAGGTCAGGGGATAGATACAACTATTTACTTTTTTAGAAAGGGAAATCAAGAATTTAAATATATCTTTTCAGTAATTCCGCAAGCAGGTGAAGCAGCCAACTTAGATTTAGATGCATTTAAAGTTGTACACAATGGAAAGGAAATAGAAACTTCACTACAAAATAGTGCTGCGCCATGGTTTAATATCTATCTACCGGGTCATGATACCACCTATATAATTATTAATTATTAACCTTTTAAAAATAAAAAAACATGAAAAAAGTACTTTTAGGAACGTGTAAAAAATAAGTTGTGAACTTTGGGTTTCAAATTTGACTTCATGGAAGTTTTCACAGACGACGAAATCAGATATTTCAAGCAGTTGGACGAGCGACAACAGCGGCTTTTTGCGGGCCTTCGGGCAAAA
>JANNMS010000151.1:0-49996 GCA_031398055.1 Saprospirales bacterium | reverse complement strand
TGGGTCGGAATAAATTCCGACCTCCAATTATTTCAAATTTCAAATTAATACATTGAAAATCAATATTTTAAAACTCCTTTTTGGACTGTGCCTTGTAATTTTTGCAAACTGCACGCCCAAAAAATTGCCGCGCCCCGGCACGCAAACCGGCAAGCCAAAAACCGAAAAACCCGGCACCACGCCAATCGACACCGTCCGTTGGTCTGAAAACACGACGCAACCACCAATCTCCAGCGGAAAAACCAACCCCACCGAAAACGAACCCGCGCCCGGCGGAGATTTTTCAAAACAAAAATTTCGCGTCGCCCTGCTTTTGCCTTTGCTCACAAATCAAGTGGGGGACGCGCCCGGCGGCGTGCCGGAACGCAGTGAAAAAGCCATCCAATTTTACGCCGGAGCAAAAATTGCCCTCGAACAACTTTCAGAAATGGACGGGATGAATCTCGCGATCGATGTTTTCGATACCCAAATCAATGATTCAGATTTTGCCGAGGTTTTGAAAAAACCCAAAACTCGATTTGGCCGATGTATTTGTCGGGCCATTTCGTTCGACGCACGTGGATTTATTGGGAAAAAATTTGATGTCGAAACGGAAAATCATCGTCTCGCCTGAGTCGCCGAACGAGAATTTGGTGGCTGGAAACCCCGGTTTTTTGCAACTCAACCCAAGTTTGAAAACACATTGTGAGGCGATGTTGCAATTTGTCCGGGCAAAAAGTCCCGGCGCGGAAATCGTTTTGGTTGCCCGCGAACGTGAAACCGACCGTTTGGCATGGATTCAAAATCTCAATTTAAGGCTCGGTGGCAGCCGTTTTCAAGAACTGGTTTTGCCGGATGCAACGACCAACATGGCCAAAAACGACTTGAAAATTTATCTAAAACCGGGAAAAAAGACCGTTTTTCTCGTCCCATCTTTTTCCAGCCAAGATTTTGTGTTCGCTTTTTTTCGGCAATTGAAAAGTCAAATGGGCAAAAACGATGTTGAAGTTTTCGGCCTGCCGCAGTGGCTGGATTTTGAAAATATCGAGCCGGAGTATTTTGAAAAATTGAAAGTTCACGTCACCGCGTCGTCGTTCATTGATTTTGGGGCGGCGGATGTCAAAACATTTTCCCAAATTTTTTACCAAAATTACGGCACAATTCCCGCCGACGATGCTTTTAACGGCTACGACACGATGATTTTTACTGGAAAAATGTTGAAAAAATATGGTTTGAGTTTTCCCGAAAAATCGGTCGGCCAAACTTGGCAAGGCATCAACAGTAAAATAAAAATGGGTAAAAATTTTGCCGATGGCAATAACAATCCCGACCGCAGCGCAAAACCTGATTATTTGGAAAACAAGTTTTTGCGCGTTTTAAAATTTGAAAACCTTCAATTTAATCCAGTTAATTAATTGTTTTTTGTCATTTTAAAAGAACCTGCTCCAGCCCAATTTTATCCTATTTTTTTGTAAAAATTGATTGGGCTGGGGCAAATTCCTTCCACAAAATTTCAGGGAGTTTTTTCAAAAATCCTACCTCATAAACTCCGCAAACTTTCTTCGATCATCGCCATCCGAGCCAATCCGTCGGCCATTTTTTTCCGTTCGGCTTCCACGACAGCCGCCGGTGCACCGGCCACAAATTTTTCATTCGAAAGTTTCCGTTCGATGCCCGCCACAAAACCGCGTTGATATTCGAGTTCTTTTTCCAATTTTTCACGTTCGGCGGCCACGTCAATCACTTGATTCAGCACGACAAAATATTTTTCAGTGCCAGAAACAAACGATTTTGAATTCGGAATTTCGCCGTCGGCAAATTCCAAACTTTCCAAAAACGCCATTTTTTCCACCATTTCTTTCAAACCCGGCGTGGCAAAAAGTGCCTGCGACGAGGCAGAATTGGAGACAAAAACTTGCAGAGGCTCTTTGGGTTTCAACTGGTTTTGGTTGCGCAACTCCCTGATTTTCACGATGATATCTTTTGCAGATTCGACCGTGGCGAGCAGGTTTTTGTCAAATTTTCCTTTTTTCGGATATTGCTGAACCATGCAATCGTCGCCCGTTTTTCGCTCCGACAATTTGTGCCAAACGTCTTCGGTGATGAACGGCATGAACGGGTGCAGCGCGACCATGATTTCGGAGAAAAACCGGATGGTCGCGTCGTAGGTTTTTTTGTCGATCGGTTGGCCGAACGACGGTTTTACCATCTCGATGTACCACGAAAAAAAGTCGTCCCAGATAAAACTGTACAAATTTTGGGCAGCATCCGATAACCGAAAATCCTTAAAATTTTTGTCCAACTCGCCCAAAACTTGTTTGAAACGCTGTTGCATCCATTTCACGGCCAGCGCATTTTTTCGCGCAACTTCTTCATTCTCAGCAGTTTTAGCCACTTGCCAACCCAAAACTGCGCCGTTCGCGGCGTTCCAGATTTTGTTGCAAAAATTCCTGCCGTTTTCGCAAAGTTTTTCATCGAACATCAAATCGCCGCCCGCCGGGCTGCTCGAAAGCAAACCGTAGCGAACCCCGTCCGCACCAAATTTTTCCAAAAGTTCGATTGCGTCGGGCGAGTTGCCGAGCGATTTTGACATTTTTCGGCGCAGTTTGTCGCGAACCATGCCCGTGAAATAGACTTTTGAAAACGGTTTTTCACCTTTAAATTCGTAGCCAGCCATGATCATCCGTGCCACCCAGAAAAAAATGATATCCCATCCTGTGACCAAAACAGAGGTCGGATAGTAATATTTAAACGCGCCTTCCGGGTCTTGAAAACCATTAAAAACCGAAATCGGCCAGAGCCACGACGATGCCCAAGTGTCCAAAACATCTTCTTCTTGCCGCAAATCGTCGAGCGTCAAATTTTTGTTTCCAGTCAAATTTTTGGCTTTTTCGAGTGCTTCCTCGGCAGATTTTGCGACAAAAACTTGTGTTTCTTTTCCAGCAGATTCGGTTTTTAAATACCACGCCGGGATGCGCTGCCCCCACCAAAGTTGCCGCGAAATGCACCAATCGCGCAGCCCGTCCATCCACGAACGGTACATATTTCGGAAACTATCGGGGTAAAAACGCACCTCTTTTTTCATCACCGCCCGCACGGACGGCTCGCGGAGTTCGGCCATTTTTACAAACCATTGCAACGAAAGTTTGGGTTCGACCACCGCCCCGGTGCGCTCCGAGCGACCGATTTTGGTGGTGTATTCTTCCATTTTTACCAAAACTTCGGCGGCTTCCAAAAATCCTTTCATCTGTTTTCGCGCCTCGAAACGGTCGAGACCTACGAGCGGCTGGAACGCGCAATTTTCGTTCAATTTCCCGTCGTCAGCAATCGTGTCGATGATTTCGAGACCGTGCCGTTGGCCAACTTCGTAGTCATTTGGGTCGTGGGCGGGGGTGATTTTCAGTGCGCCCGTCCCAAATTCGATGTCCACATAATTATCAGCGATGACAGGTATCTCCTTGTTAATCAATGGGATAAGCACTTTTTTGCCCACCAATTTTTTGTAGCGCGGGTCTTTTGGATTGACCGCGACGGCCACGTCGGCAAAAATGGTTTCGGGTCGTTGCGTTGCGATGACGATGCCGCCTTCGCCGTCCGCCAACCGATAATTGATGTGGTATAAAAAAGATTTTTCCTCGGAGTGCAAAACCTCTTCGTTGCTCAAAACGGTCAGGGCTTCGGGATCCCAATTGACCATCCGCTGGCCTCGGTACAATTTTCCGCGTTCAAAAAGTTGGACAAAAACGGTAATCACATCGTCGTGATAACCTTTGTCCATCGTGAAAGCCGTGCGTTCCCAGTCGCAGGCAGCGCCCAACATTCGCAGTTGTTTTAAAATGATGCCGCCGTATTTTTCCTTCCATTGGTAGGCATATTCCATGAATTCCTCGCGGGAGATGTCGGATTTTCGGAGTTTTTTTTCCGCCCGCAGCCATTGAACAACTTTGGCTTCGGTGGCGATGCTGGCATGGTCGGTGCCGGGAACCCAGCAGGTGTTTTTGCCGTCGAGTTTGGCTTTTCTAATTAAAATATCCTGGATCGTGTTGTTCAGCATGTGCCCCATGTGCAAAACGCCCGTGACATTCGGCGGGGGGATGACGATGGAAAATGCTTCGCGTTCGTCGGGTTCGGAGTGAAAATAACCGGAGTTTTCCCAATGGGCGTACCATTTTTTTTCGGTTTCGGCAGGTGAATAGCGGTTTGGATTTTCCATTTTAAAATTTGAAAAGTTGAACGAGGGGGCAAATGTCAGCATTTTTGGAAAAAAAAATGCCCGACAGGAAATCCCAGCGGGCATTTTTTTGGGCTGCGAAAACCATCGGTCTCACGAAACCCTATTTTGGCTCCACCGGATCAAATTCAAAATCGAGCACCATTTCCCCACCCGAAACCTTTGCTTTCAGTTTGTCGTCCTCGAAAAAATATTCGATCCGTTTCGGGAACTCGATTGCCGGGTTTTCGCAGACAAAACGGCGCGCGATCAGGCTTGTCATTTTAAAAATGGTCGGCGATTTTTCGCCCTCACCGGACACCTCCAAATCCCAATTTTGGACAACTTGGACAAGCCGCATTTTTTCCTGCCAAACCGTGTCCCCTTTTTGCAGGGTGTAGGCAAACCCGGCGAATTCCTTGTCATTTTTCTTTTCCCAATTTTCAAAGGTTGTTTTGCCTTCTTTTTCGTTTGCCCGTTTCCACTGACCAACCAGCCAATCCAGTTTTAGGACAGTTTCGGTTGCGTTTTTTTTGTCGACTTCATTTGAAGTGCTCATTTTGCAAGAAAAAAAACAAAAAAGGAGCAATGCAAAAACCAACTGTGGCTTCATTTTTTTCGGCTATTTTTTTTATAAATTGATGGATCCTTGAAAAATCGTGGCTCAAAATTATGAAAAAAGCCGGCACCCGTTTTTCATTCCAACAAGTTTTTGAACCTTCGCACAAAATTCATTTTTCATTCAAAATCAACTTGTTATGCAAAAAATCTGCTTGTTTGCCGTAGCCTGTATTTTCTTTTTTTCGTGTAAAAATGAAAAGACCGCGCCGGAAAAATCTTTGCCTGCGACCGCCCTTTCAATTGAAAAAACGTGGTCGATGTTTGTGGGTGACACGAAAAACTTGCCACCAAAAAATGAATGTTCGCCACTCCAAGCCCGGATGACGGAAGGTTGGTACGGTGTAAAAGGTCGGATTGGGTTTTCGTGGTCGTTTTTTGGCGACGGCACTTTGACTGAATTTTCCGGCCAAAATTATCGGCAAGGGCAATGGAAATACGCCGATGAAACCAAAAAATCCATCGTTTTGACTTTCCCAAATATCAAAGACGAGGTGCTTTCGATCCCACATTTGGATTCGGATTCTTTGGCAATTGGGGTCGGCGCGGACAAAAAATTGAAAGTTTACGGTTTCAAAACTGACGGAGCCACCTACGAAAAATCGGAGCAAAACCCGTATCACCCTTCAAATAATTTGTGGAGAACGAAACCCGCCACCGCCGAAACCGATGCCCAAATCCATGCCCGGATGAAAAACCATCTGCATCATCTTTGCTTGATTTTGGAGGCGGCACTCAGTCATAATTTGAAAGTGGTGTCTTTTCGGGCGTCGCCGAGCAATGTTCATCAATACAATGGTGGGGTGGGGTTGGAACCGGATGCGAATTTGAGCGAGGCGTGGCTGGATTGTTTTTTCAATAAATCGGACGCGCTCAAAGCCAGTCGGATGCTGGAAGATTCGATGACGAAAAACAAAAGCATCAAATTGAACGCCGAAGATGTTTGGGTGAAAAAGAATTTGGCGGTGCTTCGAAATCTTTGGGAGCAATTTTGAGGTTGGTTATTGGGGAATTGGTTATTGGGGAATTGGGACAGCAACCATTTCCCCAATAACCAATTCCCCAATAACCAAAAAAAAGAGGGCGTTTTAGGAACGTCCTCTTTCTTGTTTGATTTGGAAATTTGCAGTTTTTTATTCCTGCACTTCGGCTTCTGATTTTTTGTCCGAAAAGCCGTAAAATGCACTTATTGACAAAAGTGCTCCGATGATTAAATAAGTCTCCATTCGAAATTTGGTTTGGTGGATAGTAAAATGTTTCACAATGGGATTGAAAAGAAGCAGCGGTTTTTTGGGAACCGGATTACCAGACTCTTTTGCCCGAGGCCACAAAAGTAAACCCAAAATGGGTCATGAAGCAATCCCAAATATGAAGTTCTTGCAAATAGTACGAACGTACTATTCGAATTAAATCAGGCCGAGGATATTTCCCGGCAAAAAGGTCAGGGCAACCAGCAAAACCAGCGTCCCGGCCAGCATCCATTGGACGCCGCGCGGGATTTCCAAAGTCTCCGGTTGGCCATCATGTGAAAAATACATGGCCACGATTACTTTGAAATAATAGTAAATTGAAACGGCAGAATTGACCACGGCCAAAACGACGAGCCATGGATATTTGCCAAAAGCAGCGGCGAACAGGAAATATTTTCCAAAAAAACCAGCCAGCGGTGGGATGCCAGCCAGCGACAACATCGAAACAGCCATGACCGCAGCGAACATCGGATTGGTTTTGGAAAGGCCATTGAAAACTGAAAAATCTTCACTGCCATTTTTTTCGCTGACAACCATGAAAATGGCAAAAGCACAGATCGTAGCAATCGAATACGTCAAAGTGTACAACAAAATCGCGCCGCCCGCCCCCGCAACATTTGCCGAAAGGACGCCCAACAACAGATAACCTGCGTGCGAAATGGACGAATAGGCCATCATCCGTTTGAAATTGGTCTGAAAAATGGCCGTCGTGTTCGCCAAAATCATCGTCAAACCGACGACGACTGCCAGCGGGGCAGACCAAAAATCAATCGCCGGGGCAAAAGCCGTGGAAAATAATTTGAAAAAAGCCGCGACCGCCGCTGTTTTTACAATCGTTGACATGAACGCGGTGACCATCGTCGGGCTGCCAGTGTAAACATCGGGTGCCCAAAAATGAAAAGGCACTGCCGAAACTTTGAAACACAAACCAATCATTATCAATAAAATACCGACGTTTGTCATGCCCGGCGAGGCCAATTTTTCCGACAAAACGAGGTTGATGGTTTCCAAATCAAAACTGCCAGTCGAGCCGTAAATCAGTGCTGCGCCGAACAAAAAAATGCCGGTGGCAAACGCGCCCATCAAAAAATATTTCAAAGCCGCCTCGTTCGATTTCAAATCGTCGCGGCGGCTGCCCGCCAAAACGTACAGTGGGATGCTCAAAATTTCGATGCCCAAAAAAAGCATCACGATATTTTGAAAAGAAAACATGCACAACGCCCCGCAAACCGAAAACAAAAGCAAGGCATATTGGTCGCCGAGCGAATTTTTCAACTGCCGAAAACCCCAACCCGACAGCCCGACCAACAACAAAAGCGACGCGCAAACGACCCCAGAAAACGCGAGGGCGAAATCGTCAAAATGAATCATCGAAATGAATTTGGTATTCAACCAACCGCGATGGTCGTACAAATCCATGCAAGTAAAACCAAAAGCCAAGGCCACCCCAAAAAAAGTGAGCGATTGCAGCATGTTTTTGTCCTTGCCGAGGCCGGCAAACAGCACCAAAACTGCGGTGATAAAAAGTAGTAGTAAAGTTGTCATTTCAATTAAAAAGGTCTGTTTCTGGGGTCTTGTCTGCCATCAAAAAAGTTGACGACGATTAACTTTTTTCCTGAAATTCTATAAAAAAGGTAATGAAATCGGGTAAATCTGATACCGGACTGTTTTTGTATTTGTGGAAAGCCGTCCCATTTCCGGGTATTTTGACAAAATGGTTAATCTATTTTTCAATTTTGAAATCAAATTTCGAATCTCATTTTCCGCGCCTTGTTCTGCCAAATAATCCACCATTTCATCAAATTTTCTTTCCGCTGTTTTTGTCCAGACTATCTCGTTGACCATTTTTCATATTTTTTCATGACGGAATCGTGGGAAATCAAATTTTCAGTGTCAAAAGACTCTTCGACGGATTCTTGTAAATCTTCAACTTGTTCCGGAGTCATTTTGGCTTCAAAATTTTGATTGAGGTCGCTCAGAAATTCAGAAATAAGTTGAAACAATTCCTCAATCGCGGATTTGTCGGCCACTTTGGTAATCATTTCAACCATTGAATATTTCAATTCAGTTGTAGTCATTTTTCAAAAAATTTTATTCAAAAGTACATCAAATTTGAACAGCACTCAAAATTTTGGTCACCGAAGCATCGGTTAAATCAAGCACGATTTGCGGAAAAAAGCCAAGTAAAATCACCAAACCAGCCACCGTGCCGAGCACCAGCCATTCCCGGATATTTATTTCTGAAAAATTTTCGGTGTAGCGATTGGTTGGGCCAAACATGCTCAATTGATAAACGCGAAGCATGTAAACCGCCCCAAAAATGATGGTCAAACCGGCCACCGCACCGAGCCACATGTTGTAATTCCAGACGCCGTTCAGCAACAAAAACTCGCCGGGAAAACCATTTGTCAAAGGCACGGCCACCGCTCCGAGCATGATTATCATAAACAAAACGGCAAATTTTGGGGCAACTTTTGCGATGCCGCCCATGTCTGCGAGCAGCCGCGTGTTCATCCGTTTTTCAATCAAATCGCAGACAAAAAACAAGCCGACGACATTGATGCCGTGATTCAACATTTGAATCATGCTGCCCTGCAAACCCGCTTTGTTCCAAGCCATCGCCCCAGCGGCAATCAAACCAACGTGGGCAATGGATGAATAGGCAATCAATCTTTTTAAATCGGTTTGTTTAATCGCGATAAGACTTGCGTAAACAATTCCGATGACGGCCAAAGTCATGAAAATCGGGTTCCATTTTTCCAAACCTTCGTGCGAAAGTGGTATCATCCAACGGATTACACCATAAACACCCATTTTCAACATGACCCCGGCCAACAACATCGTGCCGCCAGTCGGAGCGGAAGTGTATGTGTCCGGCTGCCAAGTGTGGAATGGGAAAACTGGCATTTTTACAGCAAAAGCAAGGAAAAACCCCAACATCACCCACCAAGCGGTTTCGGGTGGAAGATGAACGGCGTATAAACTTTCTATTGAAAAAGAGTGCGTTTCGGGTGTTTGCAAATAGACATAAATCAATGACAACAACATAAATAACGAGCCGACAAACGTGTAAATAAAGAACTTCATCGTCACCCGGATTTTGTCGCCGCTGCCCCAAATTGCACAAATAAAATAGATTGGAATCAATGCCAGTTCATAAAAAATATAAAAAACCAACCCGTCCAAAGCCATAAACACGCCGTTCAACGCAGATATCATCAATAAAGCAAGGCCATAAAAACGGGCTTCTGTATTGTATTTATGCCCAGCGGAACTCAATAAAATAAGCGGGGCGAGTAAATTGGTCAAAATCACCAACAACATACTGATTCCGTCCAATCCGAGGCGAAAATTGATGCCTGCGCTTGGAATCCACGCCATTGAAAATTGATGGTTGTAACTGCCATCATTATTAAAACTCGACAATAAAATGATAGTAACTACCAGATTAGCAAGGCTTGTAACGATAGCAATTTGTTTGGCCTGCGCGGGGCGAGCCAACAACAAAACCAATGAAGCCAAAAAAGGTATAAGTACAATTAGTATTGACATAATTTATTCGTCATAATTCCTCGGTAACAGCATCACCGAGTCTGGTTTCGTCTTATAAATTCTAAAATCATTATCATCAAAAAGTACGGGAAACGGCAAAGAATCCCGCAGTTTTTCTTTATCAACAATAGCATAAGCCATCCCAACAGGTGCTTCACTTCTGACCCAATCGGCATCTTTTATCCGATTTTCATCTGTCCAACCACGACGATGCGCAGCATATAACATCCACGGTTGGCCAGTTCCAGTTGTACAAATTACCCTTGCTTTTTTGGGCACCACTGAATCGGTGATGGCTTCTAATTTCAAAAACTTTTTCAAATGATTTGGGATGAAAAAGTATTCTTTCTGTGGATAGAGCGATAAAACAGTCAGAAAAACAATTGGAATCAATTGTAAAACTTGGTTTTTCCAAACTGAATCAATTGCATAACCCGCCAAAATCGCCATCATCGGAATAAATGGGATGACGTAATATTCATGTCCCGAAAAAATCCTCCCCGCTTTCAAAATGAAAAAAAACATCAAACTCGCGTATAAAACAAAGGGCAAAAGCAATCGCTTATTCCATTTAACCACAATTAAAATTAAACCAATCATTGCCACCCAAAATGTCCATTCTTGTTGAAAAGCCATAAATCTAAATCGGCCAATCGTATCAGTTAAACATTCAACCATTGTTTCTTGCCAACCGACACTCAAACTCACTGGAAAATACAAAGGGTTTTTGTAAGTTTCCTCAGCCCACGGCACCCAAACGAAATACCACAAAACCAACATTGTCAAAGCGAAAAATCCAACGGCGGCTAATTTTTTCTTTCTTCCAATATCATTTTCTTTATCAAAAAACGGTGCCGCCAATAAAGCCAAAACACAAGTCGCAGGTATTTTACTTAAAATTCCGAGCGTTGCGAATAAGCCAAAAAGGATTAGATTTTTCGATTTTCCTTCTTTTAAAAAATCCCACCCAAAACTAACCCCAATCAAAGCGAATGAAACCGCAAAAACATCCGGCATCGCCATCCGACCATAAATAAAAGCGATAGAACTTCCAAAAAATATAGTGGACATCAAAGCCACTTTATCATTGACAAGGTTTTTTACAATTCTATAAAAATAGAACAAACCGATAGAAGTTGTTATCAAATTCAATAGCCGATAACACCAATCGTGTGTCCCAAAAATTTTCCACATCAAAAAGATTAGATAATTGAAAATGGGAAATTCTTGTGCCTGAATTCCGCCACGACTATCGCACAAAACTGTTCGCGGATGGAAAAAATTAGCATCCCATTCCAAATAATTTCTCGCAACGCCAAGTGTGATTGATTGTCTCCAAAAATGCCGGTCGAGTGGTGCTAAATCTATATTTTCCAATCGAATAATAAACAACAAGGCTATCCAAAACCGAACATCCGTCAGTATTTTTATAGTAATTTCTGAAAAATCATAGTCTTTTAAAGCCATAATTTTAGAAGAATAAAGTCATCAATAAAAAAATAACACCTGCCACCATGCCCATCAAATAATATTCAATGTTGCCATTTTGCAATTTTCTTAATTGTCCGCCGAGTCTTTCAACGCCATTTCCAACACCATTTACAATGCCGTCGATTGCCCAGATATCTGCATAATAATGCAAGAACCGGGATAGTTTTTCTATCGGTTTGACAAACAGAAAATCATAAATTTCATCGAAGTAAAATTTGTGGGCAAGCACTTTGGTCAAGCCAGATTGTGCGGCATCGGTCGTTGGCAAATTGCGGCGGACAACATAAATAAAATAAGAAACCGCCATGACCAACAAAGCCAAAGAGGTCGTGAAAATCATCAATGACCACTCAGTTGATTCAGGCAAGTGATGCGGTTCGCCGCCGTGGTGCAAATTGACATTTTGGACGACAGGTTGGAGAAATTCAGCAAGCCAATGGTTTTTTGCAAAATGAAAAATGTGCGGCAAGTTCAAAAATCCACCAAAAATGGACAAAATTGCCAACACAACCAACGGAATTGTCATCGAAGCAGGGCTTTCGTGCAGGTGGTGTTTTTGCTCGTCAGTGCCGCGAAACTCCCCAAAAAAGGTCACGAACAACAAACGTGTCATATAAATCGCAGTAATCAAACCGCCAAGACCTGCAATTCCCCACCACAATTTTCCACCAGCCGCCCAAGTATTTGCAAAAATTTCATCTTTTGAAAAGAAACCGGAAAGCATCGGGAAGCCGGAAATTGCAAAAGTTCCAATCAAAAACACCCAAAAAGTTATCGGCATGGCTTTTCTGAGGCCGCCCATTTTTCGAATATCTTGTTCGCCGCCCATCCCGTGAATCACGCTGCCAGCCGCCAAAAACAATAGTGCTTTGAAAAAAGCGTGCGTCGTTACGTGAAACATCGCCGAAACGTAGGCACCCATCCCCAGCGAAACGAACATCAAACCCAACTGCGAAACGGTGGAGTAGGCGAGGACTTTTTTAATATCATTTTGGCGAAGGCCAATCAAAGCCGCCATAATTGAAGTGGCCAAACCAACCAAAGCCACGACGTGCAAGGCATCCGGCGAAAGCGAAAACATTGGATTGCAGCGTGCAACGAGGTAAATACCCGCCGTGACCATCGTCGCAGCATGGATCAAAGCCGAGACCGGAGTCGGGCCAGCCATCGCATCGGGCAACCAAGTGAACAGTGGAATTTGGGCAGATTTGCCAATCGCACCAACAAAAAGCAGCAGGCAAATCGTAGTTATCGTGCCTGCCCCGACCATTTCCGGGGTGATGTTTGCGAAAACTTGGGCAAAATCCAAACTACCGAAAGTCTTGAAAATCAGGAACATACCGAGCAAAAGCCCCAAATCGCCGATGCGGTTCATGATAAATGCTTTGCGCCCGGCGGTTCCAAATTCTTTGTTTTGATACCAAAATCCAATCAATAAATACGAGCACAAACCGACGCCTTCCCAGCCAAAAAAGAGCATCAAAAAGTTGCTGCCCATCACCAAAAGCAGCATTGAAAAGATAAAAAGGTTGAGGTAGGCAAAGAATTTGTAAAAACCATCGTCGTCGTGCATGTACCCAATCGAATAAACGTGGATTAAAAAACCGACGCCAGTGACGATGAGCATCATCCAAACGGAAAGTTGGTCAACCAAAAACCCGAAATTGACCTGCAAACTGCCGACTGAAAGGAATTGGTACAAGTCAGTGCGGATGGCTTGACCGGTCGCGGCGACTTCCCGAAAACACATCAACGACAACAAAAACGAGCCGAGCAAAACGCCCGAACCGATGATGCCAACGACCGTTTTGGAAAGGCTTTTTCCAAATAAACCGTTGATAATGAAGCCGATAAATGGCAGGAAAACTATGAGTGGTATCAATGAATTCATTGAACTATGAACTATGAACGATGAACGATGAACCATTAACTTTTGAATAGCCAACGAGTTTTAGCATTCCGTTCGGGTTGATTTTTATTAAAGTTTAAGTCTATCCAACAAAGAAATATCGGTAGATTTTGTATTTCTGTAAATCATGACCAAAATGCCCAAACCCACCGCAGCCTCGGCAGCCGCCACAACCATGATAAAAAACACCATGATTTGCCCCTCAGAATTGGAAAGGTAAGTTGAAAAAGCGGCCAAAAGCAGGTTCACCGCGTTGAGCATCAGTTCGATGCACATCAAAACGACGATGGCATTTCGGCGTGTCAAAACGCCAAAAACACCGATGCAAAAAAGTACCGTCGAGAGGTAGAGATAATAATCAATCGGGACTGTTTTAACTATTTCTAACATGATTTCAATTGAAAATTAGTAGTTTTTAAACGTTCATAGTTTATCGTTCAAAGTTCATAGTTAGGCTTCGAGGTCTTTTTTCCCCACCAAAACTGCCCCGACCATTGCCGCGAGAAAAAGTATCCCGGCGATTTCAAATGGCACGACAAATTGAGTGAAAAGTGATTTTCCGAGGTTCTCGACGAGGCCAACATTTGGGTTCGGTTCGACGCCAGTCGGGAAAATTTGAGCACCGCGCAACGCACCAATCAAAGTTACCAACAACATCCCGGCGGTGATTCCGGCGGCAATTTTCCAGCCCATTGGTTTGGCGGGTTCGGAGTCTTTGTTTAAATTTAAAAGCATCAAAACAAAGAGAAACAAAACCATAATTGCCCCCGCGTAAACGATGATGTGGACGACCGCGAGAAATTGGGCATTCAATAAAACGTATTGCCCGGCAATCATAAAAAAGGTAAGAATCAGGTACAAAACACTGTGAACCGGGCTTTTTGAAAAGACCATCAGCAGTGCGGCGATAATTGAAATAACCGCAAGAACCAAAAATATTGCGAGTGTCATTATTGATTTCTAATTTAAGATTTTGGGAAAAGTTATTTTGCCAAAATCGGTCGTTCAGTTTGATGCTTTTGCGGCGATTCGTTCTTGGATGTGTTTTTGGCGGACGGTCACGTCAATCCGGTCGTCCATTTTTTCCACCAATTTATCTTTTCCGTAAATAAAAGCGGCGCGGCCATATTCAGTGTCCACCATTCTGTCGGTCAAAAAAATCGCCTCTTTTGGGCATGCTTCCTCGCACATTCCGCAAAAAATACAGCGCAACATGTTGATTTCGTACAACGTCGCGTATTTTTCTTCGCGGTACAACATTTCTTCGCCGCGTTTTCGCTCGCCTGCTTCCATCGTGATTGCTTCCGCTGGGCAAGCGACGGCGCACAAACCGCAGGCCGTGCAGTTTTCGCGGCCTTGTTCGTCGCGTTTCAAAACATGAAGTCCGCGAAAAACGGGCGCAAAATCCTTTTTGACCTCGGGGTATCTTAGCGTGCCGGGTTTTTTAAAAAAGTGTTTCAAAGTAATCCACATGCCTTTCAAAATGGCCGGGATGTAAATCCGTTCCATGAAAGTCATCTGTTTATCGACAACAACTTTTGAGCGATTTGTAAGCGATTGCATATTTTTTAAATTTAATGGAACACAGATTTGACAGATTTTCTAACACAGATTTTAATAAATCTCGAATAAATCTGTGTTTGAAAATCTGTCAAATCTGTGTTCCAACTCAATCATTTCCCCAGCCACAAGCAAACTCCACCCGTCAAAATCATATTCAAAATAGAAAGCGGAATCAAAATTTTCCAGCCGAGGTGCATCAATTGGTCGTACCGAAAACGCGGCAACGTCCACCGAATCCACATAAAAACAAAGATGAAAAAGAAGATTTTGGAGAACAAAACAATCGGGCCCATGAAACCGCCCAACCAATTTGGGTCAACGCCCGGAAAATTATACCCACCAAAAAACAGCGTCGAAATCACCGCGCACGAAATAAACATATTGATGTACTCCGAAAAAAGGTAAAAACCCAATTTCATCGAACTGTATTCCGTGTGATAACCGCCGACCAATTCCGTTTCGCATTCCGGTAAATCGAACGGCGCGCGATTCGTTTCAGCCAAGGAACAAACAAAAAAGATAAGAAATCCGAGCGGCTGGTAAAAAACGTTCCATGCAAAACCTTGCTGCGATTCGGCTATCGTCCGCAAACTCAACGAACCCGTCATCATCACAATCGCAATAATCGAAAGCCCCATCGCCAATTCATAAGAAATCATCTGGGAAGAAGCGCGGATCGCTCCAAAAAGTGAATATTTATTATTCGAAGCCCAACCGCCAATCATTAAACCATAAACGCCGAGAGACAAAAAACCGAGAATGTACAAAATCCCAATATTGACATCTGTCACTTGCAAATCAATCGAACTACCGAAAATTGTCAGTTTCGTGCCCCACGGAATCACCGCACTCGTCATCGTTGCCACAAACATCGCGATGCCCGGACCCAACCAAAACAAGAATTTTTCAGCCCCGGAAGGCATAAAATCTTCCTTCATAAAAAATTTCACGCCATCAGCCAACGGTTGAAGCAGGCCGAATGGGCCGGCGCGGTCGGGGCCAATCCTATCTTGCATAAATGCTGCAATTTTCCGCTCGCCGTAGGTTGAATAAGCGGCGATGCCCAACGAGATGCCGAAAAGTGCACTTATTAAACCCAGTTTTTGCAGTAAAATCGCTGTGTCAAATAAAAGTATCATATCGAACTTAGTTCTTTATTCCTGATTTTAATTCTTGATTTTCAAACATCCACATCAATTCCCTCTTCTTCTAAATGCTTGCCAACATTAAATTGAATGCCTTCAATCAATTCAATATCTTCATTCCAATCTATGATTTCCCAATGTTTTTGGGGTTCGGCGACAATCACTTTTTTGCTTTTTGACAAAACCCAAATCAGTTTTTTTGTGCCGAACTCGAAAAGTTTTTTGGTTTTCAAATCAATGTAACCCAAATCTGTCAAATCATTTTCGTCCCACTCGGCTTGCACGTCAATTTCAATCACACAATAAGCCGGGACGCTGATATATTTTGTATTGATTTTATCAGGTGTCAAAACTGTTTTTTCAAAAACGGAAACATCCAAAGACAGGTTGTTTCTAAATTCCAAATGGTTCCCGGTTTCGCCCGGAAGCACAATGTATTTTTTTTTGTCAAGATCGCCCATCAATAAATAGGTAAAATAACTGACGATAATCCCTTGTAAACCGCTCCATCCCATGATTTCTTCAAGTGTTTTTTTGTGATTTAAAACCTGCCGATAGCCTTTGTAATAAAAATTGCGCCCATCAATCACTTCTTTGATAAGAAAATCAGGGACCTTTCGCTTTCTCGCCACCTGTTTCGGAATCATATCCGTATTAAAATATTGCCCCATTTTTTTTGATTTTGAAGTTTTATGGATGAAAAACAAACTCAAATCACTGTAATCGCCCCTTCTTCATAATGATTTTGGGAAATAACAGAATGGTCGTCAATCACGCGCGGCCCTTCGATTGTCCACAAACTGATATCTTTTTTATCAAAACGGCACTCGTTGCAAATGAATTCATGCACCTCGCCATACTTGTCTTTCCGCGCCGTGACCCTGTAAATTTCATTGCCGTACATCCAAACCACTGCATTTCCAGAACATTTTTGGCAAGAACAATGGGCGTCCATCGCATCCAAAAACCAGACGCGGCTTTTGAACCGGAAAGTTTTGTCCGTCAAAGCACCGACCGGGCAAACGTCAATCATATTTCCCGAAAATTCATTGTCAATCGAATTTTGGATATAAGTTGAAATTTCGGAATGGTCGCCGCGATTCATGATGCCGTGTTCGCGTTCGGGGGTCAATTGATTGCCGACATAAACACAACGATAGCACAAAATGCAGCGGTTCATGTGCAATTTGATGGTTTCGCCAATGTCGGTCGGTTCAAAAGTGCGGCGCTCAAATTCGTACCGAGTCCCCGCCGCACCGTGTTCGTACCCCAAATCTTGCAAATGACATTCCCCGGCTTGGTCGCAAATCGGGCAATCCAACGGATGGTTGACCAACAAAAACTCGACCACGCCAGCCCGTGCTTTTAAAACTTCTTCGCTCGAAATATTGGCCACTTCCATGCCGTCCTGCACCATCGTTTGGCAACTTGTCACCAATTTTGGCATCGGGCGCGGGTCTTTTTCAGAACCTTTCGTCACTTTCACCATGCAAGTGCGGCATTTGCTACCACTCCCCTGCAAAGTCGAATAATAACACATCGCAGGCGGCACGATGTCCCCGCCGATTGCTCGGGCTGCATTCAAAATGGTCGTTCCTTCTGGAACTTCGATTTCAAAACCGTCTATTTTTACTTTTGGCATTTGTAAATCTATTCAAATTTAAAAAGCGTTTCACGAAAAAACGCATCCAATTTATCGGTGTCCATCTGTTTTTTAAATTCAAACTGCTGGACGTATTCTGTAAAATAATCTATTTTTTCTGTCAAAAATTGGTTTAAAACTTCAATTTTTGGTGCTGTCCCCAATTCTTCGCCGCTCATTTTTAGGATTAAAAGTTCATCAATTATTTTCCTCAAATCCACATTTTCAATTTGAGAATCGTACAATTTTTGAAATTCCGTTGGAGCCATCGAATTGGTTTTTTCAATCCACATACAAGCCAAAATCGGACGCAAAACATAAAAATACTTCTTTGTCCGAACCAAATCCCTGTCCAAATATTCCCTAAAATTATTTTTCGCCATGCTCAAATAATGATAAAGGCAATTTTTGGGATTGAAAAAATCGCTTGCCAAAACCCTGAATTTATCAACCACTTCCTTTTCTTCCAGATAAATTATTGGGCTGTTCAACCATTCAAACAAAGGTGGATTGGATTTTCTAAACAATTTCAGTGCTTTTCTCATTTCCCAACCACTCAAATCCAAATCATCGGGCAGCATCATTTCAATATTGTCCCGCTTATTTTCGATGGATAAATACCAATCGCGTTTGTGGACATAAATAAAACGCACGTCCCAATCGCTATTTGTCGAAGCAAAACCCCACGCCCGACTGCCACTTTCCACTGCGTACAAAATTTTTATGTCGATTTGTTTTTCGAGGTTTTGGAGTTCGGTGATTATTTTTTGTCTCATAATTTTAAATTAAGCCGCCACCATCTCCGCCGGATGCAACCCAAAATTCCGCTCCAAACACAACTTCGGCTCCCGAACGTGCCATTCAAACTCATCCCGAAAATGCCGAATCGCCGCCGAAACCGGCCAAGCCGCAGCATCGCCGAGCGGACAAATCGTGTTTCCCTCGATTTTTTTGGCGATGTCGGTCAATAAATCGATGTCCGAAATCTTGCCCTGCCCGTTTTCCAAACGCCAAAGTATTTTTTCCATCCAGCCCGTCCCCTCGCGGCACGGCGAGCATTGCCCACAACTTTCGTGTCGATAAAAACGCGCATAATTATAGGTGTTCCGAACGACGCACTGGTCTTCATCAAAAACGATAAAACCGCCCGAACCGAGCATCGTCCCGGTGTTGAAACCGCCATCGGAAAGCGATTCGTAAGTCATGACGCGGGGCTCGCCAGCCGCAGTTTTCAACATCAAATGCGTCGGTAAAATCGGCACCGACGAACCGCCCGGCACGCAGGCTTTCATCAATTTTCCGTTGGCGATGCCGCCGCACCATTTATCTGAATAAATAAATTCCTCGACCGGCAGACCCATTTCAATTTCATAAACGCCCGGTTTCCGGATGTTTCCGCAGGCAGAAATCAATTTTGTGCCCGTGCTGCGACCAATCCCAATTTTCGCATATTCCTCGCCGCCGTCATTGACAATCGGCACGACGGCTGCCAAAGTTTCCACATTATTGACCACCGTCGGGCATTGCCACAAACCTTTCACGGCTGGAAACGGTGGTTTGACGCGCGGATTCCCACGTTTTCCCTCCAAACTTTCCAAAAGCGCGGTTTCCTCGCCGCAGATGTACGCACCCGCCCCACAATTCACAACCATATCGTGGTCAAAACCACTGCCCAAAATATTTTTTCCCAACCAACCCGCAGCATAAGCCTCGTCAATCGCCCGTTCCAAAATGCGCACAATCCAAGAATATTCGCCCCGGATATAAATATAGGAAGTCGCCGCGCCCAAAGCAAAACTCGAAACAATCATTCCCTCAATCAAAATATGCGGGATAAATTCCATCAAATACCGGTCTTTGAAAGTTCCCGGCTCGCTTTCGTCGGCGTTGCAGGCCAAATAACGCGGGACGCCTTCCGGTTTTGCCAAAAACGACCATTTCATGCCCGTCGGAAAACCCGCACCGCCGCGACCGCGCAAACCAGATTTTTTCACTTCCTCCAAAACGGCTTCCGGCGACATCGTTTTCAATGCCTTTTCCACCGAGCGGTAGCCACCTTCCCGACGATAAACTTCCAAAGTTTTGATGCCCGGAACGTGGGCTTTTTCGAGCAATAATTTTCGGCTCATTTATTTAATTGGATAATTGGTTAATTTAAAAATTAGATAATTTCACGAATTATCCATTTTCAAATTACCACTATTTCAAATTTTCGATTTGTAAAATTATCTTATTCCCAAATTTCCACATTATCTCATTATTCCGTTTCGTCCCCAATTTCATTTCCCAAAGCAGCCTGCAAATCTGTTTTCAACCGGCTTGCATCCATAATTGCCCCTTGCAATTCGCCATTTAAAAACACCCCAATCTTGATTTTTTCCTCTGCAAAATCATCCAACCAATCCATAAATTCCATCAAATCAAGCGGTTCGACCCGGTTTTCTTCCAATTTCGCAGCCGTCCTGAAAACTTCGGCAAATTCCGGGTTTGGAAAAAATGGAATCACATCGCAGTTTTCGACATCGTCTTCCAACATCACCCAACCTTCGTCGTCCGCCAAACCATAAACTTCCTCAAATTCGACGACCGTTTTTATAAAATAATTATAACGACTCACGCCCGACCGCGCTGAAATCTGTTCTATTTGATGTTGAGATAATTGACTCATTTTTTATTTAAGTGTGTTAAGAGGTTCATAGTTTATCGTTTATAGTTTATCGTTAAAAATCAGTGCATTTTCCAAGTGCCTTTATTGATATTGCCTGCACGACAATTTTCAATAAAAATATCCATCTTTTCCGGTGTCAAATGTTCGTGAAAAAACTCGCCGACCTGCATCATCGGAGCATATCCGCAAGCACCCAAACATTCGACTTCTTTGATGGTAAACATGCCGTCGGCTGTCGTTTCGCCGGTTTTGATGCCCAATTTTTGTTGGGTATATTCAATCAATTTTTCCGCACCGACCAATGCACACGGCCCGGTGTGGCAAAATTCGAGGACATATTTTCCCACTGGATTGAGGTTGTACATGCTATAAAATGAAGCAACTTCGTAAACCTCGATTGATTTGATGTTCAAAACCGCCGCCACTTCGTCCATCGCCGGGACGCTCAACCAACCCTGGTTTTCTTCTTGTGCAAAATGCAAAAGCCGAAGAATGGCACTTTTATGTTTGCCTTCCGGGTATCGGGACATGACGGTTTTGGCCTCTGCCAATGCCTCTGCTGAAAATTTGAACGGCTTGCCGTTTTGTGTATTTATGTGCATTTCTTAGAAAAAATTCCTAATTCTTAATTGATAATTCCTAATTCATTTAAGCATCCAATTCTCCCGCGATAACATTTAGCGAAGACATCGTCAAAATCGCGTCCGACAAAAGCGAGCCTTTTATCATTTCCGGCAAGGCCTGATAATAAATAAAACAAGGCCGCCGAAAATGCAAACGGTACGGATGCCGCCCCCCGTCGCTCACCAAATAGAAACCTAACTCTCCATTTCCGCCCTCCACCGAATGGTAAACCTCGCCAACCGGCACTTTTGACTCGCCCATCACCACTTTAAAATGGTAAATCAGGGCTTCCATTTTTGTATAAACATCCGGTTTGTCGGGCAAATAAAACTCCGGAACATCGGCATGATAGGCGCCTTCCGGCAAATTTTTATAAGCCTGTTCCATAATCCTCAAACTCTGCCGAATCTCTTCCTGCCGAACCACAAACCTATCATAAGTATCGCCATGAACTCCAACCGGAATTATAAAATCAAAATCTTCGTAACTCGAATACGGATTCATTACCCGGACATCATAATCCAAACCGCACGCCCGCAAATTCGGCCCCGTAAATCCATAAGCCAAAGCCCTGTCAACCGAAAACGGCCCCGCGCCAATCGTCCTGTCCATAAAAATCCGGTTGCGCGAAAGCAAGTTGTTGAACTCCTCAAATTTTGCTGGAAAATCTTTCAAAAACGTCTTCAATTTCTGGTGAAAAGCAGGCGTAAAATCGCGTTCCATCCCCCCAATCCGCCCAACATTTGTCGTCAAACGCGACCCGCAAACTTCCTCGTAAATTTCATAAATCCGCTCTCTTTCCTGAAACATATAAGTAAAACCGGTCAACGCCCCAGTGTCCACACCAATCACCGCATTGCAAACCAAATGGTCGGCAATCCGCGCTAACTCCATGATAATCACCCGCATATACTGTGCGCGTTTTGGTATTTCAACGCCAATCAACTTCTCCACCGTCATGTGCCAGCCCATGTTATTGATTGGCGACGAGCAATAATTCAAGCGGTCGGTCAGCGGCGTAACTTGATAAAACGGGCGGTGTTCCGCAATTTTTTCAAACGCCCGGTGGATGTACCCAATCGTCTGTTCGGACGAGTGGATTTTCTCGCCGTCCATTTTCAAAACGTTTTGAAAAATGCCGTGCGTTGCCGGGTGCGTCGGCCCCAAATTCAGGGTGGCGAGTTCGCCATCCAGATTGTCGAGCGATGAAAAATATGATTGTACTTGCATTTATTTTTCCTACGATTTAATATCGTTTACCTCTAATTTTATCTCCTGCAACTTGGTTTTACAAATAAAAACCTCCACAGCATCTATCCTTTTTGAATGATAACCTGGCGCAGAAACTTCAACATCGTACGTTCCCGGTTTCATCGGCAATTTAAAATCGCCCACAAAATCTGAAAACCCACCGTCCACAACTTCCGCAGAATTTGATTTAAAAACCTTCACCGTCGCGCCTTTGATTTCTTCCCCCGTCTGCAAATCCGTAACTTTTCCAGACAAACTTGATTGACTAAAAACATTTAAAGCCAATAGAAAAAAGCCGAAAACCAACACATTTTTCATAGAAAAATATTTAAAAGGTTAATCAAAATTTCCCCCAGCATGTTTTTGCCGACCAAAATTGAAAACCAAAATGTTTAATCAAAACTTTGCCCGACGTGGCCTTGCCGGCCAAAAAAGCGGTCATCCTTGTCCGTTCGCGTCCCATCTTCGAGTTTATATTCTTTTCGCATCGGAAAAACTTCCATGTCGTCCACGTTCAAAATTCGTTTCAAATTTGGATGCCCGTCGAAAATTATCCCAAAAAAATCGTACTCCTGCCGTTCCATCCAATTCGCCGCCGGCCAAAGATTTGTCAACGTCGGGCAGTGCGAATCTACCCCCGAAAAAAAGATTTTCACCCGCACCCGCACATTGCTCCTGAAACTGTGCAAATGATAAACCACGCCAATTTCGCGCCCCGCATTTTTGGGGTAGTGCATCCCGCAAAGCGTCGTTAAAAAGTTGAAATCCAACTCTTTATCATCCCGCAAAAACTGCAATACATCCACGATTTTCTCCCGCGTCGTCTCCACCGACAACATCCCGTAACTTTCTTCGTGGCTCAAAATCATGCCCGGAAACTCCCGTTCCAGCGAGGCTAAAATCAAATCGTTGCTCATATTTTTAACTATGAACTATGAACTATGAACTATGAACTATAAACTATGAACACCACGGCGTTTATAGTTCATAGTTTATAGTTCATAGTTCATAGTTAATTAAGTTGATATTTTTCCATTAAATATTGATACTCCGGCGAATACCTGCGGCGCAGCGATTCCTGTTTCACCAATTCTTGGATTTTCATCACGCCGTCAATAATCTGCTCCGGTCTCGGTGGGCAGCCCGGAACATAAACATCCACAGGAATCACCTTGTCAATGCCTTGCAAAACAGAATAAGTATCGAAAATGCCGCCCGAACTCGCACACGCACCCACCGCAATCACCCATTTTGGCTCGGCCATTTGCATATAAACTTGCTTCAAAATCGGCCCCATTTTTTTCGCAATCGTCCCCATCACCATCAACAAATCCGCCTGTCGCGGCGAAAACGAAAGCCGTTCCATCCCAAACCGCGAAAGGTCGTAATCCGATGCCATCGTCGCCATAAATTCAATGCCGCAGCACGAAGTCGCAAACGGCAACGGCCAAATCGAATTCGCCCGCGCCAGCCCAATCGCCTTCTCAATCGAAGTCAATTGATACCCTTCGCCCATGATACTTTCTGGAATTTGAACCCTGTTTGCCATAAATTTAACTATAAACTATGAACGATAAACTATAAACTTTGAACGATAACCTATGATTTTTTGCCAAAATGTTCATAGTTTATCGTTCATAGTTCATAGTTAAAGAAAATTATTTGTCCCATTCGAGCGCGCCCTTTTTCAAAATATAAAAAAATCCGAGCAAAAAAACGCCCACAAACATCAGCACCGCCAAAAAACCATCCCAGCCCATCGCCCTAAAATTGACGGCATACGGATAGAAAAAGATGATTTCCACATCAAAAAGCACGAACAAAATCGCCGTCATAAAATATTTGATCGAAACCGGCATCCGCGCATTGCCCTCGACCGGAATCCCACATTCAAAAGTTGCGTCTTTTTTCGACCCGTGAATTTTCGGCCCCAAAAAACTGATGGCCAAAAAAACCACGCCCACAAAACCCGCTGCCACCAGCGATTGGAGCACAATTGGAAGATAATCAGCAGGCGTGTGCATATCTAAAATTTAAAATTTGAACCCGATTTCGGCTTTAAAGTTCGCGTTTTCAAATTCAAACAACCTGAAAACACCCTTTTTGTAATTCGCTCAAAGGTAGAAATAGTGGCTCGAATTAATTACTGTAAATTTTACACAATTCATTTTTTGGAAAGAATCAAAACGCCCCGTCAAATGGCATTTTTGTTGCCCTTTTAAATTTTTTGCCCAACAAATTTCAACCAATTTCAATCTTCGACATACCTTTCACATGGCAATTTCGCCAAATCAACAAAATGAAATTTTTAATGAATCCACTCATTTACACCTTAATTATTGGCGCAGCCTGCGGTTGGCTCGCTGGTTTTTTGCAAAAAGGCGAAGGTTTTGGCCTCATCGGCAACATCGTCATCGGTATCCTCGGCAGTTTTGTCGGTTCGTGGTTGTTCCGGCAACTCGGTTTGCACATCGGTTCTGACCTCACTGGACATATAATAACGTCTGTGGTCGGGGCTTTGGTCGTGCTTTTTTTGGTCGGTTTGGTTCGAAAATCTTGACCAAAAACGGTTTCATTTTTCTAAAAAAAAGAGCGAGCGGTTTTTCCGTTCGCTCTTTTTTTTAGAAAAATTTTCAAGTAAAATGAAAAGACATTTTTTAAAAAAATGTCTTTTCTGCCCCCGTCTTTTGACTTTTTTCAAACCATTTGTGAAATTTTCAAAACCAACAGCATCCCGGAGAAAAATCTAAAATTCTCCGTTATGTTTTACACCATTTCACTCTTGCTTTGGGCTGCAACTTGGTTCAGCCCCACCGAAATTTCCCAAAATTTCAACCCAAATTCTCCCCAAAATTTTTCAAACATCCAACTCAGTTCTGCGTCTGACTCTTTGATTTTCAACGAGTTAAATGAAAAATTGGCGAAACGCCGCAGCGAAACCTGCCCCGAAAAAATCTACCTCCAACTCGACCGAACCCTTTTCGAACCCGGCGAAACCGTCTGGTTCGCGGCCTACATTCGAAACGCCGACAACTTATTTCCTTCCGAAAAAAGCCAGATTTTGTACGTCGAACTGCTCGATTCGCGCGGCTCGATTTTACAAAAAAAAGAAATTTTGGCCATCGCCGGAACCGCAGCCGGCGAGTTCGATTTCGCAGCCGGACTGCCCGGCGGTTTGTACAAAATCAAAGCCTACACCAACTGGTCGCGGAATTTTGAGGAAAATTTTGAACGAGAAATCACCCTGCAAAAAATCGTGCTGCCACGCCTCAATTTGAAACTCGAATTTGAGAAAAAAGCACACGGCGCAGGCGACGAAGTCACGGCGCGTTTCGATGCCCAAACGCTTGAAAACCAACCATTTGCTGCACAAAAAATAAAATTTTCAGCAGCCATCGAAGGCACAGAAATTGCCACCGGCGAAGTCAAAACCGACAAAAACGGACGTGCTTTTGTAAAATTCAAACTCCCCGAAAACCTCGATTCGCCCGACGGTTTGTTAAATATTTCCCTCGAAAACGAAGGCCAGACCGAGGCAATCAGCCGCGCCATCCCAATCGTTTTGAACAAAATCGACCTCCAATTTTTCCCGGAAGGCGGCGACGCGGTCGCAGGTTTGCCCTGCAAAATGGCTTTCAAGGCCACCGACGAATTTGGAAAACCTGCCGACATCGAAGTCCAAATTTTGGATGCCGCCGGGCGTGAAATCGCCACATTTTCCAGTTTTCACAACGGCATGGGCGCGTTCCATTTTTTGCCAAAAAATGAAAAATACACGGCTCGCCTGACCCGCCCGATTTCAAATGGAAAACCTGCCCAAACTTTTGATTTGCCTGAAATTTTGGGCTCAGGCATGGCATTTTCCATGAAAAATATTTCACCTGAAAAATTAAAAATTCAGGTCGCCGCGAGCCAAAACCAAAAAGCATTTCTCGTCGGCACCAGCCAAGATAAAATCTTCTATTTCAAAGAGTTAGACCTCTCGCCGCAACTTCAAAACCTTGAAATCCCGACCCAAAATTTGCCAATCGGCATCGCCCGTTTCACTCTTTTTGACGGGCAAAAAAACGAGCAGGCCGAACGCCTCGTTTTCGTAAATCGAGACAAAAAACTCGTCATCGAAATCAGACCAAACAAAGAAAAATACCTGCCCCGCGAAAATGTAAAACTCAAAATCCAAGTCCGCGACGCCGCCGGAAACCCGGTCGCCGGGCAATTTTCGATGGCCGTCGGCGACGAAAACCAACTCACTTTTACCGACAACAAACAAGGCTATTTGCTGTCAAATTTGCTTTTGGAACAAGACCTGCACGGCAAAATCGAAGAGCCAAATTTCTACTTCGACACCTCTGAAACCAAGTCGCTCGCCGCGCTCGATTTTTTGATGATGACCCACGGCTGGCGGCGTTTTGCTTGGCGCGAAATCATTGAAAATCAACCGTTTGTGGCAAAATTTCAGGCCGAAAAAACCATTTTGTCCGGCCAAGTTTTTGGAAAAAAAGGCCAACCAAAACAAGGAACTTGGGTCACTTTGCTACCCGATGGGCCAAGTTTGAAAACCGACAAAAACGGTTTTTTTCAATTTGAAAATTTCGACATTTTGCAGTTTCAATATTTGGAGTATGGACAAAATTTGAAAATGCAACTCGGAAATTATGCCACCGGACTGCGGCTTTTCGACACGAATCCGGGCAAAGGTTTTGCTGAATTTTACGCCGAAAATTCGAGCGACGGGCGCACCTATTTTTCTGGGACGGTCGTGGACGAAGATGCCAGTGAGCCGCCATTTATTGGGGCAAACGTTTTTTTGAAAAACAAAGAAAATCAACGCGGCACGACGACCGATGTAAATGGTTTTTTCAAAATTGAAGTGCCGCCGGGCAACTACGATTTGACGGTCAGTTACATTGGTTTTCAAAGTTTGGAGATGCAGCAAATCCAAATTTTACCAAAAACTGTTCAAATTGTCTCTGCAAAATTGGCCATCGGGACGGTTTTGAACGAAGTTGTGGTCACAGGTTTTGCCAGCCAAAAAAGGAAAAATGTTTCGTCGGCTGTCAAATCTGCCCCAAAACCTGCCGCGAAACTTGCAAAAAGGGACAAAAAAGCCACCGAAAATGAACTTCAACCGATGGCTGTCAATGATGAAATTGCCGAAGAAAACCCCGGAAATGTTGAGTTTTTGCAAGGCCGACTTGCTGGCGTTCAAGCCGTGGATGGCGACAATGTAAAAATAAAAGGTGCGCGCGCCGAGGCCAAAGAATTTGCCGTGGATGGAATTCGCGTCCAAAATGCCCCGCCGCCCGCCGCCGAATTGGCCGAAATCGTCGTCGTTCAGGACAAAATTGTGGATGATTTTCCGCTCGCTGCAAAACAGCGCATCAGATTTGACGACCCCGCCGACGATTTTGCAAAAAGAGAGGCCAGAAAAGATGTCCTGGCCAAACGGATTCCGCCAAAACCGGCCAGCCAACGCCGCCAATTTGTCCGCGCCCGCGAGTTTTTTGTCCCAAAATATGAAAACCGCGCCGCTGCCGATCGCAACGATTTTCGCCCGACCATTTTTTGGAAACCAAATCTCGAAACCGATAAAAATGGCCGCGCCGAGGTCGAATTTTCGACTTCCGATGCCATCACAAATTTTCGGGTGACGGTCGAAGGCATCGGTGCGGCGGGTCAGCCAGCCCATTCCGAAGGCAAATTTTTTGTCCAAAAACCGATTTCGATTTCCGCAAAAACGCCCGCGTTCGTGATTTCCGGCGACGTTCTGAAATTGCAAATTGCGATTTCAAACAAGACAAATTACCCCGCCGCCGGGCAACTTTCGCTAGCCGTGCCGACACATTTTTCTTTGAAAAACCAACTCCCGGAAACAGTTTCGGTGGCTGCGGGCGAGACGAAAATTGTTGAGGCAGAATTTGAAATCGGCACAAAAACCGATGATAATCAATCAGTTGCGATTCGTTTCCGCGCAGCCGAGGCATTTGAAGACGCGGTTGAGACTAAGATAAAAACGGTTGACCGGGGCTTTCCCGTCCGGCAAGTTGCGGCTGGAAATCAAGACCAAAACTTGTTCAATTTTAATTTGAACGAACCCATCGAAGGCACGGTTTCTGCAAAATTGACCGCTTACCCAAACGCCCTCGACGATGTTTTGAAAGGCATGGAACGGATGCTCGGGCAGCCCGGCGGGTGTTTCGAACAAATTTCGAGCACGAATTACCCGAACCTTTTGGTCATCGATTTGCTGCGGTCGACTGGGCAGTCGCGCCCCGAAATTGAGGAACGCGCGCGGCAATTTTTGCAGTCCGGTTACTCGCAACTCAAAGCCTACGAAAGTAAATCGGGCGGCTTTGATTGGTGGGGACGCGACCCGGCGCACGAAGGTTTGACGGCCTACGGCGTTTTGCAATTCAAGGACATGGAAAATGTTTTTTCGGTAGATAAAGATTTGATTTTCAGGACTTTAAAGTGGCTCGCCGGTCGCCGCGACGGGAACGGCGGCTGGAATTTGAACCCAAATTATCTGCATACTTGGAACAACGAAACCGTCGCGGCCTACCTCGCGTGGGCGATTTCTGAGGCTGGCGAGGCCGAAAAATTTCAAAAAGAAATCACCGCCGCCGCCGAAAATTCCATGAAATCGGGCGACCCGTACCAAATTTCACTTTTGGCAAATGCTTTTTTGAAAACGGGCGACCCGCGCGGCCAATCATTTTTGAAAAAACTCCTCGAAATGCAGGCAGACGACGGCACTTTCATGGGAAAAAACAGGTCAATCACGGGCAGCACCGGGCAAGGTTTGAAAATTGAAACGACCGCGCTCGCCGCTTTGGCCATGTTGCAAGGCAAAACCGAGGGAAAACCGCTGCAAAATGCCATGGATTTTATCATTTCCTCGAAAACCGAATATGGCTACGGCAGCACGCAGTCGACCGTTTTGGCTTTGAAGGCTTTGGTCAATTTTGCGAAAAAACAGACCGCCGGGGCAGCCGACGGTACGCTCGTCGTTCAGGTCAACGGCAAAAAAGCCGCCGAACTCGATTTTTCAAAATCGGATGCCAAACCGCTGGAAATCAATGATTTGGGCAAATTTTTTACCCAAGAAAAGAACCAAGTCGAGGTGTTTTTTAAAAAATCAAAAACCGCCGTGCCGTTCGACATCGAGTTGAAATATGCCTCGCGGCAGCCGAAAACTGCGCCGAACTGCCCGCTCCAATTTTCAACGGAAATTTTGAAAAACACAGTTTCGGTGGGCGAAACCGTTCGCCTGAAAGCAATTTTAAAAAATAAAAGTGCAGAATCTGCCGCCTCTCCGATGGTCATCGTTGGCATTCCGGCTGGCCTGACTTTGCAGCCGTGGCAACTCAAACAACTCGTCGAGCAGAAAAAATGCGATTTTTACGAGTTGTGGGACGGCTTCGCGGTGTTCCATTTTGAGGGTTTGGCGGCTGGCGATTCGCGGGAATTGAACCTCGATTTGCGAGCGGACATTGCTGGGAAATTCGAGGCTCCGGCGAGCCAGGCGTTTTTGTATTATGAAAATGAACAGCGGGTTTGGGCAAAACCGGGTGCGGTGGAAATTCGATGAAAAATGGGACACAGATGACGCAGATTTTCAAGCACAGATTATCATAGATTTTTTTCAATCCAAATTCTGCAAATCTGTGGTTGAAACTCTGTGTCATCTGTGTCCCAACTTTCAATCTTTGCCCTTTAATTTTCTAAAAAATGCCGCAAATTTTTGTCAAAAAAATCCCGATTTTCAGCGAGCCACTGTCGCCCGCCGCAAAAATTGGTGTTTGGAAAATTGAGGAAGATGAAGACTTTTTTTTGTCAAAAATGCCACTTTCCGATGCGGAATTTGAAGATATCTCAAAATTGAGAGGTATTCGAAAATTGGAATGGCTGGCCTGCCGATGGCTTTTGCACGAAATTTCTGGCTTCGAAATCCGCCTGCCGCTGGCAAAAGATGCGTTTTCAAAACCATTTTTCGAGGAAAAAGAACACCTGATTTGTTCGCTGAGCCATTCGCGGGGCGTGGTCGCGGCACTTTTTTTAGACCTCGACGACCTGCCCGACGACCGCCACGAAAATTTTTCCTGCGGCTGCGACCTCCAAAAATTGGTGGAAAAAATGGACAACCTCGCCCCAAAATTTGTCCGTCCCGACGAATTTGAATGGGTCAATTCCAAAAAATCGCCGCGCCGCCGCCACGAACTTTTGCATTTTTTTTGGACGGCAAAAGAGAGTTTGTACAAGGCTTGGGGAAAAAAAGAACTCGATTTTCGGGGGAATTTGCGGCTTTCGGATTTTAAAATTTCAAAAAATGGGAAAATTTATGCGACCGGCCACATCGAAAAAGGGGCGGCTAATTTGACTTTTGATGTTTTTTCGGAAATGATTTTGGTGGAAAATTTTGGGGAATTTGTGTTGACTTGGTGTTTTCCGAAGGGTTGAAGTATTTTTTTGTCATTCAGGTGGAATCTGGGTTGACTCGGATTCCTCCTGAATGACAAAAAATCCCTTTATTTTTTCTTCAAAAAAATCATGCCATGCAATTCTGAAAACTGATATCCTTCCAGTTTGTCCTCTAAAACTACGTTGGCCATGCAAATCATCAATTGATAATTTTCATTTTCTAAATTGATAATTTGTTCGTTGTTCAAAAAAGATTGAGACTCAGTTCGGGCATTGATTTGTTTGCATTTTTCAATGATGGGTTCGGCAGAAAAAATTTCGCTTTTTTGACCGGGCATTTTTAGCCAAAGGCTTTGACCGTCCGCTGAAATTTGAAAATTACTATCGAGACTATCTTTGTTCACATGAACGGCATAAACTTTCGAATATCCGTCAATATCTATAATTGATGGATACTTTCCTTGTGAAGAAATATAAACATTGTTTGGATGATTATCATAAGTCCAAATTTTTAAAAAATCACAAATTTGGTTGACGTCTGCGGAGTCCAAATTTTCGGGAAACATATTTTTGATTTCAGCGAATGTGCCCCGTTTTTCAAAAAAACGAAGTGCGGATTTGATTTTCCACGAATCTTTATTTTCCAAAGTTGTGTCCCCCGGTTTTGCCTTCCCATTTTCCCACAACCCATTCTTTTCCAACAACTTCTGCAATTCTTTTTTCTGACTTCGTTTCGCAGATTCAAAAGCCGAAAACGGCCCAAAAACACCCACCAACAAAAAAGCGGCGAGGCTGAGCGGGATAAATTTAATGTCCTCCGATTTGATAAAAACGAAAAACACGGCACACAACAAAAGCCACGCGCCCAAATGTGCCACAAAAAATCGCGGCTCGGTGATGCCGTATTCCAAAATCCGGTGCGCCACGGCGACGAAAAGCAGGAAAATCATCGGCAGCAAAATCCACCAAAACCACTTTTTAAAACGGTTGACGATGGTGCCGCCGTCGGTTTTTGGCAGCATGAAATTCAAAAGCCAGGTTAAAATCCCAACCACCGCAAAACCCAAAACCAGCGAACTCACCCAACCAGTAGGCAATTGCCAAGTGAACAAAATTTTGGCAGAAAATGCGTACAAAATCAGAAAATATAGGCCGATAATTGGGATTAAAATGAATTTGCACAAATTTTTGAAAATCGTGGGAAACAGATTTTCGGTCTCGTCGAACTCAAAATCTGTTGGGAAAAGCGACAAAAAATAGGACGGGTGGAAAATTCCGGCGACCAAAAAGAACAGCCGGGCATAGTTGTTTTCGGAAATATGCAGTTCAAAAAGATTATCCACCGCAGCGATTGCCCCGGCCAAACCGAGAAAAATGACCGCGCCGAGCGCAAAGCCAGTCAGCCAATTTGCAAAAATCTGTTTGTTGAATTCCCAAAAATCGGCCGTCGGTTCGCGGCGGTGCAAAAACGGGGTGAAAGTCACGGCGAGGTGCGCGACGGCCAGCAGGGCAAAATATCTGGGCATTTGAATTTCCTCAAAATTCTTGGCTTGCGGGTCGAGCATCCAAAAATAGATGCTCAAAAAACCGGCGACGACGGTCAGCAAAACCCAAATTTTGGATTTTTCCCAATTTCTGGATTCGCCAAAAATCTGGGCAGCCACCAAAAACGGCATCGCCAGCACGCTGACCATGAAAATTTTTTCAAAAATTTTGTTCGCGTCATTTTCAACCATTTGGCACGCGGCGAACGTGGCGAGCGCGCCAGCCAAAATGACGAGCGGAAAACGGCGGGCGGCTTGCCACCATTTTTTGGCTAAAAAATCGATAGTTGGGAAAGTAAATTTCATCATTTAACAATTGAATTGGAGGTCGAAAATTATTTCGACCAACTTGGGTCGAAATAAATTTCGACCTCCAAATTACAAAATATTTACCTCGGCTTCGAGCGACACGCCGAATTTTTCGAAAACAGATTGGATGATGTCGGCGGCCAATTTTTTCACGTCCTCGCCCGTCGCGCCGCCGAGATTGACCAAAACGAGGGCTTGTTTTTCGTAGCAACCAGCGTTGCCGACGCGCTTGCCTTTCCAGCCACATTGTTCGATAAGCCATCCGGCGGGGACTTTTACGCGACCGTCGGGCAGCGGGAAATGTGGGGCTTTCTCGTTGATTTCCAACAAGTTATCGTATTCCTCGCGGCTGATTTCCGGGTTTTTGAAAAAACTGCCGCAGTTGCCGATTTTGGCCGGGTCGGGCAATTTTGAACTTCGGATTTGGATGACGGCGCGGCTGATGTCTGAAATTTGGGGATTTGAAATGCCGTTTTCGGCGAGCGTTTTTTGGAGGTCGCCGTAATTTGTATTGATTTTGTGGCCAGCCGTCGTGAGTTCAAAAGTGACGGAAGTGATGCAAAAACGGCCTTTTCCCGCGTTTTTGAAAAAGGAATTTCGGTAGCCAAATTGACATTCGGCTTTTGAAAAACCTTGTTTTTTGCCCGTTTTCAAATCGATGGCCGACAATTTTACAAAAACGTCTTTCAATTCAACGCCGTAGGCCCCGATGTTTTGGACGGGCGCGGCACCGACGGAACCGGGAATCAGACTCAAATTTTCGACGCCGCCGAATCCGTTTTCCACGGCCCACAAAACAAATTCGTGCCAGACGACCCCGCCGCCGACCTCGACCCAGACCTTATTTTTTGATTTTGGGATGATTTCGATGCCGCCGATTTTGTTTTGGATGACGAGGCCGCGCAGGTTGCCGGTCAGTAAAATATTACTGCCTCCGCCCAAAATGAAAACGGGTCGCAGGCCGGAACGCAGGGCGGTGCGGAGTTCATTTTCCGAAAAAATAGCGGTGAAATTGTCTGCCGTGGCTTCGAGGCCAAAGGTGTTGAGCGGTTGGAGCGAGAAGTTTTGCCGGATTTCCATTGCGACAAAAGTAGTTCAACGGATAATTACCTCTTTGATAAATTCCTCGCCCAACTCGTCGTTGAGCATTTTTTTGATTTTATCCTTTGAAAAAGACAGTTCCTGCCGGAGCGGTGCGGATAAAATGGTGATTTGCAAAGTGCCTTTTCGCACGGAAAGGTTGGAGGTGTAGGTGGCGATGGTTTTGCCCATTTTTGATTCCCAAAGACTGCGGACGCGGGTTTCGTTGAGTTGCGGTTTGAGCCGATTTTCCTTGATGAAATCTTGGATGACTTCGGAAATCGGGAGGTCGTTGTGCTTTTTTATCATTTTTTTAGCGGGAAAAACTAATTCAAAAAGTTGGATTGGCTGAAAGATTTGCTGCTGTGGTGAACCGCCAAAATGTCAATTTGGTCATCGGACACGATATAATATGCAATCCGATATTGGCCAGCCAACAATTCACGGACTTGTTCATTTTCAAAATTTGGCAAAATCGAACCGATTCTCGGAAAATCTTTGAGCAAATCTATCTTTTTCAGCATTAAATGGATTTTGAGATTTGCCCCTTTTACCGAAGTTTCAGCGAGAAAATGGTAGATTTCTTTGATGTCTTCCTTTGCTTTTGGCGTGAGGATTATTTTTCCCATGTTTTAATTTCATTTCTAAAATCTTCAATGGATGTGCCTTCCCCTTTTCGGGATTGTTCCAAACCGATTTCGATTTTGTAAATAAAAATTAGTTCATCAATCAAATCGTCGAGCGAGATTTTGTCGGGCATTTCCGAGACGATTTTGAGGATGGCCTCTTTTGATATAAATTCTTGTTCTACCATACTTTTTTTTACAAAGTTAAATTGTCGAGGCGGATTTTAGATTGATTATTTCGTTTGCCGCGAATTCCCGCCCATCATCGCCAGCAAAACCAAATACCCAAACATCATCAAACCGGCCAAAAGCAGCGTGATTTTGATGGCGGAAAATGCGTCGGCGCGGTTCGTGAAAATCTGAAAAAGGTCTCGGGCGAGGCCGAGCGGATCGGAAACAATGTCCCACGAATTGTACCGCTGGAAACGGCCGAGCCAAACACCGAAACCACACAAAAGGAGGGCTGGCAGGGTAAAAAGAAAGGCCATTTTTGGGGAAATCCATTTTTTGAGGGCAGTCTGAATTTCAAAAAGGGAAAATAACCCGAGGAACAAACCGGTGAACGCCGCCGAAAAAAGCAAAATCAGGTCGTACCAAAAAGGCACGGGCGGACGATGTTCGAGGTGAACAAAATCGGTGACGATGTACGGTGCATTTGGAAAAAATGCCAACCAGACCATGAAAACAATGATTAATCGAAACCAACCAGCACCAGATTTTGAAATATGCGAAAAACGCAAAGCTGCCAAATAGGGTAGCCAAGCCAAAAACAAATTCCAAATCAGGAAACAAAAAGTGGCGGTCATCCAACGCGCCGTTTTCAAACCATCGAAATCGTGCGAAATCGTGTAGTGAAAATGGTTGAGTTTGAACCGATATCCAACCAAAATGATGTTGAAAAACGTGAGCAAAACCATCGCAAAAAACATCCTGCGCTGCCGGTTTTGGGTGATTTTTTGAAAAATATTAAATGCCATAAAATGATTTTGGGTTAAAATGTCTGAATCAGAATTTACAGGATTTTAGGATTTTCAGAATTAAGCAATTCTGAAAATCCTAAAATCCAGTAAATTCTGATTCCGACAAATTTTTTAAAAAATATTTTTTTTGAGAACGGATTCGAGCGCGTCGAGGTGTTCCCGGAATGCTTTTTTACCAGAAATGGATGCGGCGTAGGTTGTTTTTGGCTTTTTTCCAACGAATTTTTTTTCAATCAAAATAAAATCCGCAGCTTCCAACGCTTTCAAATGGCTGGCCAAATTCCCGTCGGTCAAATCGAGCAATTCTTTCAAAGTATTGTATTCCACCCAATCGTTGACCACCAAAATGGACATGATTCCAAGTCGGTTCCGGTGGTCAAAAACGGGGTTCAGGGCGGTGATAAGTTCTTTCATTTCAACCATTTTTCCGGTACATGATGATACCATATATTATATGAAGAAATCCGAAGCCAATGACCCACAATTCCAGACCGTGATCCACGAAAAAAGAACCGAACAAACCGAGCGCGATTTGCGCGATGCCGAGCCAAAAAACATCGCCAACCGTGTATTTTGAGCCGTTGACGAGTGCCAAACCGTAAAAAATCAGGGTGGCAGGTGGCACAAAACCTGTCAAACCGGAGTACAAAAGTTTCAAACAAAAAATGCCTCCGGTGACGAGTGGGATTGCCAATGCGACCAAAAGCCTTCGGATGCTCGCGTCCCAGACTTTCAAACCTTGCTTTTTCGCTTTTCGGGTCGTGAAATAAATGCCGCCCGCGAGCGCAACGGCCATCACCGAAAACGCGGTGAGCAAAAGCACGGTTTCAGAATCCAAACCCCATTTTTTAGTGGTGAAAAGCCGCAAATAATATTGCTCTGAGTTTGAATCGAACGGCACCAAATCGAGGTAAAAATAAATCACTGCCGCACCGGCCAAGGCGCAGCTGCCCGCCCAAATCCCAGACAAACCGCTGAGGCTCAAAAATCGGCTGCTGCGTTCCATCAACGAACGGATTTCAGTGAGGGTTTCGAGGTGTTTTTGCGTTTCATTCATATTTTTAGGAATGAGGGATGAGGAATGAGGAATGATTGGGGTGGCAAAACGCGGCTTCTAAATTTATATTTTTCAAAAGCACTTTGAGCGGCAAAGTTAATTTGAAATTGGTTTTTGAGAAATTATTCCGGGTCTGAAAATCGAACAATCAACTAAGTTGGTCGAATTCCGTTTTCGACTGGCAGAAACCGGGGGAGGTTTGCGCAACAAAACAGGCGGGTAAAACATCTTCACCGCGTCCGACACAAAAACTACTTTTTAAAAATCGCCCCAAAACCAATCCTATTTATCTAACCCATCAATTTTACATGAAGAATTTCTTAAAAAAACTACGGTTTGCCGGGTGGATTTTGCCCGGTTTGTTTTTTTGTTCGAGTGCTTTTTCGCAAAGCAATTGCATCGTTTCCGGCACTTTGAAAGACGATTTAACCGGCGAAACTTTGATTGGCGCAACCGTCGAAGCCATCGGGACAGGCAAAGGGAACATTTCAAACGAGTACGGTTTTTACTCGATTACGTTGCCGATAACCAATGATTCGGTCACTTTGAGGTTCAGTTACATCGGTTACGAATCGTTTTTTCGAAAGATAAAATGCACCGAAAACTTGAAAATGAACATCGGTTTGTTGCCCGTCGGCGCAACGATTACCGAAGTTGTCATCAAAGCAAATGCGCTCGCCGAAAAAGTAAAAAGTACGGAAATGTCGGTCGCAACCATTTCGACCCGCGAGGCAAAAGCACTTCCTGCTTTGTTTGGAGAAGTGGACATCATCAAAATTTTGCAATTAAAACCGGGCATCACGCCGGGAGCGGAAGGCACGACGGGATTGTACGTTCGGGGCGGCAACAACGACCAAAATCTGATAGTTTTGGATGAAGCCATTGTTTACAATGCCAACCACTTGTTCGGATTTTTTAGCACTTTCAACTCAGATGCTGTTAAAGATTTAAAAGTTTACAAAGGTGGATTTCCGGCTCAATATGGAGGTCGTTTGTCTTCTGTTATAGATGTCCGGATGAAAGAAGGGAACAATAAAACCTACACGGCTGCGGGTGGTATTGGTCTGATTTCAAGCCGTTTAACTGTCGAAGGACCCATTCAAAAAGAGAAATCTTCGTTCATTGTTTCTGGTCGCCGGACTTATGCTGATTTGATAACGCGCGGTATCAATAAAGCCAATGTAGATGATCCAGAATACAATCCAATTCCTGATTACTATTTCTATGATTTGAATACAAAAGTCAATTTTACATTGTCCGAAAAAGATAGATTGTATTTAAGTGGTTATTTTGGGCGCGATGTTTTTGGCTTTAACAATGATGATTTCGATTTTAAGTTTGATTGGGGAAATGTAACCGGCACAGCACGTTGGAACCACGTTTTTAGCCCACGTTTGTTTGCAAATACAACGTTTACTTTTTCTGATTATCGTTATCGAATTCAGAATGAATTTCAAGGTTTTTCTTTTAAATTAGGCTCAAACGTTAAGGATGCTAACTCAAAAATCGACTTTTATTTTCAACCAGATAATACCCACACAATACGTTTTGGGGCAAATGCAACTTATCATGTTTTTGATGTGGGACGTTTGAAATTTGGCTCGGACGATGGCCAAATCAATTTCGAAGCAGGCGACGATTATAATGGCATGGAATACGGTGTTTATATTAATGATGAATGGGCTGTTTCCAAAAGATTAAAATTGAGTTACGGCGGCCGTTTGTCTATGTGGAACAACAGTCCTGCTTTTAATTATAATTTTGAACCGCGTGCTGCCGCTAATTTTTCTATCAATGATAAATGGTCTGTGAAAGGTTCTTATTCCCGGATGGCGCAATATGTCCATTTGTTGGCGAGCAGTGGATTGTCTTTGCCGACCGACATTTGGTATCCGAGCACAGCAGGTGTTAAACCTGAAACAAGCGACCAAATTGCTATCGGAACTTCTTATTTAATCAATAAAAACGTATTGATAACTTGGGAAGCGTGGTATAAAAAGATGAACAACTTAATTGATTTTAAAGACGGTGCACAGATTTATGGCAATAAGGAATTGGAAAAAGATTTAGTGATTGGAAAAGGTTATGCTTATTCACCTATTGAATTAGAAATAGAGAAAAAAGAAGGAAAATTAACGGGTTGGATAGGATACACTTTGGCATGGGTAAAACGCGGTGAATTTCCCGGCGTAAATAATGAAGAATATTTTCCGCCAAGATTTGATACACGACATAACATTTCTGTTGTCGCTATTTATGAATTAAGCAAAAAATGGCAATTTACAGGCACTTGGGTTTATACCAGTGGTTATGTTTCTTGGTTGCCGAGCGGCAAATTTTCTGTTCAAGATATCCCCGGCGCACAACCCAGTTGGACAGTTCCGGAGTATGGCCCGCGCAATAACTTTCGTTATCCGGCTTATCAAAGATTGGATTTAGGCGTGGTTAGAAAATTTAAGACTAAAAAGGGTTTTGAAAGTGATTTAACATTGAGCATTTACAATGCAACAGACCGCCGCAACCCTTATTTTATTTATCTGGATGTGGCCACAAAAGAAGTAGAACAAGCAGGCGTAACAACAGAAATACCTATCGGAATTAAAGCAAAACAGGTTTCTTTGTTTCCTATTTTACCATCTCTAACTTGGAATTTTAAAATTTAAAAATTACGGCGGATTACGTTTACGAAATTTTTAAAGTTTCGTAAACGTGCGCTTTTAATATCAATCAATTTTTATGAAAAATATACTTCTTCCAGCCATACTAATCACCTTTTTGGCTGCCTGCAATTTGGAAAAAGAAGTCCAAATTGAACTGCCAGAATACAACTCTCGCCCGATTGTTGAGTTTTACCTCGAACCGGGCAAGCCGATGAAATTGCTTTTGTCCAAAAGTTCTGACTTTTTTGGCGTTTTTGATACCAGTTTGACCCAGTTTTTCACCAATTTGGTACTGGATTCTGCATTGGTTACGGTGAGCCACGATGGTTTAACTGATACAATTCCCAATGAATATTCCTTTGATTTTATCAATCAGAAAATCTATAATTATTCTTCTCCAAAATTGGTTGAATACCGCTCCGGAATTGAATACACACTCAATATTAAATTGAAAGATGGAAGTACAATTACTGGTAAAACAGAAATCCTTCCAAAAGTTGAAATAGACAGTATCGTTGTGGAATTCAATAAAACAAGGGATTCGGTGGCGCGTGTCTTAACCTATTTAACAGACAATCCAAATACAGTGGATTATTATAGAAGATTGTTAAATTACGGTAGTTTGGTGGATAGTTTTCCACAACAAGATTTTTTGGTGGATGATAAATTGAACACAACAAACACGATTGCTTTTGGCACTGGTTATGATTTAAAAGAAGGCGATACGGTTTATAATTCTATTTACCACATCACCAAAGCATACAATGACTATGTATTGAGTTATCAATTGGCTTCACAGGGAAATGCCAATCCATTTGCGCAGCCTTCCCAAATAAAAAGTAACGTTACCGGCAGCGCGAACCCGCTCGGAATTTTTACTTGTTTGGTGTATGACCGCGATACCACGATTATAAAAAAATAGAAAAATTGGCATGGAATCTCAAGTCAGGCGGTGACTTTGAGTCACCGCTTGACTATCCACAAAAAATAATCAACCAATTAACTACATTTGCGACAAACCGAACCATTGCTGGTTCGGTTTGTTTTTTTATATCCAAATCAATTCACACTGTTTTACTCGATATTCGATAGATATGCAAAATCATTTGCCCACCAAATTGAACTTTTTGACCACGCCCGGCGACCCGATTTCAGTTTTACAAACCACGCTGCCCAATGGATTGAAACTTTTTTTGTCAATCAACAAGGACGAGCCGCGCGTTTTCACCGAAATTGCTGTCCGCGCTGGTTCGAAACATGACCCTGCGAAAACCACCGGACTAGCCCATTATTTCGAGCACATGATGTTCAAAGGCACGGACAAACTCGGCAGCCTCGATTGGGCGAGCGAAAAAAAACTGCTAGACACCATCGAACAAAAATTTGAGGAACACCGCGACGAACCCGATGCCGAAAAAAAGAAGGTTTTGTACGCAGAAATTGACCGATTGAGTTTCGAGGCGGCAAAATTTGCGGCTGCGAACGAGTACGATAAATTGGTCTCGGCCATCGGCGCGAAAAATACCAATGCTTACACGTGGGTTGAACAAACAGTTTACGTCAATGATATTCCGTCGAACGAACTCGAACGCTGGTTCAAATTGGAGGCCGAACGTTTTCGCCGCCCCATTTTGCGGCTTTTTCACACTGAACTCGAAACCGTTTTTGAGGAATACAACATCAGCCAAGACCGCGATTTCCGCAAAACTTCGAAAGCGATGCAGGAAGTTTTGACACCCTCGCATCCATACGGCACGCAAACGACGCTCGGTCGCGGCGAGGACTTAAAAAACCCTTCCCAAACAAATATTTACCGCTTTTTTGACCAATATTATGTCCCGAACAACATGGCAATCGTGCTGGCTGGCGACTTCGACCCGGCGCAGGCGGTCGAGTTGGCGACGCGATATTTTGGACATTTTGCACCGAAAGATTTACCAAAATTCACATTTGAGCCACAGCCCGAAGTTGCCCAGCGCACCGTCCGAGAAGTTTTGGGAAATGAATCGCCGTGGGTTGAGTTGGGTTGGCGTTTTGATGGCGCAAATTCTGAGCAGGCCATCCTTTTGCCATTGATTTCCGGGATTTTGTACAATCAGCAGGCAGGGCTTTTTGACCTCAATTTGTTGCAAAAACAGACAGTTTTGGAGGCGTATGCTTATCCAAAAGTCCACGAAGATTTTTGTGGATTGACCCTTTTTGGAAAGCCGCGCGAAAACCAAACTTTGGAAGAAGTCGAAAATTTGTTGATTGCAGAAATTGAAAAACTGCGTGCCGGGGATTTTGAAGATTGGCTGCCGCAGGCCGTCGTGAAAGACATGAAATTGTCTGAAATCAAGGAATTTGAAAAAAATCATGGCCGGGCGAACACGTTGACCACGGCTTTTGTCCTCGGTTTGGATTGGGATGAAGTGGTGGGGCGTTGGGAAAAATTGTCGAAAATCACGAAGGCCGATGTCGTTGCTTTTGCCCAAAAATATTTGCGGACGGACAATTACTGCGTTGTTTTCAAACGCCTCGGCGAGGACAAATCGGTGATGAAAGTGGAGAAGCCTGAAATCACTGCCATTGAGGTAAATCGAAACGATAGTTCGGAATTTGCCCACAAATTTTTGGAAACCGACACGCCAGAAATCGAGCCGCAATTCCTTGATTTTCAAAAACTTATCTCTGAAAAGAAACTTGCGCCGGGTGTCAAATTGCACACGATTACTGACCCGACGGCGCAGTTGTTCCGCGCTTATTTTATTTTTGAAATGGGCAAAAACAGCGACCGAAGGTTAAGCATTGCATCGAGTTACTTGCCATATTTGGGCACTTCGAAATTGTCGGCTGCGGAAGTTCAACAGGCATTTTACCGTTTGGGCGTCCATTTTTCGTCGGAATGTCAGGAAGAACGGATGTATTTTACGCTGACCGGACTGGCCGAAAGTTTTGAAGATGGGATAAAATTGGTTACCGAACTTTTCGCCGATGCCCAACCGAACGCCGAGGCTTTGGCAAATTTGGTGGCCGATACTTTGCAAAAACGGGTCAACGCAAAATTGGACAAATCAACGATTTTGCGAAAAGGCATGGCCAGTTTTGCCAAATTTGGAAAAGAAAACCCATTCAACACACGGATTTCAGAATCAGAACTTTTGAAAATCACGCCCGCAGAATTGACTGACTTGCTGCGCGATTTAAAAAATTACAAGCACACGATTTTTTATCACGGCAACAAAAAAGATGTGCAGGTTCAAAAGTTTTTGAAAAAAACCTTGCCCGCACGGCCTGCCGATTTGAAAAAACCGCTGCCGCCAAAAAAATACAAGGAGTTGAAAACCGAGCGGGACGAGGTGCTTTTTGTGCATTTTCCGATGGTGCAGGTCGAACTTTTGTTGATTTCAAAAGGCACGCCGAAGTTCAATTTGGAAGAATTTTCGATGACGGAATGGTACAACCAGTATTTTGGTTACGGCCTGTCGAGCATCGTTTTTCAGGAAATCCGCGAGTCGAAAGCCCTGGCGTACGCGGCTTATGTTTACGCCGCGAACCCGGCGAAGCAAAAACGGGCACATTATCTTCAAGCATACGTTGGCACGCAGCCCGATAAATTGCACACGGCGGTCGAGGCCTTTCAATCTATTTTGGAAAATATGCCGGTTTCGCTGCCGCAAATTGAAAACGCCCGGCAAGGCGTGGTCAAACAAATGGCTGCCGAGCGGATTTCGCGCACCGATATTTATTGGAATTGGCGGGCAAACCTCGAACGCGGCCACAAATCCGACCTGCGAAAAGTCATTTCAGATAAAATGCGGACGGCAACCGCTGCCGATTTGATTGGTTTTCAAAAGGAAAAAATACAAGGCCGGAAATTTACGTGGCTGGTGCTTGGCGAGCGCGAACGTGTTGATTTTCAATATCTTGGGAAGATTGGGAAGGTGCGGGAGTTGAGTTTGGAAGAGGTTTTTGGGTATTGAAATTTTTGTCAGATTGATGAATTTGCTGGCTTCAAAAGTAACTTGGCCTTTATTTTTGCAAAAGAAACAAAATGAAACTTCCCAATTTTGAACAAGCATTTATTGACGATGACAAGTTTGTTGAATATTGTCTGAACCCCGAACACGAGGAAGGCAAACACAAATCGTTGGTTTTTGAAAAAAAATTGGGCATCACACAAGGCATATATTTTGTGCTAAAAAATGCAATTTTGGAAGCCATTCAAACTGAAAATGCCGTTTTTCAACGAGAAACATCCTATGGAATATTGTACCGCTTGGATTTTGAAATGGCTTATTTGGACAAAAAGGCATGGGTTAGAACGGGTTGGATTTTTCGTCCAAATGAAAATTTTCCTCGTTTGACCACTTGTTTTATCATCAGCAAAAATTAGAAAAATGAAAAAAATACGATTGTTTGATGTCGTTGTTTTGACCAAAACTATCCCCGAGGAAAAACTTCAAAAAGGGGCAATCGGCACGGTGGTTGAAGTTTTGGATGAAAATGAAGGGGTTTTTTTGGTAGAATTTGCCGATAAAAATGGTGAAGCATACGCCATTTTGGATTTGTCTGAAAAACAATTGATGAAAGTTGTGCGAGAGCCTTTGGCTGTGGCTGCTTGATTTTTTTCAGAAAATTTATCAAAAAAAGGCCAGCCCGGAATTTCCCCGGCTGGCCTTTTTCATTTTTCAAATCCTTGAATTTCAAGAATGCTTTGGGTCTTTCCGCATAAAAAACCAAAGCAAACCAAACGCAACAATCAAAATCAAAGGAAAATAAAGCAACCTCGAAAGCGTCGCTTGCCCCGCCACCAAATTCACCATGTCTGGCGCGACGTTCGAATTTTCGGCCACTTTTTTCGCATCGTCAATCCATTTTCCAACAATCGGCTGCGCCAAACCGGTCGCCAACATCCCGATTCCACCGATAATTGACATCCCCAACGCCCCCGATTTTGGGATATATTCACTGACAAAACCAATCATCGTTGGCCAAAAATAACAAACACCGACGGCAAACATGATGGCCGCGAAATAAACCATGCCGCCCGTCGCTTTGCTCAACAAGAAAATGCCGAGCGCAGCGATGGCAGAAGATGCCCACAAAACCCCCGTCGGATTGAACCGATGCACCAACGGCCCGGCAAATAATCTACCCACCGCCATCAAACCAGTGGTCAAAGCAAGCACCAACATCGGTTTTGCGCCCGTGCTCCTTAAAAGTGAATCAACCCATTGTTGCGTGCTCAACTCTGTGTTTGCGGTCAAAACCATGCAAAAAGCCATGAAAAAGAACAGCGGAACGGCCATTCCAGCCAAATTTTCAGTGATGCTGGTTTGCCCGGCGGCCTCGTTTTCCGGGAAAGTTTGTCCCCAAAAAAGGTATGCATATATTATGGTAGGAATCAGCATGACCGCCATTTGCGCTTGCCATGGCAGCCCAGCCGCCGAAATGGCAAACGAAATCAATGCCCCCAGAAAAATCCCGCCCGGAAACCAGACGTGAAAACGGTTGAGCATCGTGGTTTTGTTGTTCGAATACATCCCGGCGACCATCGGATTGCAGGCCGCTTCGACCATGCCGTTGCCAAAACCAACAAAAAAACTGGACACCAAAAGCATCGTGTAACCCGTCGCGCCGATGGTCATCAAAATGCCGAGCAAGTGGCAGACCAAAGCAATCATCATCATTTTTTTCGGGCCAAAATTGTTATAAAGTAGGCCGCCTGCGACCGTCGCTACCGGAAAACCGATGCCGATGACGAGCAGGTTTATCATGCCCAATTGCTCGCCGGTGAGGTTGAATTCCGTTCGGAAAGTTTCTAAAAGTCCTGCCCGGATGGCAAATGCAAAGGCCGTCGTGACCAAAGCAAAACAGGAAGCGGTGAAAAGCCGATTTGCGTTGAAGTTCTGCATGTTGAAATTTTTCGTTTAAAATTTTAGTGAAAAAAGAAGGATTGAAGGTAAAGTGAAGATTTGACAACTTTTAAAAAGTTGTCAAATCGCGCGTTTCCGCGATGCTTTCGGACATTTTTCGATAAATATCCTGCCGCAGCGGGTCGTTTTTCAGAATCAACAAATGTTTTTCGAGGGTTGCCAAATCTCCCCGGCGGGCGGGGCCGGTTTGGGCGGCGGCAGGTGAAATTTGGAGTGCTTTTTCAAAAGTCTCGCGGACGAGCGGTTCAAGAAGTGTCGGCGAAAGGTCTGCTTCGCCGAGCAATTTTTCAGCAATCACAAGGCAGTGATTTGTAAAATTATTTGCAAAAACTGCCGCAACGTGGAGTTTTGCGCGCTGTTCATCATTGATTCGGCTCGGATTTGCGCCCATTTTTCGCGCCATATTTTCCAAAAAAATCAAATCGGAATCGGCAGCGGCATCCAAACAAATCGGCATCGTTTTCCAATCCGGTTTTTTTTCAGCCGAAAAACTTTGCAACGGCCAAAAAACGCCGCTCCGCAAAAAAAACGACTTCAATTTTTCGCCCGACGTCACCCCGGATACGTGCGTGACCAAACCAGCAGGATGGATTTCCGCCAATTTTTCAGCCACCTCAAAAACCGCATCGTCGCGCACCGCCAAAATATACCAATCGGCGTCGGGCAAAATTTTTGAAAAATCGTTTGTCCACGGCACGCCCGTTTTTTCGGAAAGTTTTTGCGCAGCGTCTGCCGTTCGATTAAAAATTTGAACCAAACCCATTTTTTTTTCCAAAAAACGGACGGCAAACCACGTAGCCAACCGGCCTGCGCCGAGCAAAACGATTTTTGGATTTTGGATTTTGGACATGGATTTTAGATTTTTATTTTTCAATTTCGGCACGCCACGAAGCCATCATTTTGGCATATTCTGTGGACAAAACATCAAATTCCTGCTCCGCCTGCCGCAATCCGCCCGCCGCTTCGACCAGTCCAGAACCCGCAGTTTCGTATTCAATTTTGGCATCGGCGGTGCTGATTTTTTTGGATTCGTAATTTGAAATCAGCGCAGCCATCCGTTCATCCATGTCCAAAAGTTGGCTTTGCATCGCGGTGGTTTTCATGCCGAGGCCGCCGATTTTTGAAGACAATTCTGAAAAAGTTGCCCCAAAATTTTGTGAATTTCGGAGTTCGTCGGGTGCGGCGTTCATCAAAGTTTGGAGGTCAGTGAGTTGTTTTTGGAGGTTTTCGGTGTCCGGCAAATTTTGGGTAGCTTCCGAAAAATCGGTTTTCATTTTTTCCAACAATGCCGCGTCGTGGTCGTCGCAGCCGAGCAGGAAAAGGAAAATGGCAAGCGGGAAAAATTTCAACTTCATGTTTTTTTTAATTAAAAATCGGTCAAAAGTAGGTTGGAGGTCGGAATTTATTCCGACCAACAAAGTCGAAATAAATTTCGACCTCCATTTTCAAGTTTGGCCGTTTCCGATTTCCCGACCTACATTTGAAGTTTATTTCATTCCCAACAAATGCAGAAACTCTGGTTAAAAGATTTTGACCAAAAAATTGCCCCGGCGATGTCGGAGGCAGCCTGGAAATTGCACAACGACGGCAAGGTGCGCGGGCTGCGAGAGGTCGAAAAACACATGTGGGTGGGGCAGGTGCAGCCCGAAATTTCGTTGAGTTACGAGGTCGAAACGGTCATCACGCCGCACAAAATCAGTGCATTTACCTGCGAATGTTGGCAGGAAGGGCGACGGATGATGTGCGTGCACGTGGCTGCGGTGCTTTTGCAGGTGCGTCAATTTTTGGAACAAAAAAACCTCGAAAAACAACTCAAAGAAGAGGTAAAAGACGAGCCGTTGGCCGGGCGTTTTACCGTGACGACCGTACTTTCGGAGGTCGAACCGGCCAATTTGTTGGAATTTGTCAGAGATTATGCCCGCCGCGACAAAGATTTTTCGCTTGCCCTGAAAACGTGGTTTGCTGCTGGCGAAGACGATTCGGAGAAACATTTTTTGCAATTGCTCGACTCGGTTTTGCCCAAAAATTTGACAGCAAAAGCGTTTCCGGACAAAGATTTTCGGCGCCTGCGCCATGTTTTGGACGAACTCGAAAAACAGTTGGAATCCGCAAAATCCATCGGCAATTTTTTCGCAGTTTTCAATTTGGCCTCGTCTATTTTGTTGAAAATCAACCCGTTGATGGAGCAAATCGGCGAAACGCGGCGCGATTTTTTGTTGCCGGTTGTTGAAAATTCTTGGACGCAAATCCAAAGTTTTGAGCCAGAATTGCTTTCGCCCGAACTCCGCGAGCGGCAGTGGAAATTTGCTTTCGAAGCGGCTGAAAATGGCCTTTTTCCAAAAGAAATGCAACGTTCGTTGATTTCGTGGGTGGCTGCACAGTCCAAAAAATATGACGAAATCACGGATTTGTTTTTCCGTTCGCCACAGCCCGTGCCGGTTTTTGTGCTCGTTTTGTACCTCGCATCGCTCGACCGGCGGGGCATGGAAAAAGCGGGAATCCGGGTGCTCGACGATTTTTCAAAAAGCCCCGAAGCCATTCACGAGTGCCTCGTCCAACTTTTTTACCTGAATTGCCACAATGCTTTGACTTTGCTGGGCGAACATTTTTTGGAACAAAATATTTTTCACGCCGGTCACCGCCGCGAATTGGAAGATTTGCTGCTTTTGACCGCCGAAAAAACGGGCGACAAAAAACGGATGTTGAAAGGTTATCGCCACCGGTTTTCGCGGTCGGGCAGTTTTGAAATGCTGCGGAAAATGAAAGAAATCGCAGGAAAATCGTGGGACAAAGAATTTCAAAACCTGATAAAAGAGTTGAAAAGCACGGGAGACAGCCAAAAAATCGCGGCTGTTTTGTCCGATTCGGGCGATTTGGACGTGTTGGCTGAATTTTTGGCCAGTGAAAAAAACCTGCCTTTGCTCCAAAAATATGAATCCAAATTTTTGGGCGAACGCCACGACTGGCTGAAAAACCAGTATTTTGAAATGTTCGAAGTTTATTTGTCCGAGCATTTTGGCCGCCCGGCGAACGCCGTTTTGAAAGATATTTTGCAAGGTTTGGTGGTGAAAAACGAGGTGAAAATGGCCGTCGAATTGATTCAAAAAGTGGTCGCGGCTTTTCCAGACCGGAGTTCGTTGGCCGAAGATTTGGCGGAGATTTTTCCAAAACATCGGCGAAAAGCGGTGATGGCTGGGCGATAAATTTTTACAACCAACCCAAAAAACTTGCGTTTTTGTATTTGCCAAAGGCATTATCCAATTCACAGATTATCCAATTACCACATTAATTACGTGTCAAATCCTTCTATTTTCTTGGAAATTCCTGACGTCCAAACTCCTGTTTTTCATTTTTCCTTTTTCCGAACCGTCGCCGCGGCGGGGGAGGATTGGGATGCTGCCGCGCCCAAAAATGACTTTTTTTTGCAACGGCCATATTTGGAAGTTTTGGAAAAAAATCCACCGCTCGGGATGCGTTTTGCCTACACGGTTTTTTACAAAAATCAGCAGCCGATTGGCGTGGCGTATTGTCAAATTAAATATTTCAAAGCCGACGACAACATCCGGGATTTAACTTCGACCGAAAAAGATGCCTGTTTTTTTACCGCACTCGGCAACTGGTTCAAAAAGAAAATTGCCGGGCAAGTTGCCGCCGATGTTTTGATTTTGGGCAACATGCTTTTGACCGGTGAGCATGGCTATCATTTTGATTATCAGGAAATTAGCCAGCGTGAAGCACTCGAAATTTTGGAAAAATCCACGACCGATTTGTTGAAAGAAATGCAGCGGGCGGGCGTCAAAATGCCTGTGATTTTGGTGAAAGATGTTGACCCGACCCAGCAAAATCGCAGTCAATTTTTGGAAGAAAAAAACTTTACGATGTTCGAAATCCAGCCAAATATGTCGCTGGATTTGCGGTGGAATTCTTTCGATGAATACCTCAATTCGATGTCCACAAAATACCGGACGCGGGCAAAACGGGCGGTTAAAAAACTCGACGGTGTCACCAAACACGAACTTGGCTACGCCGAAATGCTGCGCGATTTGCCCAAAATCTATCATTTGTACGAAGAAATCGCGCAAAACGCGGGGTTCAACATGGTGGATTTGAACGAAAATTATTTGACTGCGCTGCGGCGGGACGTGCCCGAAAATTTTCGGGCGTTCGGCTTTTTTTTGGAAAACGAAATGGTCGCTTTTTTTACCACCATCAAAAATGGCGACGAATTGGAAGCGCACTTTTTGGGCTACGAAAAATCGCTGAACCACGATTATCAACTTTACCTCAATATTTTGTACGACATCATCCGGCAGGGCATCGAGGCTGGGGCGCACCGCATCGTTTTTGCGCGGACGGCTTTGGAAATCAAAAGTTCGGTGGGCGCGGTGCCCTCAGATTTGTATTGTTATCTGCGGCACCAAAATAGTTTTGCCAATAAATTCGCGGAAACGATGCTCGATTATTTGAAACCGGTAGAAGAATGGCAGCAAAGACACCCGTTTAAGAACGATGAACTATGAACTATAAACTATGAACGCCACAATGTTTATAGTTCATCGTTCATTTGACTCCTGCTGCTTTCAGGATTTCTTCCGGTGTTTTTCCCAGATTTTTGATGGCCATTTTTGCGCTGAAAACCATGTCTTTGTCATTTGGGTAATTTTTTGAGACGTTTTCGTAAGCCGTTTTTGCTTTTTCTAAGTCTTTCAAATCATTTTCATAAACGTATCCAAGCATGAAAGCGACCTGCCCGGCTTTCGGTGCGGCGGGCTGATTTTCCAAAAGTCGTTGGTAAAGTGCCACTGCTTTTTGTGGGTTTTCGCAAGTTTTGGCAAGCGAACCGGCGCGGTTCAGCAGGTCAAAATATTTTTCAGGGTCAGCTTTTCCCAAAATATCGGCATAACTTTCTGAAATATCAATGAACTCGCGGCAGGCTGTTTTATCCAAACCAGTCGAAAAAGACGCGGTGATCTTTTTGTCCAAACGCATCAAAGCCGAGTCCATCCAAATCGTGTTGCGCATCAAATTTGTTTTCATTTTATCAATGTCGTCCGGGTCGAGATGCGAAGCGGGGGCAGATTTGTACAGGTTTGCATTCCAAATTTGGGCGTACAATTTGATGACCTCCGTCAAATTTTTACCATCGGAATGATGGGCAATCGCATCGTCCAAAAAACGGGCAGCCGAAACGCCATCGGTGAACTTAAAGAATTGAATATCAGCGGCTTTGGTCAAAAATTGGAGGTTTTCGGCATGGCGGTCTGGGTATGTTTTTACAGCGTCGCGGTAGGCATTGACCAATTCTTTGGCATCCGCCGGGTCATATTTTGCCGCGAGTTTTTGTTCTAAATTTAAAATTTTAACGGCTGGGTCGGGCGTGTTTTTGCAAGCCGAAAAGCAAAACAGCAAGGCGAAAAGTGAGATGTAGTTTTTCATAAATTTCAATTGTGTTTTGGAGGTCGAAATTTATTTAGACCACGGCAGGGTCGAAATAAATTT